>JAHWIN010000051.1 GCA_019322475.1 Candidatus Woesearchaeota archaeon
ACAGGCTTCTTTCTAAGGTAGCTAAAAGGCTGGGCAAGAAAAAATCCATGCTTGCAAGAGAGCTTATGGAGCAGAAGATGTACGACCTGCAGCTCATCCAGAAAGGATTTGAGGACCTTAAATGAAAGATCAAGAAAAGATAAGGATAGCCAGAAGCAAAAAAGGGCAGATGACTATATTCATAATAATAGGGATACTGCTTATCATAGGTATAGGAGCCTATTCCATTGTAAGAAAAAGCAGGACTGAAGCAGGCATCACCTCTGAGATCGAGTCTGCCCTTGAAGAGATACCTTCTGAATTCTCATCCGTAGCTGGATTCATATCAGGGTGCCTTGAAGAGACCCTTAAAGAAGGGATAGAAAAGATCGGAGACACAGGCGGATTCATAAATCCAAGCAGGCACGGCCTTGTAACATCTGATGACCCGACAGAATCAGACGCTGCAAGGATGGACCCTGATTCAGGCCTAAGCATAGCCTACTGGAACTATCTTAAGTCACAAAACTCCTGTTCAGGAACGTGCAGCTTTGTCCTTGTCCCTGAGAATGTGCTTTACCTGCACAAGAGAGGCGGCCCATTATCGGTAGAAAGCCAGCTTGAGGATTACATAGAGGAAAGCCTGGACAGCTGCCTTTCCGGATTCGCCGTCCTGAAAGAGCAGGGCTTTGATATAAGGGAGCTTGGCCCTATAAGCGCAACAGTAAGCGTAAATGATGAAGAGGTAATCGCTCTGGCAGATTACCCCCTGGAAGTGAGCAGGCAGGGAACAGCAGAGATCTCAGGTTTCCTGGCAAGGTCAGATGTCAATCTTAAAAAGATATATGAGCTGGCATCTGAGATATCCCTGCTGCAGAGCCAATACAGGTACTTAGAAGGCCACCTTAAGAACCTTATCGTAGGATACTCAGGAATAAAAGAAGACCTTCTCCCCCCTATGCACGAAACTGTGATCAAATTCGGCGGAGAGACCGTATGGCAGGAAGCAAAAGTAAAAGAAAACATTGAAAATATGCTTGCATCTTATGTCCAGACGCTGAAAGTGAGCAATACAGCAAACTATATCCCCTATTTCATGGGAGGCCAATTAAGCAGCGCATTGTACAACTTAGGCATGCTCATACCTGTCCAGGGAGAATATTATGATCTTAGCACAAGCTTTATCTATCATCCAAGCTGGTGGCCCATATACCTTGATATGGGGTGTGAAGGGGGGGCATGCAGGCCTGAATCATTCTCCTCAAACCTCCTTACCCTCATAGGCATCCAAAGGTACAGCTTCTCCTATGACATAAGCTTCCCTATCCAGGTTCTGATCGAAGACCCCTCTGCATTCGGCGGCCAGGGGTATTCATTTAACTTCCTCATGGAATCCAACATGAGAGACAACCAGGCAATGCCTGCAGACTATCTAGCCCCCCCTGATCCCTCACCTCAAGCCTCAGGCTACTGTGATGATGATAAAAGGGATTCAGGGAACGTATACATAACCGTCCACGACCCTGACGACTACCCCATAGATGATGCAGATGCAGTATATTCCTGCGGAGGGGAAAGCTGCAGCATAGGGAAAACAGAAGGCGGCTCCCTTACGGCTAAGTTCCCGTCATGCTTCGGAGGAGGCGTGCTCTCGATAGTAAAAGACGGCTATCTTTCAAGATCCATTAAGATAGACATTGAGCCGGATTATTCCGCAGACCTTCCGTTTGTCCTCAATCCAAGATCTGCAAAAAGATTCATAGTAAGGAAAAGGATGATAGAAAAGGTACAATCAGGCAATATCCAATATTGGAATGTGGGGGGAATAAAAAACCTAAGCTCAAACGAAGAGGCAGTCGTGCTTCTGGAAAAGATAGGCTCAGAGGATGAAGAACGGCTTCAGACAGGAGGATCATACAATGGAACACAGGAAGGGCCTTCAAGCATGATAATAGCTGCCGGAAAATATAAGGCAACTATAATGGTCCTTAGGGATGAAAAAATCACCATCCCTGCCTCAACATTTGAGGGCCAGTATATAGAAAGCCAGGACCTTCCCCAGCCCGACCTAAGCGGAGGGCTCTATGCAAACATAACCTTCAACAACTACAATCTGGAAAATTCAGACACCATAATATTCTACGCCCTTTCCCCCAACCTTTATGAGATACCTGAAGAGCAAAGGACCATCGGAGATATGGCAAAAGCTATGGACATTGAAACACTATCTAAAAAACATGCAGGTGCAGCTAATTTAAGGTACGAATAAGATGCAAAACAAAGATATAGGGATTATAGCAGCGTTTATGATAGCACTCATAGTTTCCATGCCGCTCTATTCAACTATAGCCCTGGCAGGGCTGAGCAGCAGCTATATCT
>JAHWIN010000052.1 GCA_019322475.1 Candidatus Woesearchaeota archaeon
ATGGAATTCCTAGAGCTTCCCGGATTGAGGTATTTCTGCGCAACGCAGGCCCATCCTGAATTCAGGAGCAGCCTTGAAGACCCTGCTCCTTTGTTCTATGGGTTTGTCAGAAGCTGTATAAGATAGTGATATTGAGCCTATACGCCAATTTCCAGAAGATTATTTTGGAACCTATGCCTCATTTCACTAAGAAAATCTTCCAAGGGATATCAGCCCTTTCCCCTCTTGCCCTTGTACCTTCCCCTTTTCTCAACTGCCTCAAGCCTTTTGACAACCAGGGGACCGTCTTTTGACTCGTCTGTATACCCATTCAAGGCAGCCTTGAAGCACTTTTCCCAGATAGTATAATGCTTGCTCTCCAGGGCCTGCTTCAATAAGTGAAGATCGACAGCCTTGTCTTCTGCCTTGTGTGAAAAGAAGCTCAGCCCAAAATCTATAAAAAATATCTCATCACCTATTATCATGTTAGATGTAGTAAGGTCGCCATGGATGATTCCGTTATCATGCAGGACAGCTATCTTCCGGCCTATCTCTTCTGAAAGTTTCCTATGATCCCTATCTTCAAGCACGTCCCTAACCTTAGGGCCTTTTATAAGCTCCATGGTTATCTTCTCTTTCCTGTCTGTGCTTATCATCCTCGGAGCAGGAAAACCGATCAAGGCCAATCTCTCAAATACCTTCGCTTCCCTCTTTGTCCTGGATCTCCTTATCCTCTCATCTATCTCTTTTATCCGGTATTTTTTTTCTATCCTGTCTTTTATTATCCTGCTGTCTGTAAGGTATATCCTTGCTTCTGCCCCCTGAGCTATCTTCTTCATGAGATCATTGGACTGAAAACAAGTATTTAAAGTTTTGCGGTATTGGCCAAAGAAAAGCCCCCTGCTGCTTCTTGTTGATGCCCTGTGCCAATCTTAGCAAATTTTATTAATAGTCCTATCCTCCTTTTATAGGGGGTATCAGAAGCATCTTAAGATCTTATAGGCAGGAGGTCTTGGTTTATGGAATTTTTGTTAGAGCAGCTAAATGCAGCTGACTGCAAAAAAGATCTTGCAGCCCATAGCCGCTATGCCTGGATCTTTTCGTATTGCTAATTGTTAAGTGTAGCCAAGAAAAAAGAAAGATTTTTATAGTTTAGCAATAATTAATACTAATAACTTACTAAATTAATATTATAAAAGCAATAATTTAGTACTAATCTAAAATGAAAATAGTTTCTTACAAAGACCAGTACAGGATAACCATACCCAAGGACTTAGTTGAATCCAAGGAATGGAAAGCTGGCGTAAAGTTAAGGTTCATAGAAGATAGGGACGGCAATATAATGCTGAAAGAGATAAACAAGTAAGATGGCAGGAAAAGAAAGAAAAAGAACAGGCAAATCCGGAATCCTGTTATTGGCCGTGCTATTCCTCATATCCTTGTTTATAGGGGTATATGCCCAAAGCATAATCGCAAACCCTGACGGAGAAACGATATTAAAGGCTCAGTCATGCAGCGCAGAGGACAATGCATCAAAAGGCTCTTTTGGAGGCCTGTGTGACGGAGCATATCCTTCTGCCTGCGGAATAGGAGGAGATCTTCTTAGCTGTGATGACGGGCTAAGTGAAAGCCATACCTATTCAAGAGATGGTTATGCAGGCATAAGGATAAACATGACAAACAGAAGCGTAAAGTACTGCCATTCTATAACTAAAGTTTTCCTGTGCTATGAGTGGTGGAGAGAGCCGTCATCCATAGATGGCTGTAACATAAGCGTTGACAATGATGGGGGAGCAAGCTATTATCCTATAACTGAAGTGTGTCCGGGAACATCAGCAGACCCGGGAGTGATATGCTCAAACATAACATCATCTGACGACTGGTCCTGCTCTGACTTCTTCGGCAGCTCTGCAACAGGCGTATCCATAAAATCCGAAGCTGAGCAAAGAGGCGGACCCCCCTCAGAAAACGAGCTTATCTGGGATGTTCTCTTCATAAACCTGAGCTACAAGGAGCTTGAGATAATATGCCCTGCCCATAATACATACACAAACAAGCAGCCCTTAGGCATTAACATCAGCCTTGGGGGAAGCATAGGCGATGAGCCTATAACTATAAACTACTACATAAACGGGATATTAAACCAAAGCTCAAGGGCAAACATGACATTCTGGGCCTCCGAAGGGTCCTACACCTTAGATGTAAGCCTTTACAATGGATCACTATCATCTAAAAATGAGAGCATCAATTTCACCCTGGACCTGACTAAGCCGATCATAATGCTGGACAAGCCGGAGGATAGCTATGAGAATGATTCAGCAGAACACACCCTTGTTATATTCAACGGAACAGCATCTGACAGCATAGCATTGAAGAATGCTACATTATACCATAACATAAGCGGAGCATGGAAAGCGAACAAGAGCGCAGCCTTAAGCAGCGCCTCCTCCTGCTTCAGCTTCACATTGAACCTGACAAACAGCTCATTCATATGGAATGTTATGGCGTGTGATAATGCAGGCAACTGCGGCTTCTCTGGCATTAACAGGAGTGCAACGCTGAATTTCACAGCACCTCCTGAGTTCCCGGAAATAACAGGCTTTAGCCCTGCAAACAGCAGCGTAAATGTGTCTGAAAAGGCAGATATAACCGCTTTTTTCAGCATGGATATGGAAGAGGGTTCCCTGAATCATTCTACCTTCCTGGTCAGAGACAGCAACGGCAGTGCTGTAAGGGGAAAGATAAAGTATTACCAAAATGATAAGAAAGCCAGGTTTAATCCCCATAGGTTCCTGAAAAACAACGAGACCTATACGGTAAACCTGTCAGCAGGGATAAGCAGCGAATCAGGGCCAAGCCTGGGCTATGACCTTGTATGGAACTTTTCCACACGCCTTAAGGATACAGATGATGATGGGATTCCAGACAGCCTGGATGAGGATGATGACAATGATGATATAAATGACACAGAGGATTTCCTTAAAGGCAGCCCATCAAACGTAAAGACAGACATCGGAAGCCTTATGATAAGAGTAAACAGGTCTTCAAACCTTAACAAAAGGTTCAGAAAAAAAGCTGTAGTGGAACTTCTTGAAAATAACACCCTTTTGATAGAGTTCAACTTCTCTTTCAGCAACAGCAGCATACTGGACCTGACAAATATAACTGTCCAGAAAAATGATGAGGATTCCATAGGCTCGCTTATAATAAGCGGGATAAGCCTGGATTCCACAAAAACATTTTACCTGGATAATATATCCGATTACGACGGCGTGTGCGTAAAGGACGCAGAAACAGAGTCCATATCTAACATAAGCAGCACCTGCAAGGAAGAGCACGAGACGTTTGTAAGGTGCCCTGGCTCTGCCAGAAACTATAACTGTACGATAAACGGGACAAGGCTCAAGGTTACCGGCCTTAACCATTCTGCAGTCCAGCAGGCAGATGACAATTCCCCTCCGAGGATAGATATGATAAGCGTATCTTACAGCGGCACAACCACCGTATCAGTAACTCTTACAGTGATGACTGATGAGGATGCCTCATGCAGGTATGATGTTGATGATGTCTCTTTCAGCAGCATGGGATATTCCATGAGCGGAAGCAGCATACAACATTCAAGATCGATATCCTACAGCAGGGATACCTCCGGAGATTATTATGTCCTGTGCAGGGATGATTTCGGAAACATAATGGAATCCTCCAGCTCGATATCGTTCGATGCAGAGGTTTCTGAGGAAAATGATGTAGTAGGCGGGACAGGCGGAGGCGGCACAGCTGCCTCTGGCCAGGATGTTGAGTTAAATGTGTTAAGCCTATGCAGGGAAAATTGGATATGCGGAAGCTGGAGCAGCTGCAAGGACGGCTTCCAGACAAGAAAATGCTTTGACTTCAGCAAATGCGGGACAAAAAGCCTGAAGCCAAAGGAATTCCAGACATGCGATAGATACTGTGAAGAGCTATGGCAGTGCACGGCATGGTCTATCTGCTCTGAAGGGATGATGAAAAGGGAGTGCCATGACCTAAACAGCTGCAGAACAGAAAAGCAAAAGCCAAGCGAATATGAAAGCTGTGAGTTTGCCTCCCAATGCTATAATCTGGTCCAGGATAATGGTGAGGAGGGAATAGACTGCGGCGGGCTTTGCCCGCCATGCGAAACATGCTATGACCGGATGCAGAACCAGGATGAAAAAGGGATAGACTGT
Organism: Candidatus Woesearchaeota archaeon; assembly: GCA_019322475.1. Taxonomy (GTDB): domain Archaea; phylum Nanobdellota; class Nanobdellia; order Woesearchaeales; family JACPBV01; genus JAHWHQ01. Next base: position 4,185 of record JAHWIN010000052.1, read on the forward strand.
GGGGGCTCCTGCAGGCCCTGCAGGCTTGGAGACCTGATAGCTGCAACAGGGATGGACATCATGGTGCTTCCAAGAAAAAGCCCAAAGACAGCATACCTCATAATGATGATTGCTTTGCTTCTTGGTGTTTATCTCACAGCAAAACTTGGGCTGTTAAAAAAGTGCAGAGTAAAGCTAAAAGGAGGTATAAGCAGAAAAACAAAAAAGAAAAGAGGGCATAGTAGATAGGCCCCCTCATTCAAAAGAAAGGTTTGCCTGTTGTTTCCAAAGCCTAAAAAATATTTTTTTGGCCAAACCTTTCAGAAAGGATAAGGAAGGGTCTTTCACCCTAAAGAGCGGTTTTAGGGGTTTATGCTTGCCCATACCCTGGTTTTGGTGGCAGCCTTATCGTCGATAATAGATACTCAGGGAACCATAGAAAGATATATATACTTGCTGTAAAACAATCAATAAAAGTGACTTAAAATAAGAAAAAAACCGTCAAGGGAGAAAAAAAATAGTCTGCCCGTTGTGGTCATCTTATCTGTTATTATGCTAGGCATCATATTATCTTTCTTTTCTGGAGATGAGGGCTTTTTTGGAATAACTGGATTTGTATCTTCAAGCATCTACAAGCAGGACCTAAACATGGCAATATCTGAAAGCCAGAATTTTATACTGACATCAAATAGTGCTAAGCCATTCACAATAAACTCTATCAGGCTTTCAGGAGAGGTCATAGGAAAAGGCCAGGCAAAAGTCTATATCGATACAGGAACAGGCCAAAATGTCCTTATATTCAGTAATGTAGCAGAGAAAAAGGAAAACGAGAAAGGCATATTGGGGATTACAGGGATGGCTGTGGAAGATGATGCAATTGCAGGGTATGATGAAAGTAAGATCCTGATCATAAAGCCCCTTGACCGCCTTCTGGAGAAAGGGTCTTTTGAGGAGATAGAAGACTATCACTACCTAAAAGAGGGTTTGTTCAAGGACGAATGTGCAGAAACCTGTTTTATAAGCATGGACGTCTCAAGCGAAACCAGATACAGGCTTGTAGCCCTTGTTGAAGATGGAACTAAGCTAAAGCTGGATGAGATATCCTATCAGGTTTCAGAGGATTGAAAATGAAAAAAACTCCATTATATGAATTAATGGCTTGTGAAGTCAGAGATAGGGACGAACATCTTGACTTTTTAAATGAAAAAAATCTTTGTGAATTTATTAAAGAAAAATAAGGCTATTGATGATTTGGTAATTTTTTATTCTTCTAGGTGACGCTAAATTAACAGCTCAGAAAAAGAAAAGATATATAAACCAATAAAAGGGGTATGTTGCTAAGATGAAAAAAAAGGCTCAGCTCTATGGAAGCCTTTTCAGGTATATTCTTATAGGGCTTATAGTGGTCATGATCCTCTTCTTTGGGATAAACGCTTTCAATAAGATAGGAAGCGCTTCATGCCAGACAGGGATAGCTCTTTTGAGGCAGAACCTTAGATCGTCTGTCGAAAATGTCGGCGGCGGCTTAGGGAGCATCCAGGCGGAAAGCTTTGAGATTCCCTGCGGAGCAGACCAGCTTTATCTTGTGGATAGGGAAAAGAATATGAGCCGGCTTTACAGGTCATTGTACAATTTTCCCCTTATCAAGGACGCTATAAACAGCAGTTCTGGAAAAAATGCATTTCTGGTGAAGGACGGCGAGGTGATTGACTCTTTTGAGACAGGAGACATCGATCTGCAAAAGCCGTATTTTGTATGCTCTGACACAAGAAACCAGGACCTGGACCTGTATCTGGGAAGCAGGGGGCCTTCAACAGAGGTCAGCAACCAAAGGTGCGAGTTTGACTGCACGTTTGATCTTATCGACATCGATTATGATACTGCAAAGATGATAATAGAGGAAGCTATCAATTACGAGGATTGTGACGGGTGTCCTCAGGGTACATTAGATGAAGAGATGAAAATTTTCAACGAGACAAAAGACAAGGTAAGGATATCAAGAAGATGCAACTGCGGAAAAGAGCCAGGAACGACTGTTGTTGAGATCCTTATAAGCCCTGAAGGGGATGTTAGCCACTTTAAGCTTATCGAGCAGATGCCAAAGGGCTCTGGCTATAACCTAAGCAACATACAGGACATGGAAGGAGACTATGATTACCAGCAAAACATAGACCATGACCCGCTGATGATGTGGCATTTCAACGAGATAAAGGAAGATACAATAATAAGCTATATCCTGGACCAGGACATAACAGGATACTGTGCAGATGTCCTTAAGTCTGCTGGATTAGCTGTCACTGTCGCCAGCGAAAGTTCTGTTACAGAAACAACAGAGGAAGACATTGATAAAGTGCCCGAAGATATTGAAGAGTTTGACCTTGACCTATCTTCCTTTATAATTACCCTAAAAAAGCAGGGTAACTGGAAAAAGAATAATATATTTAACAAGCCAGTATGGAAGGTTCCAAAAGGCAAGGAAGGGACGCAAAAAAAATTTCAGGACTATACCTATGAGATCAAAGGAAATGATCCAGATGATTATGATACAAAACTCGGAAAATTCAGTAACTATCCTGATTACATAATCTGCGAAATAGAAGATAGCGAGATAATAAGCTGTTCCAGCACCACTCCAAATTTGGGATTTACAGGAACATTTTACCTTAGAATTACAAACCCTACAGAGCCTTCATCCCCTGAGGAGGATGAGTTTAAGGTTACGGTTCTTCCCGATTCATAGTTGTTTAAAATATGGATATATCTATAGCAAAGAGCACAAACATTTGAGCAATAATTAATGCTCTTTGCTTATTAATAAAAGGCATGAATTGCTCAATTATTGATGTCTTTTATTATAGATTATGGAACTTTACCAGTTTAGGAAAGATAAGGAATTTCTCTAAAAGAAAAAATACTCAAAACATAATCGTCTCCAAACCGCCCACCAAAAGCTTTTTATAGTCGTTCACATAAAAAAAGGGTATGAGATGGCATATCATAGCTGTTCTGGCTGCAGTCATACTGTTAGCATCATGCGCCCCGGTCGTAGAGGTTGATGTAGCAAAGCCTGTTGAAGAGCCTGCCGGACAAGAAGCCGGAGTTCCTGCTCAGCAGGAAACGCCTATAGAGAAGCCAGAAGAGATCATGGCTGAAGAGCAGGCAGAGCGGGACAAGGCTGCAGATAACAGCATAATCATAAGAGAGGACTCATTCTATCCTTCAGAAAAGACGATAAATATTAATGAGGAAGTTACCTGGACAAAGGAGGATGACAGGGACTACCAGATAGCCTGCTACTTTGAAGGTTCCAGGGTTGCGATAAGCCCAAGCCTGAAGTCAGGAGACTCATTTTCCTATAGGTTCCTGAAAGAAGGGGAGTACAGGTGCTTAACGTTTCCTTATGGCATGAAAAACATGATAACTGTCAAAGAAGAGGCTACGCCCCTGCTTTCCCCTACAGGCAATGCGGTGGGAACAGGCAAGTCCTTCAGGTCGCCTGCCCTTGCAATATTGGCATTGTTCTCTGCAATTATTCTCGCCCTTTTTATCTTTGGAAGAAAAAAAGATTAAGGAAGGTTTAAATAAGTTTCCAGTTTCTTATCCTGCATGAGATTATGCCTTTCATTCCCCCCGCAGCTTACCCCTACTTCCCCTCCTTTGGGGATAGCCCTTCTGAAAAGCTGCATTGAAGAGGAGCTTGGTAAAAAGGTTGATGTTGCAGACCTTAATCTCGATTTTTATGATGCTGTTGCAGACAACTACCTAAAAGGAAAGTTTAGCCTTTACGATAACCGGGAAAAAAACAAAAGGTCCGTAGAGCTGATAAGAAAATCAATATCTATATTCAGGCATGATCCTAAAGGCTCCTCTGAAAGCATCAGCAGTGATTTCTTCAACCCTTCTGTCTACAACCCCTGCGCAAACGAGTTCCTTTACCTCTTTGAAAAGGTATTCGATGCAAACGTGCCTCTGCTGAAGGGATACATTGAAGGCAAAGCTGACATTTCAGGCAGCCTTTCTCCGTTTACAGGAAAGATAATAAGCAAAAGGCCTGATATTATAGGATTTTCTGTTCTTACAAGAGAGCAGATATACTATGCTTTGGCTATAGCAAAAGAGCTGAAAGAGAGGATTGCCCCCAAGATAATCATAGGAGGGGCTGCTGTCAGGATGTTCCCTGAATCTTTCCTTAGGTATGATTTCATAGACCTTGTAGTCAACGGAGACGGCGAGAATGCCCTGCAGGGGGTAATGGATGGAAAAGGCAGGGAAGATATAAGCAACATAATCTATAAAAAAGACGGAAAGATAATCAGGAACAGGGAAGAAAACATAGACATAAATGAGATGCCTCCCCCTGATTTCTCAGGCTTTGACCTTGACGGTTATTTCTGCCCTGCAAGGGTCCTGACGACGCTTGCTTCAAGGGGGTGCGCCTGGAAAAGATGCAGCTTCTGCGCAGATTATGATTCAAGAGCCATGCAGTACAGGCCAAAGAAGATTGACAAGCTGATAGAAGAGCTAAGGTTCCTGAAAGAAAAGTATAAGGCAAGATTCTTCTGCTTTGCAGATGAGATGGCCTCCCCTGTCATATTCAGGAAGATAAGCGAAAGGATGATAGAAGAAAAGCTAGGGGTAAGGTACTATATACAGGCAAGACCGAAAGGGTTTGATCAGGATATTCTGCAAAAGATGAAAAAGTCAGGATGTACATCTATACTATGGGGTGTTGAGTCTGCATGCCAGAGGGTCCTTGACCTTATAGGCAAGGGAACTGAAATAACAGAGGTAGAGAACATCCTGAAAGAAAGCAGGGCTGCAGGGATAAGGAACGCTGTCTATGCATTCGGCGGCTTCCCTACAGAGACAGAGGAAGAATACAACAAGACTATAAGATGGCTGGACCGAAACAGGGACCTTATCGACCTGCAGTTCACCGGGCTGTTCAGGCTGACAAGAAACTCAAGGATAGAAAAAAACATAAGCCCCTTTAAGATAAGTTCTATAAGGGAAAGCGGGGATATCTTTGACCCAAACTATGACTATGAAGTAAATGAAGGCATAAGCCAGCAAAGGTCCATAGAGCTTTTTGAAAAGAACTATACTTTTTTTCTCGGCCTGAACAAGTTCTCTCCTTTCCTTGGAAAGTTCAGGGACCACCTGCTTGTCTGCTTTGATGAGGATCTGAAAAAAGATGATGGAAGAAAAGATAAGCCTGTGCATGATAACAAGGGATGAAAAGAAACTTCTAAAATCATGCATTACCCCTATAAAAAAAAGCGTAGATGAGATAATAATAGTTGACACAGGCTCTAAGGACAGGACAATAGATATAGCCAGGTCATTTACTGACAATGTCTATGATTTCAGGTGGAAAGATGACTTCTCTGCTGCAAGGAACTTTTCCATAAGCAAGGCATCCATGCCCTGGATACTTGCCCTTGATCCTGACGAAGTAATATCTAAGGAAGACATAGCCAGGCTGAAACTGCTGATAAAGGAAAGAAAAGAGAACATCCTCGGATACAGGCTTGTCCAAAGGACATATCATAAGGGCAAAATCATCTTCACAAGGGGCATCTGCAGGGCATTCAGGAACGATGGAAAGATGAGGTTCATCTACCCTGTACACGAAACGATAAGGGAATCCATAAAAAAAGCCAAAGGAAGGATAGGAAAGACAGGCATAGTTATAAGGCACCATCCTGTACTGGACAAGAGGAAAAGCGATTATTACATGAGCCTGTTGAAGATAAAGAAAGAAAGATTTCCTTCCAGCAGTGCCCAGAAAGAGATCGAAAACGAGCTCAGGATCAAGAGAATCCTAAGCCAAAAGTGATATCTGCTAATCCTCGCTGATCTCCTCTACCCTGCCCTTCTTTATCAGGACGTTCGCTATCTCCATGGGAAGGGAAGCTATATCCTCTTCATCAAAAGGCCCGTACTCCTCCAGCTGCCTTCCCACAAACCGGGGTACAGAGCTTAAGAACCTTACAAGTTTTGTATCTTTTTTCTCAGCTGGCCTGCTCTTTTCAGCTTTTTCTTCATCCTTCTGCCCTTCTGCCCTTCTGCTCGGAGAGGCTGGCTCCTTAAGGCTGATGAGGTTCATAAGTATGTCCTTTCTGCTTTGCATAAGAACGTCCATTATGTTCCTAAAAAGGCATCCCTCTTCTCTTAGGAAAGCGGAATTATCTATTATAGCGGAGGTATTCTTGCTCTTCTCTATGGCCAGCGCAACTATCTTCTTCTCCCTCTTGTCATAGATCTCCTTTATGATCTTCTTTACGTTCTCAAGCTGCTCCTCTATCTTCCTTTTTTCCTCTGGCTGCATGGCACCCTCTGTCTGCCTGGTTATCAGGGCTTTCTTGTCCTTCAGGTACACCAGTATATTTGCAAAGAAAGAGCTGTCCAGCTTCTGCAGCTCACTCCTCTCTTTTTCTGTCCTTAGAAGTGCAAAAAGGGTCTCATATGTTATAGTGACTTCCGGTTTGTCTTCCTGTCCCATATCTTATTAGGGCAATACATATCCATATTTAAAGATTTATAGGCTCAAGCATAATATTTTTAAAGCTGCAGCAATATTCATCAGTATGGCAAGGATAAGCTTTGATGACCTGTCATTTGAGAATGAAGATGGCAAGGTAAAGGTAAGCTTCCTCAGGATATTCCGTTTTTATATCCCAGAAGAAAAGCTGAAGCATATAGCTGATTTTTCATTAGATGATAAAAGCATAACCTTTAAGGGCATCTCAAAAGAAAAGGCAGAACGGAAGCTTTATCTTCTTCTGGAAAAGGGATTTAAGGAGCTCAGGAACAGCATAAACGGCAAGAGAACGATATATGTCCATAAGAATTCAGGCATCCCCCTCATAGGAAACGTCTCTTTTGGGATAATAGACAGGAACACGAACGTGATAGAGATAAAGCCGATAACAGGATGCAGCCTCAGGTGCATATACTGCTCTGTTGATGAGGACAAAAGGCCGGTTGATTTTGTTGTGGAAAAGGATTATCTTATTGGAGAGCTTAAGGGGCTGATAAGGTTCAAAAAAGCAGGGTCTATAGAGGCGCACATCGCTTCCCAGGGAGAGCCTATGCTCTACTCCCCCCTTTCTGACCTTATAAGGGATATATCCGGAATAAAGGCTGTAAGCACCATATCGATAGATACTAATGGTGTCTTATTGACCAAAAAAAAGGTTGACGAACTTGTAGATGCAGGCCTTACCCGCTTTAACTTTTCCCTTAATGCGCTTGATGAAAAGATATCGATGAAGATTGCAGGAACCGCCTATTCTGCAAAGAAGGCAAAAGAGATATGCAGTTACATCTCCAAAAAAGATGTCAGCCTTATAATAACTCCTGTGCTTGTTCCGGGGGTCAATGAAACAGAGATCCCTAAGATAATAGAATTTGCCGTAGAGATAGGGGCAGATATAGGGATACAGAACTTCCTCAACTACAGGATGGGAAGAAACCCTGTAAAGCAGATAAGCTTTGACAGGTTCTATGAGATGTTAAGGGGTTGGCAGGGTAGGTTTGATGTGAAGCTGATAAAATCTCCTAAGGATTTCATGATAGTCAAGACAAAGCCCCTGCCAAAGCCTTTCAGGAAAGGAGATATAATAGAAGCAGACATAGTCTGCCCTGGAAGGGTCAAAGGAGAGATGATAGCTGTTGCAGAGGGAAGGTCGATATCTATACCCGGCTGCAGAAAAAACAAAGGAAAAGTAAGGCTTAAGATAACAAGAAGCAAGCATAATATATTTATTGGGGCTTGTTTAGGCTATAGCAAAGAGCACAAACATTTGGGCGATAATTAATGCTCTTTGCTTATTAATAAAAGAGCATGAATTGCTCAACTATTGATGCCTTTTATTATAAGCTGTCCTGTTAAGCGCCTTTTTCAGGTTTTTCCTTGCTATCTCATTTTTGGGGTCGATGGCTAAAACTTTTTCGTATTCTGCTATAGCCAGATCGATCTCTTTCTTTGCATGATAGTACGTATTGCCTAGGTTAAAGATAGCATGAATATAATTTGGGTTGATAGAAGATGCTATCTTATATTCTTCTATTGCTAGATCTGTATATCCTTTCTTGTAATACGCTGCTCCAAGATTATTGTGGGCTTTTGCATCATTTGGATTTATGGATATAGCGGAATTATAGGCTGTAATTGCTGAATCCAGGTCTCCCAGCTCGTAATAAGAGACGCCAAGGTTGCTATAGGCCTTATGATGGTCTGATTTGATAGCCAAAGCAGCCTTAAACTCCCTGACAGCATTATCAAGGTCGCCCATATTATGGTAGGCCATGCCCAGATTATCATGGGCGATGACGCTGCCTGGTGCCTGTTCCACCGTCTTTGACCATAATGCCAGCGAGTCTCTAAAATCCTTGTTTCTGGAATAGGTCAAAAAGGAGTAAGACAGGATTATAAAAACAAAAGACAGGGCCAAAAGAACCTTTACAGGCTTTATCTTATTTCTTTTGGCTAAGTTATAAAAACAATAAAAGATAAAAGAAAGCAGCAGGCAATAAGCAAAAGAAGATAAGTAAAGGTATTTTTCTGATAAGATTGCAGCCTGGGGTATTATATTTGAGACTGGAGACAGCCCAATAAAAAACCAGCCTATGCAGAAAGAGGCCAAAGGATAGTTCTTGATCCCTTTTAAGGCCAATATTATCAAAAAAAGGATTGCTGCTATCGGGAGCAGGGTATTCAGATCAAAGATAGACTGCGCCAGAATCGCCTTTTCGTTAAAGTCCAGATAGACCAGGGATAATATCCCCCCTGGGATAGTGTGATTGACGCTTAGGTTGATAGGAAATATCAACAGCAGGATATATTTAAAAAAGGCCTTGGCCATCGTAATCATGGTGAGGTAAAAGCTGCCGGCAAGGTAACTCCCTCTGCTGCCTATCTTAAGGGCAAAAACCCTTATGGATAAATAAACAAAAGCTCCGATAAGATAAAAAGAATATTCCTTTAGCTTTCGTAAGACATTCCCATTAGGTTTGGCAAAGGATGCCTTATTTTCAGCATCAAGGCTGTTTTGCCTTTTATCCTTATGCACTTTTATCCTTTTAAAGCAGATATCGTGCAGCAAGATCATAAAAGGAAGAGTTAAGCCAAACTCATAACTAAAAAAAGAAACCCATGCCAATATGACCGAAGCGGTTAGGTAAAGGTGATGCCTTTTGGGGCTGGCTTGCGCTCTTAAGTACATATAGAATGAGGCAAGAACAAAAATGATCCCGATAACATCAAAACTTGCAGCAACAAGATTGATCGCTTCTGTATGGATAGGGTGCGTGCCAAATAGGACAGAAGACATGAATGCCACCCCTATTTTACTGGTAAGCTGGAAGGCGATGAGATAGACAAGTATCGTACATAAAAGATGTATCGATATCGCCTGGAACTTGTACCCTGATGGATTTACCCCCCATAGCTTATAGCTGATAGAATAAAACACGCTTCTTATCGGCCTGTAAACCCCTGAATGTTCAAAAGGGACAGCTCCTTTAAAGAATGAAGGGATATTTTTTAGGCTCCTTATCTCATACCATTCAAGTATGAATTCAGGATCATCCCATACAAAACTGTTTTTGAGGGTATTTGAATAAGCCAAAAAAGTAGTAAAGACTATTAGGATAAGAAGGATAATGTGGATATTTTTTTTATTGAGTTTCATCTTTTGATCATTTCTTAAAGGAAGGGAGTAGGCATATAAAAATATTGTTTAAAGTTGGCGATATTGAAAATTCAACCGTCTGTTCCATGGATAGGGTTTATCCTTAGAAAAAAGTTTTTTTCGTGCAGATGATGTTCCTAAAAGGATCTTAGGTTTATTCCGCCCATAGCAGCACAGTATCCTATGAAGCCAGCAGTTCACTTAAAAACATGCCTAAGGTCCAGCTCCCTGGCAGCCCTGACAGCATCCAGCCTCTTGACTATAGTGGTGCACGGAGAGTCAAGTACCTTTTCAGGGCAGTTATCGGCCTCTTCCCTTATCTTTATCATTATCTCTACAAACCTGTCTAAGGTCTCCCTGCTTTCTGTCTCATTGGGCTCTATCATCATGGCTCCATGCACTATCAGGGGGAAATATACTGTCATAGGATGCATCCCATGATCAAGAAGCCTTTTTGCTATGTCCAGCGTTGTAACATTGTTAGGAAGGCCCTTGTCAGAAAGCACAAACTCATGCTTGCACAGGATATCATAAGGAAGATGATAATGCTTTTTTAGCTTCTCCTTGAGGTAATTTGCGTTAAGGACAGCATTCTCCGCTACTCTCCTAAGCCCCTCCCTCCCTAAGGAAGTTATATATGAAAATGCCTTTACTATAACATTAAAGTTTCCGTAGAATGCCCTTACTTTCCCTATAGAATCCCTGCTCTCAGAGAATCTGTATGTGCCGTCTTCCATTAGGATAGATGGGTTGGGAAGAAACCTCTGCAGCCCTTTTTTCACGCCCACGGGCCCTGATCCTGGCCCTCCCCCTCCATGAGGGGTGCTGAACGTCTTATGCAGGTTAAGGTGCATGACATCTATGCCCATGTCACCCGGCCTGGCGATGCCAAGCAGGGCATTCATGTTTGCGCCGTCCATGTAGGTCAAGCTTCCATTCTCATGGACGATCTTGCATATCTCCAGTATGTCTTTTTCAAATATGCCTAATGTATTAGGGATAGTGAGCATGATAGCGGCAGTTTCATCATCAAGAGCATCTTTCAGCGCATCCATATCAACCTGGCCGTCTGCTCCGCTCTTTATCTGCACTGTCTCAAAGCCGCACATAGAGCCTGAAGCAGGATTGGTGCCATGGGAGCTGTCGGTTGTTATTATCTTTGTCCTTTTTTCCCCTTTATCCTCAAAATAAGCCTTTATTATCATCAGCCCCGTCAATTCTCCATGCGCTCCTGCAGCAGGCTGCAGCGTAAAAGCGTCCATGCCGCATATCCCGCAAAGGGCCTTTTCCATCTCATACAAAAGCCTTAATGAGCCCTGGCAGTTAGGCTGAAGAGGATGGCAGCATAAGAATCCTGAAAACCTCGATATATCCTCATTAACCTTGGGATTATATTTCATGGTGCAGCTCCCCAATGGGTAAAAGCCGTTGTCAACGCCGAAGTTTCTCCTCGATAATTCAGTATAATGCCTCACTACATCAACCTCAGATACCTCAGGAAGCTCAAGCTTATCCCTGAGCATATCCTTGCCTATCATGGTTCCAATAGGCCCTTTTGAAGGTACATCAAGTTCAGGCAGGCCTGCCCCTGTCCTTCCCTTTGCGCTTTTTTCAAAGATCAGCTGCATCTTTGATAGACCTCACAAGATTATCAATATCCTCTTTTGTATTAAGCTCAGTAACACATAGCAATAGGCAGCCGTCAAGTTCAGGGTAGTGCTTGCCAAGGCCCAAGCCCCCTATAATCTTACCCTTAATAAGCTCAGAATTGACCTTTTCAGCATCACTAACCTTGACGGCAAACTCGTTGTAAAAATCATTGTCAAATCTCAGCTTAACCCCTATCTTCTCAAGCTCGTCTGCAAGGTAATGTGCTTTTTGAAGGCAAAGCTCCGCCACATTCTTAAGGCCGTTTTTTCCCAATGCAGAAAGATAAACTGCAGCAGCCAGGGCGTTCAATGCCTCATTTGAGCAGATGTTTGACCCTGCTTTCTCCCGTCTTATATGCTGCTCCCTTGCCTGAAGGTTAAGTATATAGCCTCTTTTGCCGTCCTTGTCTGTTGTTGCCCCTACGATCCTTCCAGGCATCTGCCTTACATGCTGTTGTTTTGTGGCCATCATCCCAAGGTAAGGCCCTCCAAAATTTAGGCTGCTGCCAAAGCTCTGCCCCTCCCCTAGGAAGATGTCTGCATTAGATGACCCTGGGCCCTTTAGTATCCCTAAAGATGTAGGCTCTACAACGCATACGTTAAGCAAAGCCCCTTTCAGGTGCACCTCTTTTTCTATCCCATTTATATCCTCTATGCAGCCGAAAAAATTAGGGCTTTGCACCAGGAAAGCTGCCGTATCACCTGATATCTTTTCATTGAGGTCTTCTATAGAGGTTGCCCCTTCTTTCATGCCTATCTCTGTAAGTGAAAGGCCGTGCGCTTTGCAGTATGTCCTTACAACAGCCCTGTAATCAGGATGGACAGTTCTGGAAACAAGGATCTCCTTTCTTTTTGTTATGTTCGCTGCCATTATGCAGCTCTCAGCAAGGGCAGATGCCCCGTCATACATGGAGGCGTTGGCAGCGTCCATCCCTGACAAGGAGCATACCATGGTCTGGTACTCGTATATTGCCTGGAGCATCCCCTGCGATATCTCCGGCTGGTAAGGCGTGTATGATGTATAGAACTCGCTTCTTGATATCATGTGGTTGACTACAGAAGGTATAAAATGGTTGTATGCCCCTGCCCCCAAAAAGCATGAAAAAGAAGTGTCGTTCATCCTGCTTATCTTTTTCAGGGCTGCCTTAAGCTCTGCCTCTGAAACCCCATTAGGCAGATTGATCCCTTCTTTGAGGATCAGCTTATCAGGGATATCCCTGAACAGCTCAGAAACATCTTTGATCCCGATGCTTCCAAGCATGGCCTTTGCATCCTCTTCTGTATTAGGGATAAAATCCATAGTTCCACCTATCCTCCAGTAAGATTAAAGTGCAAAAAGATCAGCTCTCTTCCTTCTCTACAAGCTTCTTGTATTCACCTGCAGGCATAAGACCCTCAAGCTCCTTCTCATCATCCGCCTTCAGCTTAGCTATCCACCCTTCGCCGTAAGGGTCTTTGTTTATTATATCAGGGGAATCGCTAAGCTTTTCATTGGCTTCTGCAACCTCGCCGGTTATCGGGCTGAATACGTCAGAGACAGACTTTACGGACTCTATGACAGCCAGCTGCTTCCCTGCCTCGGCCTTCTTCCCTTTCTCAGGCAGCTCCACAAATACTATGTCAGTAAGCTGCTTCTGGGCGAAGTCAGTCACCCCTACAATAAAAGAATCGCCTTCCTTCTTGACCCACTCATGATCCTTGCTGTATCTCAAATCTTCCGGAAATTCCATTTTATCACCCCTTAAATGATAGATATGAAATTACTTTTAAAGTTTTCTGTGCAGTAAATCCAAGAATGAGGCTTATAGCGCTCCTATCTGCAGTGCATGATATACAAACAAGAAAAACAAGAAAGGACAAACAAAAAAGAAAAAATTAAGGGATTAAACCCTTCTCTTCATCGAAAAGAGCACCATGATCATTATTATTATCACGATCAGTGCTATCCCTACTGCTCCCATCAGGATGAAAAGGTACGTATCTGACTGAAGAAGGGACGCCTCTGTTGTCTCTGGAATAACCTCTGTTGTAAGTATCTCAGGCTCATCCTCAAACCCTTCGTCTTCAGGAGGGCTGACTACGACAACAACCTCTTCTTCCTCCTCTTCCTCCTCTATCTCTTCCTCCTCTACCTCGCACTTCTTGACTACAAGGTCGACGGTTTCTGAGTCAGATAGTGTGTCTGTATCGTAATATACCTTTATGTCGATAGGATATGTCCCCGGCTTTATCTTGTCGCTTAGGGTAAATGTGTATTTCCCGTCATATTCTGTATCTTCGCCTGTGCCCTCTTCTATCTCGTCTATGGATATGTCTTCGTTGCTTATCTCAAGGGCTGTGCTTTCGATAAGGACAACAACCTCATCCTCATCGCTCCTTCCCTGGTTCTTAAGGCCGACATTAACGCTTATCCTTCTTGAGCAGCTTACCTCATCAGGGGATACGCTCGCCTTCCTTATGACTATGTCGTGCTTGTCTTTCTCTACCTTTATCCTGACATCATCCCATTCGACTGAATGCTTAGCGCCGTTAGAATCCTCTCCTTCGATAAGGATTATGACATCATAATCCCCTTCATCGACATCCTCTGGAATCTCAAATTCCAGGCTGAAGCTTTCCTTGTCATCTGCATCTATGTCCCCTACCTCTTCATCAGCCTCAAGGTCATCATCACCCTCGTCATCTATCTTTTCTATCGTTATCTCTATCGTCACATCCTCTATCTCTATATCATCATCATCTGAAAATGCGTTTTCAATATCCCCCTCTATCTCCAGTGTAGAGCCTGGAAGAACATCCTTTCTTGTATCTCCTTCGCTTATGCTCTTGCTTTTTCCGTCAACTATAAACTTAACATCCTCAAGCTTAAGCTGGCTCTCTGCAGTTATCTTTAATGCTATAGATCCAAGCTCTGTAGACCCTGAATATATCTTAAGCTCATCCTCATAAGGTGTGTCCTTTGTGGTTAAGTCTTCCGGAACTGTCCCTGTAAGCGTAAATGAGACCTGTTCTGCCGTGTTCAGGACAAATGTGCTCCCTATAGCATGAGGAAGTGTGCTTATGTTAAAGCCGTTAAGGCCCGGCCCTACCCTCTCGACCCTAAGGTCTGTTATGTTTGCAGTGCCGTTATTAGATATCGTAAAAGAATGAGAAAACCCTGCTGTAGGCTTTTTCACATCAGTTATCTCTGTCCTGCTTATGCTTACTGATGCAGCACTCACGCTAAAAGCCAGGATCAATACTAAAAACATGCCTATTATCCATGATTTGTTCATTTTTCTATACCCCCTCGGTTTTAATTGTAGATTTTAATTAATTATTCCATAGTGGTACTAATTAGTATTTAAAGCTTACTATTCTGTAATAGTTATTATGAAATATATATTTTAGAGAATATTAATTTAGGGCATATATTGGAACAACCCTATAGAATCCTTCTCCCATCATATAGCTGTAAACGGCGGATAAGTATATATTATAAATGAAGCTTAAAGCTCACTTATTGACATTAAATATCTCTGTAAGGTCTATCTTCTGGTACTGTGAAGAATTGTTTGCCCGCATCGCCTTCTGCTTTGCTTCCTCTTCCTCATCCTTTTCAGATGGCTTGCTCTCTGGTTTTTCAGCTGCACTATCTTCTTTCCCGGCTGATTCTTCACCTTTTTGGAAACCCTGGCAGCTGCACCTGTCATTGCAGCAGGCATTTTCCATTACAGGATCTTCTTCTTTTGGCCTGCAGGATGCTGCTAAAGGCTCATCATCGGTTCTATCTTCAACACCGCTGCCCAATACCTGCTGGGAGCTGTCTGGGATAACATTATCTCTTGGCTCCACTTTCTTTTCAGCAGCAGCCACTCCCCTATTTTTTCCGGCTTCCGTCTGCCCAAGCATAGATTTTGCCCTTTCAAGGGCATCCTCCATAGAAGCAGCTAATCCTGAATTCTTTAGCGTCTCTGCTAACTGCTGGATCTCCTCCGAAGTCACCATCGCAAAAAAAGTGAAAGTCTGGTCATACTTAAAGTTTTGCTTTTTGGCTCAGCGCTTAAAATCAAAAGTTTTTTAAATGTACTTTAAATCCTTAGGAGAATGGAAAAGAAAGGAGGGCTGAGGAGAAAGACAAGAAGCCTCTTCAGGAAGCACAGCAGGGAAAAAGGCAGGATGTCCTTAAGAAGGTATTTCCAGACCTTCAATGAGGGCGAAAAGGTCTTTCTTAGCGTAGAGCCAAGCGTACAGAAAGGGATGTATCATCCAAGGTTCTATGGAAAGACAGGCATAATAAAGAACAGGGCAGGAAAGTGCTACGAAGTGTTGATCAAAGACCAAAGCAAACAAAAGACTTTAATAGTACATCCGGTACACTTAAAAAAAGCATAAAATGGCATCTGAAATAATATCCGAAAAGCCTATCAGCATGGGCTCATTGAAGCAGGAGCTTGAGAAGATAAAGAAAAGGGACAAGGAGCTGGGCTTCAGGGCTGCAAGGACGCAGGAATACCTGGAGCATTTCGAGATCATAAAGAATTCGGATGAGATCTATAAGAAGATAGAGGCCCTTAACATCCCAAGGCTTAAGGACCAGCACATAGTTAAGATACTGGACATCCAGCCAAAGACGCTGGATGAGCTGAAGGCTATAATCCAGGGCTATACGATAACTGTAAACAATGAAAACCTCAAGAAGATAGTTGAGGTAATTAATTCTGGGAAGTAGGGGTTTTTTGTTGGGTTTCTCTGTTGGCAAGGCTATAAACTATACTAAAAGATAAAAGCTTTTGAACAAATCCTGCCTTTTAGTAATTACAAGGCATCAGATTTCCGAAGCGCTTAATTTCTGAAAGAAGCGGATGAGCGGAGTGGGGTCGATCTCCGGTTGAGAATAAGTCCGTATTGCTGAGCTTATGCGATACATTGGTCAAGGTAATTAAGGGGCTTTGGCGTTTCGTCATGAAATATGTATTCATAACTGTTAGGTGGTTACAAAAACAAAAGGTTTATATAGTCCTTTTAGATATCCTGGGTAGATGAATGCACTCAATCAATTATTTACAGAATTGGCAAATAGACTAGAGGACAAAATAAATCCTTCAAGCAAACATCTTAGATTTTTTCAGATTGAATTATTATTTAAGACTTTTAATTTACAGGATTCTTTAAATAGTTTATATGAGGGTGAAAAAGTATTTATTCCAATGGAAAGGGGAACTTGTACGGCCTATAAGATGACTAACCGATCAGGTTTAAGCCAGTTAGAAAGTAGAATCGTGGTACCCACAAAACTGGCTGAAGATTCTGGTTTACCCTATAATAAATATGAACCGAACCATGACATTTATATTATTGGAGTTGATGACCAATCAAGCTTTTTAGAAAATTTGAAGTAGCATTGTTTGTCCATAATTGATGGATATAGATTAGTTCTAAGCCAAAGCCCCCTTCTATTATTCTTAGCCCCTAAAAATTATTGAGATGAACATCAGAATTCTTGTTAGGCGAACCGACCCCTACGAGCGATACCCCTGCAAAGGTCAGAGCTTATTTCTGGTCACTGAAAGAAGCGAATGAGCGGAGTGGGGGGAGGGAAGTATGACGCAGTGGTGCCAAAAGAAAGCTAGAATTTCCCGATGATTAAAATATTAAGTTCTTATTAGTTTGATATTCTAAAAGACTGATTATAGTTTTAATAATAATGACAGCATAAAATAAAGCACTATGTTCATTAATAGCCCATCTTTCACCTTCGTTTTTATCTGCTCCGTGTGCATCCCCCATAGATCTAATATTCCCTAAACCTGCAATAAAACCATTATGTTTTTTTGTTGATAGAGAATGTTTGTTTAATTCATTGGCAATCTGTATTATCCCTGAGCAATTTGTTAGATTGATTGATTTAGCAAAATCTAATCTTAAAAAATCTTCTAACGCCCTACCAGCATCATTAACTGATTTGCTGGGGTCTTTTTTAAAATCTTTTAATGCCTCAATCAAATCTGTGATTACATCTGAGCAAATATCCTTATAATGATTTCCAAATTGCTCTCTTAGGAATTTTTGTAGTAATAAATCATCGTTTAATGATTTATTCAAATTAGACAGTTCATCTGAGGATTCTGTCGGTTTTGGGTCATGTTTGATTTTAAAGAATTTTGACCAGTTATTGAATATGGAGATTATCCTCTTGATATCCTGTCTTATATCATATATCTTTTTTACCAGTTTAGCAGATTCTTCAGATTTTTTTCTTACTCCCAAAAAAGAATAATATTCAATGTAAGGCTTAAACCTTATAATTTTTTCTTTTAAGACAAAAACTGACTTCTCTCTTGAACCGTCCAGCCTCTTGAATATATCCTTACTGATTTTGATTTCATCATTATTCTCATTTTTCTCAATGATCTTAAAATAAAGTAAGAAACTAAGTGCATTTTTTGTGTATTGCTCAGTCTTTTTAAAAAAATCATGTACCTCTTGACTTGTATTGGTTTTGCCTCTTTTTTCAAGAGTCAATAGGTTCGAGCTGGACTATCTGAATTTTGAAGTTTTCTGCGATGTCGGGCTGTGTTTTCGGGCTCTCTATCGTCTTACGCATCAGCGCGATGCGGGCCGTCAACTTCGCAACGCGATCGTTCAACTCATCGGCTGGCCGGATCGCGGCTTCTTCAATTCCTGAAAAACTGAGTAGAAATTCCTCGTAGGCAGTTTTTGCAACGTGCACCGCGCGTGGAATCTCTACACGCAGCCAGTCAGCAACATCGGCCAGTGATGGGCCGAGTGTGCGAGCCATCGCCAGGCCCAATCCCGACACGCTAGCCTGCAAGCGCGCAAACGCGTCTTTTGCTGCCGCAGCGCCGGTCGCATCCTCTTGGGATAGCGTCAGTCCGAGCGCATTAGCTTCGGCGCGCATGTCGCGCAACCCTGCGGCACCCTCGGTCATGGTCTGAAGCAAGCTGACGCCTTCACTGTCGAATAGCTTCATCGCCAGGCGCACTTTGTCGGCTTGGTTCTCGACGCCCTTCAGCGCATCCGCAATGACCTCGAACTGCTGCTCTGGTTTCAGCTCGTTCAGATCCTGGGCGGACAGATTTAATTCGATCAAGGCGTTTTTCGCTTCGC
>JAHWIN010000053.1 GCA_019322475.1 Candidatus Woesearchaeota archaeon
AGCGAGCTGACCATGTTCCTAAACAGAGTTTAGGGTTATCCCAGAGGCTAAGCCGAACGGGATACCAGAAATTAAGAAGTAATTTCTGCGTATGGTCAGTGTAGTAGCATAGGATTTCTACGGGGCTTTTTTGTGTGCGCATTAAGCTCATTAAGGCTGCTGCCGGAATGAAGGAGTTATTCGTGAGGCTTCTTCCATTCTAAGAGATTATACCTGCTCTTTGCAAACCTATATAAACAGGAAAAGCTTGTCATGGCTTATGAAAGTCAAGGCTAAATCTGCAATAAAACCGCTCCTTATACTATGCATCATTATCCTGGCATACATCACGAGCTTTCAGCTTAATGCTTTTGACAGGGATTTTTATAAAGCTGAGTTCAAAAAATATGATGTATATGAAAAGTTTCCTGAAAAAGATATAGACGATGTCAACCTGGGCATACTTCTTTTTATCAAGGGAAAAAAAGAAAGGCTTGATGATGATCTTTTCACCAGGTCTGAGATGGCGCACCTGGATGATGTTAGGGGATTGGTTCAGGGCATCTCTATTGCCTATTATTTTTCCTGGATAATAGCCATATCGCTTGTATCTGCATTATTCCTGTTGAACAGGAAAGGATTTCTTAAGAGCATTGGCTTTTGCTTATTCTTTAGCGGCTTATCCATATTGCCCATAGCTGCTTTTTTGCTGGCCATGATCAAGCTGAATTTTAGTGGAATATTTACTGTATTCCATAATATATTCTTTCCGCAGGGCGGATGGATGTTCAGCTCATCCAGCAGCCTTATCAATTTATATCCTTCAGGATTATTCTATGATGCTGCAAAAAGGATATTTCTGAGCATCATCTTATATGGAAACATTTTAATATTAGTTGGTTATCTTCAATTCTCTAAAAAATGATAGAAAGCATAGCAGCGATAATGGCAGTGCATACGCTTGTAGTCCTAGCTGTGCTTGCCCTTTCAGCCCTTCCCCTCTATTTTGCAGTCAAGCTCATAGGCGGCCAGGCCGGCATAGTAAAGGTCATGCTTATAGGCCTGATCTTATCATTTGCCTCTTTCGGCTCTGCAAGGTTCATAGGCATCTTTTCAGGGATATTCATGCTTTTTGCCACATTGTTCGTATATAAGATAGCATTTAAGATATCCCTTATAAGGGCTTTTATAGCCTGGATCCTTCAGTATGTTTTTGTCTTTATCGCAGTAATAGCAGTCGTGTTTTTTGTCGGGCTGTAAGAGGTTCCATACAGAATAATTCAAACCGACGGCCATCCCCGACCTAAATCTCAAACTGTGTTTGAGGGGTTTGAAACCTTGTTTCAAAGCGGTAGGGGTATTTGCCGTCGGTTTGAAGTCTTGGAAACACCAACGCTATGGCGTTGGCTGTTTAGCAGGCCATCAGGCTGGTCTGTTGCCTGCTAACATTTCGCACTAAAGTGCGGGGTATTACTTTTGAATGCTTCCGCATTCTAAAGGTTTAGAAATCCATTGGATTTCCAAACAACCCCCAGGAAATTTCCTGCGAAATTTCCAATAAGTTCTAAGGAAGGTTCCTGTTTAGATTCCTTCTGGCTTTCTCCCTATCTTCTTGTTCTCCAGCCCTTTCCAGCCATATCTCTTATACCTTTCTATCCATCGATAGAGGGTTCTTCTAGGAACGCCCCTATTCCTGCATATCCCTGATAGGGGCGTTATCCTTGCCATAGCTTGTTTGACACAATATCTCTTTTTTCTCGATGTATATGCCATTTTAACCTCCTTTAGCATACACCACTACATCTATTTTTGTAACTGTGACATAATTACGGTTTATAACACACCCACTACCCAATAGAAATCTATTTAAACAAGAAAGGATAACAATATAAAAATATGAAAAAAACGATAATTGCCGGAAACTGGAAGATGAACAAGACCTTAAAAGAATCTATATCTTTTGTTAAGGAGCTTAAAGGGCTGATTGAAGGTATTGAAGATAAAGAGATAATAATATTCCCCCCTTTTACATCATTAGCTGCCGTCAAAGAAGAGATAGGTGAAAGCGATATAAGGCTTGGGGCCCAAAACATGCATTTTGAGGAAAGCGGGGCATTCACAGGTGAGGTATCTCCGCTCATGCTTAAGGATACAGGGGTAGAATATGTCATACTTGGGCATTCAGAAAGAAGGCACGTCTTTGGTGAAGATGATGGCATGATCAACAAGAAGGTGATATCTGCTCTCTCCAAAGGTCTAAAGCCCATCTTATGTGTAGGGGAAAAACTGGAGCAGAGGGAGCAGGGAAAAACCCATGATATAATAAGGCAGCAGCTGGAAAAGGGCGTTCTCAGCCTTAAAAAAGAGCAGCTAAAGGATATGGCGATAGCTTATGAGCCTGTTTGGGCCATAGGCACAGGAAAGACCGCAACACCTGCCCAGGCAGAGGAAGTCCATGCATTCATAAGGAAAATCCTGGAGGAGCTTTTCGACAGCTCTGCATCAAATGGCACTCCTGTCCTATATGGCGGCTCTGTAAAGCCCGGCAACATAAAAGAGCTCATATCCCAAGAGAATATAGGCGGTGTACTGGTAGGAGGCGCTTCGCTTGATCCCAAAAACTTCTCGGAGATGATAAGATGCCGTTGATGGATAAAAAAAGCGTACTGGATAACCCTGAAATTCTTAGGAGAGAAACTGCTCTTGGTAGGCCGATAAGGAAAAAAAAGGGATGGATGTTTAAGCTTATCCTGATATTGATAATCCTGGCCGTCATATATTACCTGTTTACCCATCCTGCCCTGATAAGGGATCCTGTAAACCGGTTCTTCTCGGGGTTTAGGTAAAAAATACAAAAGGTCAGATTCTGGTTTCAAAAGCCATATCTTTTCCAAGATAGATCATTTGCTTGTTAACCTGTCAGGGGACAGAAACATAGAGCTTATGCAGTGTATCATAGGCTACAAAGTTCCATTTCGAAGGTATGGGGTCTGTATCATCATGGTATCTCACATCAAGGTCAAAGATGTATGTTCCTGAGGGGGCATTTTTGACCCCTACACCTAAAAGGAATTTCTCCTGCTCATTGTTCCTGATGGACCTGTTGAACAGCAGCCCATACCCTATATTCCCTCCTGAAGATGACTGCAGCCATGACTCTGGATTTCCGCATAAGGATGTATCCTTGTTGCTTAGGCTGCATAAAAGGTCATTATCCCTGCCGAACGCCTTGTTGAAGCTTATGTTTATCTGGAAGGTATTAGAAGAGGATGTCCCTAATATGTTAAGCACCCCCAATCCAAACGTGCCTGAGTCCCCGTTAAATATGCTCTTGGTGTCAAAAGGGACAGCGACCCTGCTTCCGTCATCCAACAGCCTTTCAATCTCTTTTTCAGCCCGTTCATCATAGGTCATCTTTATGGTCTCTGCATGGCTGAACATCCTCCTGAGGATATAGATGCTGAACGTGAATACGACTATGCAGATTATAAGTATGACTATAAAGTTCACAGAAAGCTGAAGCGCTGATCTCCTGTTCATCATGATTGCCTCTCTGTCTCAGTAGGAATCTGAAAATTGTCGGATCAAGATGATTCCTCCTCCGATCTTTATAAACCTTTCTTAGAGCCGGCGATATTGAAAAGTTAACCGTCTGTGCCATGAATGCCATTAATGCCTTAGAAAAACTTGTTTTTCTGATGGTTTAGAAAACCTTGTTTTCTAAAACCGTAGGCATTCATGGCATGGCCAGGACG
>JAHWIN010000054.1 GCA_019322475.1 Candidatus Woesearchaeota archaeon
GCTACTGTAACCAAAGCAGTTCCTTTTACAGGCAGCCTCTGCTTTGCAGCGTCCTGGGCCTTGAAGAAAGCCAGCCCAAAGGAATCTGCTATCCCTAATACCTCTCCGGTAGACCTCATCTCAGGCCCTAACAATGGGTCTACCTCTGGAAACATGTTAAATGGAAAGACCGCTTCCTTGATGCCTACATGAGAGTACTTCTTCTTTTTGATATCCATGTCCTTAAGCTTCTTTCCAAGGAGGACCTGTGTTGCAATCTTTGCCATGGAGACCCCTGTAACCTTCGAGACCAAAGGAACTGTCCTTGAGGCTCTTGGATTTGCTTCAAGGATGTATACCTTATCATCTGCTATGGCATATTGGATGTTCATAAGGCCTATCACACCCAGCTCCTTTGCAATCTTTTTGGTGTAATCCTCCATAACGCTTATCTGCTTCTCAGGGATGCTTCTTGGAGGGATAGAGCATGCTGAGTCTCCTGAATGTATGCCTGCAAGCTCTATGTGCTCCATCACGCTTGGTATCACTACATCATCTCCGTCTGAGACAGCGTCAACCTCTGCCTCTATAGCATTCTCGAGGAACTTATCTATAAGGATCGGCTTTTCAGGGGAGATCTCCACTGCAGCATTTACATAGGATGTAAGCATGGATTCGTCATAGACGATCTCCATGCCCCTGCCGCCAAGAACATAAGAGGGCCTTACCATAAGGGGGTAGCCTATCTTTTTTGCGACATCCAATGCTTCCCCTAAGGACTTTGCTGTTCCGCTTGCAGGCTGAGGTATATCCAGCTTTTTCATGACTTCGCTAAACCTCTTCCTGTCTTCTGCAAGGTCTATGCTTTCAGGGCTGGTTCCCAGGATCTTCACTCCTGCGTCTTCGAGCTGTTTCGCAATGTTCAAAGGGGTCTGCCCTCCAAACTGGACTATTGCACCTATAGGCTTCTCCTTATCGTATATGCTTAAGACATCCTCCACGGTAAGGGGCTCAAAATAGAGCTTGTCAGAGGTGTCATAATCTGTAGAGACTGTCTCTGGATTGCAGTTCACCATTATGGAGCCATAGCCTTCCTCCCTTAATGTGAAGGCCGCATGGACACAGGTGTAATCAAACTCTATGCCCTGGCCTATCCTGTTGGGGCCTCCTCCTATAACCATCACTTTCTTTCCAGGGCTTACAGAACTCTTATCAGGGGCATTGTAGGTGGAGTAGTAATAAGCTGAATCTTCTACACCGCTGACAGGGACTGGCTCCCATGCCTCCACTTTTCCAAGGCTTATCCTCTGCTCCCTGATCTCTTTCTCTGAAGATCCTATAAGCTGGCTGAGGTACTTGTCTGAAAAGCCGTCTTCCTTTGCCTTTATCAAAACCTCATCGGGTATCTTAGACCCCCTGTATTTTAAGATCTGCTCTTCAAGGTCCACAAGCTCTTTCATCTGGCTGATGAACCAGGGCTTTATCTTTGTCAGGCTGTGAAGCTCTTCAACAGATGCCCCTTTTCTCAGGGCTTCATACATCATGAACTGCCTTTCGCTTGAAGGCTCCTGAAGAAGCTTTTTCAGCCCATCAAGATCCAGCTTATTGAAGTTCTTTACAAAACCCAGACCATACCTGTTCTTTTCCAAGGACCTTATGGCTTTCTGGAACGCCTCCTTGTAATTCTTTCCTATGCTCATAACCTCGCCTACAGCTTTCATCTGGGTGCCAAGCTTATCCTCTGACCCCTTAAACTTTTCAAACGCCCATCTTGCAAACTTGACGACGACATAGTCTCCAGACGGCTCATACCTGTCCAGGGTCCCTTTTCTCCAATAGGGTATGTCCTTAAGGGTAAGGCCTCCTGCAAGCTTTGCTGAGACCAATGCTATAGGGAAGCCTGTGGCTTTTGATGCAAGCGCAGAACTCCTTGATGTCCTTGGATTGATCTCTATGATAACCAATCTTCCGTCCTTTGGGTTGTGGGCCCATTGTATGTTTGTGCCCCCTATAACGCCGATAGCCTCTACGATCTTATAAGAGTATTCCTGCATCTTTTTCTGGAGCTCTTCTGAGATGGTGAGCATTGGGGCTGTGCAGTAAGAGTCTCCTGTATGGACGCCCATAGGGTCAACATTCTCTATAAAGCAGACTGTTATCATGCTGTTCTTTTCGTCCCTTACTACCTCCAGCTCAAGCTCTTCCCATCCTATGACTGCCTCTTCTATAAGTATCTGGCCTACCATAGAGGCTGCTATGCCTCTTGCTCCGATAACCTTCAATTCCTCTTCGTTATAGGCTATGCCTCCTCCTGTACCGCCCATGGTATATGCAGGCCTTACCACAACAGGATAGCCTAATTTTTTCGCTATCTTCAAAGCATCATCTACTGAGTATGCAGGGTCGCTAAGGGGAAGAGGGATCCCAAGCTTATTCATGGCTTTCTTGAACTCTATACGGTCCTCTCCCCTCTCTATGGCATCTGCCTGGATGCCTATTATCCTAACATCATGCTTTTTCAGGAAACCGCTCCTGTAAAGCTCTGAGGACAGGTTCAATCCTGTCTGGCCGCCGAGATTAGGAAGAAGGGCATCAGGCTTTTCTGTCTCTATTATCTTTTCTATGACCTCTACTGTCAAAGGCTCTATGTATGTGGAGTCTGCCATCTTAGGGTCTGTCATTATGGTAGCAGGGTTTGAGTTTACAAGAACGACCTTATATCCTGCAGATTTCAATGCCTTGCACGCCTGTGTCCCTGAATAATCAAATTCACACGCCTGGCCTATCACTATGGGGCCGGAGCCTATTATCAACACCTTATCTATGCCTTCTATCTTTGCCATTTTATCCCTGTACCTCCCCTCTTGCTTTAGCTTAGATTTATCTTATAGCTTTGGCTGTACCTTGCCATGATCAAATAAGACTGCATAAGAAAAAAGAATCCTGCAATCCTGATATTATATCTCATATCAAGAATTAAGAGATATACCATTCCATTAATATAGTTTTCTATTCTAGAAAAGATATTTCACGTCGATAGAGAAAGGGTCCCCCCTAGGAGGATCGGCTTTTGGCCCTAATACTAAAAATGAGATTGCAGGGTTGTTTATAAAGTTTTTGGGGGGTTTGATTTTTTTTCAAATTTCTAAAAGTATGCAAGATTCATGCACTCCTTTCTTCAAAAGGACATATTCCCCAATTACAGCGAATATGTAAGAGAATAAATAACTAAAGAATAAAATAAACAATATAGAAAATCCCAATAGCAATAAGTTTATATTCATATTGGTGGGAGGAAAGAGTTTTTTCAATTCGGAGGGTTCAAATAGGATTATAAATGAAGCATACATGCCAACAGACCAAGCAGCACCTAAACAAATTGAAAAAAGAAAATTAGTAACATATTCTATATATTTTTTTGCTGTCTTATCTAATTTACCCTCTATTTTCTTGAGGGTCTTTTTTGGAAGGGTGTTGCATAAAATTTTTAGATTTGTTTTTTTGCATAATAAGGTAACCCTTATGCACATTAAAAAACAATTACAAACCAAAAAACATATAGCCAATATAGCTCCGTCTGATAAGCCCTGAGTTATGGTGTCACCTATATTAGTTTGAAAAAAAGAATATATAACAAAAGTTAATATTATACTTATTACATAATAAGTATTTGTAACTTTAAGCACCCTTTTTTTCTGTAATTCCTTTTTATCTTCTTCTGGATATATGCTAAGATAATTATGATAAATTAGAATTCCCTTAATAAACGAATAACATATTCTTGAAAAGATTATGAAGAGGAAGATAAATACTAAAACGAAAATTATAAACTTAAAAGGAAACATCCAAATCCCCTATTTTTCTACTCCTACTAAATCTATTAAAAACAAGGAAATCAACAGCAAAGTAATACAAATAGCTGCAAGAGAAAAAATACCATAATATAAAGAAGTTATTGTAGCACTACCAAAAATACCAGAAGCCAAAAATTGAAGCGAGTCAATCATCCTATCTGATTGTCTATTGTTGTTACATATAAATCTTTTTATTAGAATACCTCACTATTGCGGTTATTTTTAAGCTACAAAACAAAAAAAAGGATAACGGGAAGGAGGAGGCAGCCCATGGCGTGGCTTCGTTTTACTCCAATCTCTGGAGGGATTATGCCTATAGCTGTAGAGGTGATGAGGATCAGCAAGCCGATGATGCCTGAGAAATATAATGCCATCAGGGTTATGAACAGGATTATGATGATGCACAGAATCCTGTAGTTTACCCTTACTATGAGCCTGGAGAAGACACGGGCGAAGAACAATGCAAGGATAGAGGCGATGCAGCCTGCAACAAGAGCGGCCAAAAGGAATATGAGGAGCTGCTCAAAGGTTATGCTTTTCATCATGTCCAATACTGCAACTACGGCGCCGTTCCTTGCCTTTTTCAGGGTGTAGAATGTTACAAGGGAGAA
>JAHWIN010000003.1 GCA_019322475.1 Candidatus Woesearchaeota archaeon
ATTCTGCATTGGCCATAGCGAGGAACAGGGAATGGAAAAGCGACGATGAGCTTCTGTCAAGGGCAGTAGAAAGGCAGCCGGAGAGCTCAACAGCGCATAACGATCTTGGCCAGGCTTACGAGAATGAGGGGCTTTACAGCAAGGCTCTTTACGAATACAGGTCTGCAATATCATTGAACCCCAGAAATCATGTAGCATGGCTTAATCTTGGAAGCCTTTACGGCTCTATGGGCAATTATAGCCCAGCTATATATTGTATAAACAGGTCTCTGGGCATATTTGAATCATACAAAGCACACAATAATCTTGGGCTGGTCTATGATATGGCAGGAGAGAACGACAAGGCTGTTGCTGAGCTGAAAAAAGCCATAGGGTTTAACCCTTCTTTGACCAAGGCCTATATGGATCTAGGCGTATCTTATGCAAAAGCAGGCAACCTGGATATGGCCTTTTTAGAGTTAGATAAGGCTTTGGAGCTAAACCCCCATATACCCGACATCCATTATAATCTTGGGGTGTTGTATGATATT
The DNA here is from genome assembly GCA_019322475.1 of Candidatus Woesearchaeota archaeon. Classification (GTDB taxonomy): domain Archaea; phylum Nanobdellota; class Nanobdellia; order Woesearchaeales; family JACPBV01; genus JAHWHQ01. The sequence goes on from JAHWIN010000003.1 coordinate 531, forward strand.
ATTGGAGAAAAAAGCAAGGCAGAAGAGGAATTTAATATTGCATACGGGCTTGAATCAGGCAGCGACAGATAGTAAATTATTTAAATGATACGCTAGATATGATACGTTAAATAATAGTGCTCAGGGCATTATTAGCCGCTTAGCTTGTTTTATACCGGTTGAAATGAAGGATTTATATTCTATAAAATATATATTCAAATATGATGGAATAGCGTAACCTTTAAATATGAAACCTAGTGTTTTAGTCTATAAGAAGCTTAACTATGAACTAGGCTTCTTTATGTAAAGATAGCCAACAAAAGAACACTAAGGAGGTGTTTAGGATATGAAATTGAGGAAAGCAATAAAGAAAATCGCAGTCCTGGGGGCAGTTACACTGTTCGGGGCTACGATGAGTATAGCTACAGCAGCTAACCTTAGCCAGTACCCTGCTCCATTTATAGAAGCAGGCAAGTTTAGTGGCATGTTAGTTGTAGGGGATAAGGCAGCAGCAGAGGATGTCATTGGCGTAAGCGACATCGCTATGAGCCTGCAGTATGCAGCAACAACATCAGTAGGTACTGCATCCACAACCACAACTGTTGAAGGCGACGCATGGCTGGTAGGGACATCAAGCAAGAAGCTTGAGATGACCCAAAACACAGACAGCGCAGCCTCAAAAGGCAACGAGACAATAAGGGACATAATGACCTCCATAGATGAAACCGAGTTATCTGCTTTGGCAGACGGCTCAATAACGACAGAGAAAGGGTCTGCAGGATATAACCAATATATCTATTTTGAAGACAATGCCAACAGTGGAGGCTATGTGAAGTTTATTGAAGATGACAATGATGCCGCAGCAGACTTCCTGTATTTCCCAAGCGGGATACAGATCGCAAGGTATGCTATTGAGTTTAAGACATCATTGCAAAGCGATGTTGAAGACAGCACAGGGACAAAAACCTCAATAGGAACCTACCTGGGCGACCTTGAAGATGAGACACTAACTATAGTAGGGAAGGATTTCAGCATAGTCAAGGCAAGAAGGACAAGCTCTTCAGGAAACAGCGCAGAATTGACCCTGATGGGAGGCGCTGTCAAAGACACCTTAAACGAAGGAGAGACAAAGACCTATACTGTTGAAGGAAAAGACTATGAAGTTACAGTAACTGCAATCACAGATACTGGAACTATCTATGCAAAATTCAATGTCAACGGCGAATCGACGCGGTCATTGAAGGACGGAGATTCTGCAACATTGTCTGACAACACCCAGTTAGGGATAAGCGACATAATACCTAACGAAGCTGGCGACGTTACACAGGATATCGTAGAATTTTATCTTGGAGCTTCAAAGGTCTTTTTGAAAGATACCTTGATAAGCAATACAGCAAGCAGCCACGACCTTGAATTTGGAAGCGAGAAGATAGATGACACCCATGTTATCATACAGGGCACTGATGACAACTCTACATTCAGCATAGATTCCATAGAGCTGAACATAACTGCAGACGACGATTATTTTATAGCAGCAGGCCACAGCCTTACAGAATACATGGATGAGCCTCAGGCATTCTTAGGCCTATGGGACATCAAGTATGAAGGGCTTGACAGCATAGAGACAGAGACATTAAGGATAAAAACAGGTGGCTCTGACCAGTACAACCTGGAGTTTGTCGATGGAGATGGAGAGACAGCAACAGTTCCTTTGGCTTATACAACAAGCGGAACCAACCTAAGGATGGGAGACAACAACGATGATTTGATCCTAAACGAAAGCCAGGCCATCGACAAGAACGATTATCTGATCGTTACAGATGAATCCCAGGATGACGGCAACAGGAACACCTATGCATTGAGGTACAAAGGCTCAGATAAGGTTGCAAGCGGAGAGACAGCACTTGTTAAGTTCGACAACCTAGGAACCGGAAAAAGGATAGAGCAGACATACAGCGACAATACAGGAACATCAGCAGACGCAACCCTTAAGTTGGGAGGAGCATCATTTATTGTGGTCAATGCATCTAACCCGGATGTAGACGACTTTAATGTATATGTCGACCTAAATGCTGATGGAACTATAACAGCAGATGATGGAACTTTAATCAGTAATTCATCAGTTGCTATAAACACCAACGCAGGATTGAAGGTAGCTATAGACAATGGGAGCCAGGATAATGTCCTAGATATAATCCTTAGCACACCAAACAGCAACCACTATGACAACCAAGCTCCAGTAGATGTAAGGTTTAACATCACAGCTGCAAGCGGTGAGGTAGCATTTGCTGAATCATCTGGAGATGACATAGCATGGGTTGCTCCATCCGAGGAGACAAACGTAAAGTATGCCTATACCTCCATAGGAGCAAAGTTCAAGCACGACGACCCAACAAGCGACCCGGATTCCTTGACTGTTGAGTACCCTATTGAGCAGAGGATACCTCTGGTATACATAACAGCAGGAGCTACAAAGACGATAAAGGGATCTGCAGAGTCAGTCGAGTCAGTGACCATCAACAAGATTGAGGTTGGCGCAACCAAGCTGGCAAGCGAGATCAGCAACGTTGCAGCACAGAACCTTATCCTTGTAGGAGGGCCATGCGCTAACTCAGCAGCAGCAGAAGCTAAGGGCAACCCAGTAGATTGTGCAGCAGGCTATGAGGCTGGAAAAGGCCTTATAGAGATGGTTGACACAGGAGCTGGAAATGTTGCTTTGATCGTGGCTGGCTACAGCGCAGCAGACACAAGAGCTGCAACAAGCGTAGTTGCTAATTACGGCGACTATGAGCTAAGCGGCGACGCTATGGAAGTTGTGACTGCTACAAGCACTGTAAAAGAGGTTACTATGGCAGCAACAACCACAACAGAAACCACAACAGAAACCACAACAGAAACCACATAAAAAAGGCTTAAAACCCTTTTTTCTTTTTTTCTTTTTTATTCTATTATCTTATTTGGTTCTATTTATCCTTACGTCATATTTTTTCTTGGATATCAAATCTTAAAATAATAACTCCTTTTTTAGAATACCCCTTATCTATGATCAGACTATCTTCCTGCAGTCATATACCAGAAATCCGCCTTCTACATCATTCCCGTAGCTCTTTTCTAGCCTGCACCACCCCCCTATATATTCCAAAAGAGGCTTAAACCGAGATATCCCTTCCTTTGTCCTTATGATAACAAAAACATCCTCTTTTTTCAGCTTGTCTATAGTATCTTCCATGCTTACCATGCCAGTAAGGAATACATTCTCATTAGTATCTATAAGGTTAAATCCTATGTCCCTTCCCGATAAAAGAGCGACTAACGGTGTTATGGAAGCATCTCCAAAAAGGGCTGTGCCCTTAGGAGTGTTCTCTGTTATGAACATTGCAGCCTCTTTGGCAGGGAACCGTGTAAAGCCATAGCTGTTGAGGAAAATGGTGTTTGCAGCTGAATTCCAAAGGAATATCAGGCCTATTATGATAATTATAGCTGTCATAGCCTTGGGCTTTGCCTTTATCATCCCTGATATGCTGAATCCTGCTATTATCGCCAGGAAAGGGAACAAAGGGACGAAGTAATATTCAAATACCCTGCTTAATGAGATTAAAAATGCCATATATGCCAGCGAGATGATGGCAGAAAGCTGGACCTTCTTCATCTTCGTAAAGATGGCTGCTAATGGAAGCATGAAGATGATCCAGTCAGTCTTTATAACATTATAGAATGTCAGGCCTTTTGTTTTTAGGGCAGGCTTCATAAGGTGGTATCTGAAGGCCTGCAGGATGTACTCATTCTTAAAAAGCAGCAGCATCATTCCGTTTATCAGGATAAATACAGAAAAAAACCCCAGGCAAAACCGAATCATGCTTTTTTTGCACTTCAATGCTATGACCAGCATAACTGCCAAGGCAGGGACTATAGAATAGAGCCTTGTGATCGATGCCAGGCCAAAGAATATCCCGCTTAAGATATATTTTTTTTCTGAAACAAGGAGATAGAAACCTATGACAAGGAACATAGCAGCCATATTTGCCCCTGAGGCGTATGTCGAGTTGAACAATATTATGAAGCTGAACAGGAACAATGATACGGCAGCTGCTGAAGCGATAAGATCATCCTGCTTTTTTTCCATCAGCAGGAAGATAAAAAAAGAGGACACCAGGATAGAGAGGAAAGGGACCATCTTTAGCATGATGATGTTGAACCCGAAGATCCTCAGGATGGACGCTATCGCGAAAACATGGAGTGGAGGATGCGCATAGAAGAAATCCCTGTAAGGCAGCTCCCCCTTGGTTATCATCTTTCCCATGTAGAAATAGACATTTTCATCCCCTGAAACATAGTTCTTTAGGCTTTTTAGCTGGGCGATTATAAATATGATGATTATGATGAGGTATAGTATCCACCTTAGATTTTTTGATTTCATAAGTATCGCCGTATATGTCTATTGATTATGGGGCGGTATCGAAAAGTTAACCGTCTTTGCCATGAATGCCGTTAATGCCTTAGAAAAACTTGTTTTTCTAATGGTTTAGAAAACCTTGTTTTCTAAAACCGTAGGCATTCATGGCATGGCCAGGACGGAGCTGACCAGGTTGCCATACGAAGTATGGAGTCTGGTCAGCGTAGTAGGATAACTTTTCAATATCGCCGATTATGATGGCTTCATCCATAAGATGAAGGTTGCTGCAATCCCCCTACCTGACCTTTAGGATGCCCACGCTTTCATCTTCATATAAAAGCTCAAAGTCTTCCTTATGGTTTATGACATGGTTGAATAGCTGTATGTCCTGCTTGATTTTTCCTACAAACGCATAATCTGCACCATAATCCTCTTTTATTATGTTGTAGCCCGGCTCCTTTCCCTGAAGGACATCCATATATCTTATGAACTTATCCTTGTCATGAAGATAGGAGTATGTAAGGTCTATGCCATGCGTGTATCTTAAGGAATGGTCGTAGAAAAAAAGGTAATTAAAAGTATAGCCGTTGATGAAGACCTTTGAGCCCTCAGGAATATTATCCCTGAGCCATAATGCCCCTTTTTCATACCACGGGAGGAAATGGTTGTTCCGGGTATATGTATTTATGCTGAGCACGCTGAAGGCCATGATCATGGCTATCGAAGCTGCAAATGCATATCTGATTATCTTTTTGTTTCTGAGCTTTCCTGCAGCGCTGTTCAGGGAGAATGCCGCAAAAAGAACCGTGAAAGGGGCAAAGTACTCATGCATCCTTCTTGTCTTTAGCATGGCGATAAGAAATATGGAAGAGATGGCAAGGAAAAACAACGGCTTTCTGTTGATCCTCATCTTTCTGATCCTTGCCGAAAGGGCCAGTATAAAAAGAAGGAAAAATACCCAGTTAAACCTGAACAGCTCCTTTAGCCCCCAGGCCCTCCATTCCATGTTATAGAGGTTGTTTATAAGGTTGACCTTGAATATCTGTGTATATAGCATGCTGATATTGTTCGGGAAGTAAGGGTTCAGTACAAGGGCTGTTAAGGCCCCTGCACCAGGATATAGCAGAAGCTTCAGGTCCAGCTCTTTTTTTGCCAGGAGCATTATAGTAAAATACACCCCCACAACAAGGATCTGGAATACAAATCCTGAGTACAGCCACGCAAATAGAAGAGACGTTATGAACAATGAATTGTATTTCTTCTTTTCCATGAGATAAAAGGTCAGGATAAGAGAGAGTACAGCAAGAGGCATCGCCCTTGGAAGAAGGAACCTGTACATCAGGTCAACAGAGGATAAGGCATAGAGCAATGTCCAGAACAATGGATAGTTTATATCGCTCTTTTTCAGGTACCAGTAGAAGAAGGTGAAGCAAAGGGAGGAGAAAAGTACAGCAGCTATTTTTGCTCCGGGGATAAGTCCAATCAAGGTGAAAGGGATAAGGAGAACCCTGAACAGAAGCTGAAGGTCTGCATACCTTGCAGCAAGTATAGACTCAGTTACGTATGGAAAAGACCTGATGAATCCCTCATCTCTTATGATGTCAGCCATCTTCATGTGTAGCCAGCCGTCAAATCCGATTATCTCCTTTACCCTGAACTGCAGGAAAGAAAACCCCATCAAGAATAATGCAAATACCCCCAGGGTATCCTTATTGCGCTTTAAGAACTTTTTTAATGGCATGCTTACAGGGGTTTTTTCGTCTTATTTAAACTTTTTGAGGGTGTGGGGAAAATCTGCAATTATTTCCTGCTAAGCCCGGCAAAACGATAATTTTTTATACCTGTTAAACAGGAATGGGGTCATGGAGCTGATATATGAGCAGGTTTTGAAGCTGCTGCTTGCAGTTGTACTGAGCGGGCTTATCGGATGGGAAAGGGAGAGGAGCCATAAGCCTGCAGGGTTAAGGACGCATATGCTTGTCTGTCTAGGCTCTACACTGATCTCTATGATATCTGTCGGTTATTTTATAGAGGACTATGCAAGGATAATAGCATCGGTAATAACAGGCATAGGGTTTATAGGTGCAGGAACCATAATAGCACAGGGCTCAAAAGGAGTGCATGGCCTCACCACAGCAGCAAGCCTTTGGCTCGTAGCAGCAATAGGCATATGCATAGGAGTAGGATGGCATCTTCTGGCCATAGTATCCTCTTTATTGATAGTCCTTATACTCTTTTTAGGCTCATGGGGCCATTCCCGCTTAAGCTCAAGAAAATAATTTCTCCAATATGTCCAGGGTGTAGAGGATAGCGGCATGTGTCTGCTGCATTGTCGGATAGAACGCCTCTTTTTTCTTATGGACAGAGAATATCCTTGCCTGGTTTATCAGGTGTATCTGGTTAGTAAGGCCAGGATCCATCCGTATGCTCTTTTCCTTTAGCTTAACTATGATATTCCCTAATCCTATCCCCGGGCTTTTTTCCAGGAGGTCATTTCCTGTAATCTCGTAATATTTCCTGTGCAGGGCTGTTTCAAGAAGCCTTCCGCACAGGATTATAGAGCTCCTGTAGCAGGAGCTGCTGAAGCACCTGTTAAGCTCAGCTATGTCTGCTGAAGCGTCAGGCCTGATCTCTTCAGGGATATTATTGGGTATAGAGAACGAATGCTCAGGAGCATCTTTTGGAAAGCTCAGCCTGTTTGCCAGCAATGCCATCTTTTCCGCTGTATCTTCCAGTTTTTTCAGGTCCTTGCTCTCCAGTTCAGGCATGAGGCTAAGGATATCTAAGGCATAAGGCTGGTTTTTCGACCCTTCTTTTGCAAGTTGCATAATCTCAACAGAGTCTTTTTTGACCATCCTTATGCTCGACCTCAGGATGTTCAGGCAGTATGCTTTCTGTTTTTCTTTGAAGTTGTATATTGCCCTCTCCTTGTCCGGCTTATCGCTTAAGCTTATTCCTCCTTTTATAGCTGAAGAGACAGCCTCTTGAAGCTTTGTCAGTGATTTTTGGAATGCCATCTTAGATGAATTGTGCCAGTTTTTTCTGTGTTTTCAGCCTTCTTAGCAAGACGCTCTTATTTAATAAGCTTTCTGCCTCATACCCGAATTTCTTCCTGGCCAGCAGCCTGGCGTAATTGAGCATGAGTTCTTTTGAGGCAAACTCAATAGGCTTGTTGCTTAGGGCCTTACGCGCTGCAGCTAATGTTACCCAGACTCCTAATGGGGCAGCATACTCTCCGGTTATGAACCTCAGCGCCAATACAGAGGCCTGTCTTTTCATATCCTTTAGTTTTTCAAGTATCCCCAGCCTTACAGAGTAGAACCCACCTCCGCAGTTTTCTGCATAGCTTTTTCTTCCCCCATAAGGCTCGTAATCAGTCATATACTGTGCCTTGTCGCTGATATTCCATTCTGCCTTTGGCATGTATGTTTCAAAAAGCTCATAGCTGTACTCCTCTGGAAACATAAGGATAAGGTAATAATTTCCAAGATAAGAGCCGAAAAAAGACATATAGTCGCAGGATTTGAACTGCTTTACCTCCCCCATCAGGCTTTTTGCTATAGTATCATGTGTGGCTGTTATGCTCCATCTTAACGGGACTAATTTCCTGCTTTTCTTCATCCCTAAATTCCCTATAGAGAGGGCTTTTGAGAGGAAATTATCATCAAACTCAGAATTGTAGAGGTAAAGCAGGGCGTCTTTGGCCTTAAGGTCTGTATCAGACACCACCTTGTCTACCTTTGTATGGATTTTTGGGTTTTCTGTTATCCTTGCTTTCTTTAGGCTTGAGTTCGGGCCTGTAGGCGCGATGTATGGGCTTTGGTTTATCCTGAACCTTGGCTTGTCTTTCATGTTTATCTCAACATCTACAGGAGATGAGGACATGCCTATCTCCCGGCTTATCTCCAGCAGCTTCCCTTTGTCCTTTACATTAGACCTGAACCTTGAGTTTATAAGGGAGGACCTGAACCCTATTATCCTTTGTATGCCAAAGTTATTCTTTGACCAGTGGTCAGGGCAGTCATACATCCATGCTTCTTCTGTCTTCTCAGGGGGGCTTAGTATCCCTACATTGACATTCGGGTAGCCAAAATGCCCTACAAAAACCGCAGGAGAGCTCCCGAAGAAATCCTGCTTTGCCAGCATCGGCTTTACCCTGGAGATCGCATCAGACCTTGCTATTATGGGGCAGAAAGACCTTCCGCAGCTCTGCATGGGGGTAGAGCCTTTGCACTTTATGCAGGGTATGTTCATCATAAGAGGCAGGGCTTTGATGATTAAATAATTTGCTGTTTTTCTTTTGTTTTGTTATGTCCGGCATATATTTTAGCCCTTTGACCTTCTTATCCTTTTCATGCTTGAGGATATCTTTCCCAAAAAATATAAATACCAGCTTTGTTTCCTTTTTTGATGGGTGATACTATGGTAAATGTTCTTTTGATAGGTTCAGGGGCGCGTGAGAACGCCATCGCAGAGGCTATTGTGGATTCTCCCCAGAAGCCAAGGCTTTTTTCTTATATGCAGTCTAACAATCCTGGGATCTCAAGGCTCTCGGATCAGGTCCAGATAGGGAAATATGATGACCTCGAGGAGATAGAGAATTTTGCAAAGGGCAGCGCAATAGATATAGCCATAATAGGCCCTGAAGCTCCATTACAGAACGGCGTTGTCAATTCCCTGGAGCAGATCGGAATACCTTCTGTCGGTCCTAAAAAAGAGCTAGCAAGGCTCGAAACGTCTAAATCGTTCACAAGGCTTTTGATGAAGAAATACAGCATCCCGGGCATGCCCAGATTCAGGGTTTTTGAGAGCATGGATGGTGTAAGGGAATTCCTTGAAGATCTTGACCCTTCTATAGTCATAAAGCCTGACGGGCTTACAGGCGGCAAGGGAGTGATGGTCCAGGGAGACCATTTTCAGGAAGCAGAGGAGGCTTATTCTTATTGCGCAGAGATACTTAAGCAGCACAGTTCTGTCGTTGTCGAGGAAAAGCTTGTAGGCGAGGAATTTTCCCTGCAGAGCCTTACAGACGGAAAAAGCCTTTTTGACTGCCCTCCTGTGCAGGACCACAAAAGGGCTTTTGTTGACGACAAAGGGCCCAACACAGGCGGCATGGGATCATATTCTACAGGAAGGCTCCTTCCTTTCATGTCAGAGAAGGACCTTGAAGAAGCCCACACGATAACAGACAGGATGAGGGAAGCCCTTTTCAGGGAATGCGGAGAGCTTTACAAGGGCGTGATGTACGGAGGATTTATCTGCACTAAGGATGGCGTAAAGCTTATAGAGTACAATGCAAGGTTCGGCGACCCTGAAGCCATGAATGTCCTTCCTATTATGAAGAACGATTTCCTGGAAGTATGCCAGGCAGTTGTCGAAGGAAACATCCATAAGGTCAGGCCTGATTTCAGCGATGATGCAACTGTCTGCAAGTACGCAGTTCCGGAAGGCTACCCCACAAATCCGGTAAAGGGCCGGAAGATATTCCTCGGAGAGGTCCCTGGCAACGTAAAGGTGTATTACGCCTCCATAGAAAAGCGGGATGATTCCC
>JAHWIN010000055.1 GCA_019322475.1 Candidatus Woesearchaeota archaeon
ATTTTCTAAACCATCAGAAAAACAAGTTTTTCTAAGGCATTAATGGCATTCATGGCACAGACGCCTAGGATTTCTATGGGACCAAAATTCCAAAACATTTATAAACAAAAACTAAATTCCAATTAGATACAAAGTAAATAAGGTGGTATCAAAATGGCTAAAGAAAAAACACACATAAACCTGGTATTTATTGGTCATGTAGACCATGGAAAATCAACAACAGTAGGAAGGCTGCTCTATGATTCTAAGAATATAGACGAGCAGGCGATGAGGAAGCTTACAGAGAAGGCCAAGGAGCTTGGAAAGCCCGGCTTTGAGTTTGCCTTTGTTATGGACAACCTGAAGGAGGAGCAGGAAAGAGGGGTTACGATAGACCTTGCACATAAGAGGTTTGATTCTGAGAAGTATTATTTTACAATAATCGACGCTCCAGGCCACAAGGACTTTATCAAGAATATGATAACCGGCGCTGCGCAGGCAGACGCAGGAGTGGTATGCGTGGCTGCGACTGAGGGTGTCCAGGCGCAGACAAAGGAACACATATTCCTTTCAAGAACATTGGGAGTTAACCAGCTTATAATAGCAGTCAACAAGATGGACATGGCTAACTATGATGAGGCAAAATTCAACAAGGTCAAGGAAGAGGTCTCAACTTTATTGAAATCAGTAGGATATGACCCTGCGAAGATACCTTTTATACCTGAAGCTGCTCTTGTCGGAGCTAATGTAGTAAACAAGTCTGATAAGATGCCCTGGTACAAGGGAGATACCCTTTTGGCAACACTTGATACATTAAACCCTCCTGAGAAGCCAACAGACAAGCCTTTGAGGCTTCCTATACAGGATGTATATAATATAACAGGCATAGGAGTTGTTCCTGTAGGAAGAGTAGAGACAGGAGTCATGAAGATAGGCGATAAGGTCATAGTTGTTCCTGCAAGGGAAGGCAAGGGAGTTGTAGGAGAAGTCAAGACCATAGAGATGCATCATGAGCAGATGCAGAAAGCAGAGCCTGGAGACAACATCGGCTTCAATGTCAGAGGAATAGAAAAGAAGGATATCGCAAGGGGAGATGTTCTGGGGCATTCAGACAATCCTCCTACAGTCGCTACAGAGTTTACAGCACAGATTGTCGTTCTGAACCATCCAACTGTCGTTACAGTAGGATATACACCTGTTTTCCATATACATACAGCTCAGGTAGCCTGCCAGATCATGGCTATAGAGAAGAAACTTAATCCGGCTACAGGAGAGGTATTGCAGGAGAATCCTGATTTCATAAAGAACGGCGATGCTGCTATAATCAAGGTTAAGCCAGTAACTCCTTTGGTCATAGAGAAACAGAAGGAGATCCCTGAGATGTCAAGGTTTGCAGTCAGGGATTCTGGGGCAACTGTAGCAGCAGGCATGTGCATAGACCTGGTGAAGAAATAAGCCTTTTATTTTTCCCCCCTTTATTGGGTCATGGCAAGCTAAGCCTTATCATGGAGCAAACTCCTGAGACTGCATAGAACCAGAAAATTTATAGCTAAGAGAGATAAACTAAGAAGGAAGATGATCTTATGGGAACGATGCAAAAAGCAAGAATAAAATTAGCCAGCACAGAGATAGACAAGATAAACGAAATATGCAGTTCTATCAAGGATATAGCTGAAAAGACAGGAGTGAGCATGAGGGGGCCTATCCCATTGCCCACTAAGAAGCTTAAGTTGACTACCCGAAAGGGGGTTGATGGCGGCGGGACTTCTACATGGGATAGATATGAGATGAGGATCTATAAGAGGGTTATAGACCTTGGCCTTGATGAGAGGGCTTTAAGGCTGGTGATAAGGGTTCCTATACCTTCCGGACTTAATATAGAGATTGAGATGATAGAGTAAAACTTTTGTTCTTGACTTTTTCTTACAGTTGTTTTCAAAAATGTTAAATCTTTATATGGGGGTGATTGCCTATAATCTAGGGGCTATAGTTTCAGAGATCTTCTACTGGGCAGGATAAATATAAAAATTTATAAACTTCCATGTTTCTTTTTTATCGATGGCATATGCATCGATCATCTTTGCAGTCACTTTGGCAGGGCTGATAATAGCAGCATTTACTGATTTTAAGGTCAGAGAGGTTCCAGACTGGCTTAGCTATGGGCTTATAGCTTCCGGGCTAGGGCTTAACCTGGCTTTTTCTTTTATATATTCTGACTTTTGGATATCTGTAAACAGCCTGGCAGGACTGGTGCTGGCTTTTATTATAGCGCTCCTGATGTTCTATTCGGGCCAATGGGGCGGGGGGGACAGCAAGGTCCTTATGGGGTTGGGAGCACTTATCGGCTTTGATGTCAGGATTACAAGCTTCCCTTTTATGGCTGCCTTTATGGTCAATCTTCTTCTGGTGGGGGCTTTGTACGGCCTTATATGGAGCTTAGCTTTAGCTGCCCTTAACTGGAATAAGTTTTCAATGGCGTTTATGGAGATATCCCACAGCCCTAAGATGAGGAACTTTAGGATATGCCTTCTGGCTTTTGTGTTCCTGGTACTGGCTCTTTTCTTATTTACCAGAGGCACCATATTCAGCTTATTGTTCATAGCCCTTTTGATGGCAGCTGTCCTTACTTTTTATCTTTTGATATTTATCAAGGCAATAGAGAGAACATCTATGCTTAAGGAGATAACACCTGATAGGCTTACTGAGGGAGACTGGATAGCGAAGGATATCAAGTACAGGGGAAAATATATCTGCGGGCCAAAGGATCTTGGTGTAGGGAAGGACAAGATAATAGAACTTAAGAGATTATACGGGCAGCATAAGATAAAGAAGGTCCTTATAAAAGAGGGCATCCCGTTTGTACCCAGCTTTCTTATAGCTTATGCCCTAACCTGGGCTTTTGGTAATTTTTTGTTTTTCCTTGTTTAGTGGAAAAAAGTTATTCTGGGCGGTTTTGATTTTGGGAGATAGATATAATCTTACTAATAATCTTATTAGGTGTTTTTGAACCCTCTTTTTATTGGATTAGGTTTAGCATTAGGGACGTATTTTCCTTATAGGGTATGCTTCTTTGATATTATATTTCTTTGGAAGTATATGTACTTATAAATAATTAATTAGATTTTTTTATAATTATTTGTATTTTCATTTAGGTATTTGGGATATTTTTGTATTCTTTATATGTAAATAGAAATATTTAAATATGTGGGCTTAAGTAATGCAGATGATGCCTAAAAAGAAGGTTACGCTTAGCATCGATTCTGATATTTATGATAGGTATAGGGATCATTGTGAAGAGAACGCTATCATGCTTTCAAAGAAGATCGAGATATTTATGAGAAAGGAGCTGGAGGAAGATGGGAAGTAAGGCTAAGGCAGGCGCTTTGATACTTGGGCTTATTGTAGTGACAGCCTTGCTTGTTTTTTTTAGGGGTGCAAGAGCCCAAGAGAGCGCTGAAAGGGATACAGACCTTGACGGAATAATAGACTCAAAGGACAGCTACCCTTTTGATTATGATAATGACGGCATGCCTGACATCTGGGAGAAGAAGGTAGGATTGAGGTATGACATAAGAAACGCCAATGAGGATCCTGATGGCGACGGCATAAGCAATATTGAGGAATACAGGCAGGGAACAAACCCCATGATTCCTGAAGGAGAGGCTATAGGGGCAGAACTTCAGCTTCTTTCTCCAGTAGAGAAGACCATGAGCAGGGGGCTGCTTTGGATTGCAGCAGGATTATTTGTCATAATGCTTATAATATTCATACTTTTCAGCAGGCATATAATGAGGATCTTTAAGTTTATGCATCATGTAAGCAAGGAGCATTTTGAGCAGGAGAGGAGAGCACCTTACAGGCAGCCTTTAGGCTACGGGGCAAGGCCGCATCTGCCTTATCAACAGGCTTTTAGGGTATATCCTCCGCAGGCGCCTATGCAGAGGCCCCAGCCAAGGGCTCATTATCCACAGATGCGTCAGCCAATGCAGTCCAAGTTCCAAAAAAATGTTTTTGATGCAGGGATGAAAAGCCAGGCTTATGAGCACAAGCCAGAACCCTTTTCTTACCCAAAAAAGGATATAGAAAGTGCGGAAAAGAAGGATATTTTTGAAAAGCTGTCTTCACGTATCAACAGATTCAGGCATACTTAGGGTAAGCAGGGAACCAACATGAAATGTAAAAGAGGGGCATATAATCAGGGCCATAGCATGATGATCTTTGGGATAATAGTTCTTGTAGCGCTTGTAGCGCTGCTTGTAACTCTCCCTCCAAAATATAAATATTCAGAAGAGATATTTGAGAATGAGTTTATCAGCGATGATTTTGGCGTGATAGATGGCTCTGAGATCAGGTTCTTTGATATAGGGATAGAGGCTGAGGATTTTTTGCTTGTCAACGGAAGGGAGCATGAGATCGACCAGGAGATGATAGACGGCGTTCTTATAAGGAAAGAATCTATAAGCGGCGGAAGGAAGATAATCTACGGGATGAAGAACCAGGGGGGAAGGAAGGAGCTTCAGTTTATCTGGAAATGCCACATACCTGAGGAATATGATGCGGCGAACAGGTTTGACCTAAGGAGCGATTTTATCGACAATTCCCCTTTTGTCAGGCTTTATTCAGAAGGAGTTTATAAGTCTTATGTAACCTTTGAGGATGTTGTGCAGGTCTTTGGAGAACTTAGCCTAAGCTATGATGCAGGTACAAGGGTCTTGACTGCTTCTTCCAGCAAGTTAAGCTTAGAAAGGGAAGATGAGATAATACTTGACCCTGGAGCAGGACCAGCTGAGCTTGCTCCTTCGTATAATGATGAGGGCTTTAATCCAGAAAGCATAATCACCGGCGGGGTGGCAGTTAAATTTGAGGCTCCTCAAGATACATTTGTCCCTTCTGTAAGCTTTGAGAGCCCTACCCCTGAAAACAACAGCATACAGAGCAGCAGTTCAGCAGAGATAAACATAAGCGTAAAAGACACCAATCTTGAGAGGCTTGTCCTTGACTGGAACGGGACAGCCAGGACATTTGATATGGAAAGCCTGGCTTTGATGCTCAATTTTGACAATGTCGATGAACTGGGCGAGGATGATACTTTGGTAAAGGACCTTAGCTATGCAGGCAATGACGGCTCCATAATCGGGGCAGGATATGCAGGAGGAAGATACGGGTTTTCTCTTATGTTTGATGGGGAGGGGGACAAGGTGGCGGTGGATGACAGGGGAGACCTGAACCTTGATGAGTTCACCATAGAGTTCTTTTTCATGCCAGAGGAGGATTATGATAGCGGCAGCGGCCGTATCAGCATAGTTTCCGATGAGGATTATGAGATCTATCTTTATCAGGGAAAGATGGTGTTTGAATGCAAGGGCACTAAGGTAATCTCTTCTACAAGTTCTTGGGCTGCAGGAACCTGGTACCATATAGCTGTTTCGTACGGGAGCGTACAGACTATATACGTTGATAATGTTAAGCAGAGCCTTGAACTGATAGCATCCTCTTTTAGCTTTGAGGATCCTGATGGGGCGGTTCTTGCTTCTTTCCTGGATTCAGGAGATATCCTGCTTAAGGGATCATGCATTTCAGGAGGGGGATGTTCAGTGCCCGGGGAAGATGCATTTATCATCCAGAGCTCCGGATCAGAGACAACAGCTTATCTAGACAGTGCAGGCAATCTCTGCATCAGCGATGCATCCTGTTCAGATAATGATATGAGCTGCAGTGGTGCAGCTGAAGGGTCTTTTATAATTACAGACAGCGATGGCACTATCGTTTCATATATCAATTCAGCGGGAGGATTGTGCCTGAAAGGCGACCTTAAACAAAACGCTTTTGGGTGATATAAATAGAAAACTATTTAAATATGAAATTCAGGAGGATAATAAAATGAGGCTGATAAAGATAGGGATTATTCTTTTGTGTTTTTTAGCTTTTAGCGCAATGCTGACATTAGCAGGCAATATAGTGGCAAGGTATGGAGAGCTTAATGTTACAGGGGATCTCTATGTGAAAGATGCGCTGTTTGTGGACTCTTCCAGCAATAGGGTTGGCATAGGCACAAAAAATCCGGGATACAGCCTGGATGTCGACGGGAAGATATATTCTTCTGACGACATATGCATAGAAGGGAAATGCCTGAGTTCAGCAGGAAGCGGAGGGGGGGGAGGAACTTTTGTAGGAAGGACGTCAAATATGTATG
>JAHWIN010000056.1 GCA_019322475.1 Candidatus Woesearchaeota archaeon
AAGTCTATGTAATATTTATAATTTACTATAAAATTGAAATGAAATCTTATCTGAAATTAAATATCAAGATAAACAACATCTATGGGGAGAAATCCATGATAAATGGAATATCCAACTGCGATAATAAAAAGTAAAATAATTATGATACTTAGGATAATTCTAATAATTGGTTTGATTTTCTTCATCCTAGAATTTAATATGTATATAAGCATAAATCCACAAAAAATAAAACTTAAAAATTCTGATATGAAGCAAAACTTATTTAATTTACTTAGAAAAGGTATTGTGTAGCTTACATCAAAAAAGATTGAAGAAAAAATAATAGTAAAAACAGGATAAAGGGTATTAGAAAGGATGAAGTATGTCGGATATAACATATACATCTTAGGTATCTTCTTTTTATAAATCAAGTACAAGGAGATTAAACTCGCTATTAAGGCATATACCCCCCAATACCCTACTGTAAAATATCCATATAAATACAATGACACTTCATCAATAAGATCGACATATAAATGAGGATATGGGAATACACATTGTCCAGTATTAAATATGCTGATAGATATAATATAAAAGTAGTATATTATAAAAAAGATAAGAATATATTTTGAAAAATTAGGGTTCTCATCTTTTCGTTTCATTGTCCATATAACAAAATTTAATAGAATGATTAAAAGTATAAAAGGTAAAGAGTAATAGTAAAATGCAATTATTAGCCCAGGAAAGATAATGCCTTTTGAAAATTCAAGTCTTTCAGAAAATATGTTAGATATGACATCTCTTGGATTTCCTATATATGGTCCAAGCCATTCACTAAAAATAATATCATTTGATATTTGTAGACGTGTACTTATTAGATAGCTATATGCTATCGTTGAGATTGATATAATTATTAGACCAATAAAATAAACAATCAAGACTTTCTTCCAAAGAGTTTGCCTTTTCCAAAATTCTTTGATTCTAATGAACTTTTCCTTTTTCATTCATAGATTATTTAGGGACCAATCTATAAAAACTTTATCATCGATGAGAAAAGAATTCAATATTACTATTAAATAGAAATGATATGGAGGTTACTTCTTACTTTTTCCTTTTCAATCCAAATATCCTTTCATAATCTAACCAATATTTAAGAGTTCAACCCCGCAGTCTTCTTGAACTTGAATGTTTTTTAGCAACCGTTTAACTCATCCAATAAACAAAACCATTATAAACTTCAGTCATCAGATAAGGCTGTATGGCAATAGAGATCCCGATCTTCTTAGCAAGGCTGTGGGGCAGCTTCTTCATCATCTTTGGCCTTTTGTTCATCATAACCAAACAGTTAGGAAAAACCATAGAGATGACTGATGACAAGGCATTTGTTATATCCACCGGCTACTTTACCATGCTCATCGGCCTGATTACAGTTATCCTGCATAATGTCTGGACCCTTGATTGGACCATCGCTATCACTATACTGGGCTGGTCCACCCTGATCAAAGGCATAATGAAGATAGGGTTCCCGGAACAGATACATAAGCAGGCGCAAAGGTTCAAGAAAAAGCAGTTTGTCAGCGCTGTCTTTCTGTTGATCCTTGGCTCGTGGCTTTTTTGGATGAGTTTTATCTGATCAGCTTTTCGAAAGTTATCAGCCCTGATGTTCCTGATCAGGTATCACCATATCATGGATCACCTTATTCTCCTTCCACGACCCTTTAAGGAATATCGTTACAGCAAGGGCAGCAGCAACTACATTAGAGACCGGAAAGGCCACCCACAGCCCTGTTGCCTGTAAAGGAGTATATCTCGAAAGGATAAATGCGCACGGCAGTTCAAACAGCCACAGGGAAACTACAGCTATCCCCATGGATGTTGCTGTCTTGCCTGCCCCCCTGAATACCCCATTGAGCGCCTGCTGGATAGCCACAAAACCGAATGTAAACGCCATTATCCTTATGAACAATGCGCTTTCAGCTATCACAGCTTCCTGGCCAGGTATAAAGACTGAAGATATCTGCCTAGCAAATATAAACCCTATAACACCAAGTGCGCTAAGACCCAAAAAGCCTATAGAAGACGCCTTCCTGACTATCTTCTCCGCCCGAGGGATATTCTCGGCTCCTATATGCTGCCCAATAAGCGTTGATGTTGCCATGGAAAGCCCTATCGCAGGAAGGATGACCAGGCTAAAGAACTGCATCCCTATCCCGTATGCAGCTGTAACGATAGTTCCAAATCCTGCAACCAGGAATGTCATGAAGACCATGCCCAATGATTTGGTTGACATCTCCAAGGCTGTAGGTATCCCCAGTGAAAATAATTTTTTCACAAAAGACCTATGAAACCTAAGGTTCTTTATCCTCAGCTTTATTCCGTATCTCCCGGTTATCAAAACACCCAAAGCGACTGCAAATGCAAGCCCCTGTGTTATGGCTGTGGCTATAGCTGCCCCTGTAACGCCATATGAAGGTATGATGCCATAGCCCATTATGAACAGGGGGTCTATTATCAGGTTAAGCAGGACAGTTCCCAATGTTATGAACATGGGTATCTTGACCTCCCCAACACCCCTAAGAAGGTTCTGGAAAGACATATAGCTGAATACAAATGTCATGCTGATAAATGATATGTGCAGGTAAGAGATAGATCCTGCAGCAACAGCCTCTTCAGCGCCCATAAGCGATATGATAGGGCCTGTAAAAAGATACCCTAATATGGACATCACCATAGCCACTAAAAATGTGAGGGATATTGCCTGGCCTGCTGCAAAATCAACACCCTGCTGGTGGTCTTTCCCCTTATACTGGGCTATAAGGATGCTTCCTGCAGCAGAAAGCCCTATCCCAAGGGATATGAAAAGGAATATTACAGGAAAGCTCAATGATATTGAAGCGACAGCCCCCGCCCCTAATCTTCCAACCCAAAAGATATCTGTCAGCTGATATGCTGTATGCAGGAGGTTTCCGATTATTATGGGTATGGACAATGACAAAAGCGACTTTATTATCGAACCGTTAAGCAGCTTGTTGCCCTGCCCCGCTATAATCTCCTTGTCTTCCACCTTTATCCCTTCCTCTTCCATCTTTATCCTTTTATTCTTCCTATCGTTTATCCTTTTTATCGTATTATCATGTCAGAGCTCTTGATCGTCCATGCATGAAACCCCTGGCCCGTATGATGCGCCTTAAAAGGTTAAGAACCCCCATAGTGAAAATATTTCCATGAAAATCAGGGATTATTTGAACTCCTTTAAAAACTTTATCAAGTCCCTTGCTTTCTCAAACTCCATAAATTCCTCTTTCGTCAATGAAGGGGCCTTTTTAGGCTTCTTCTTCTTATATATTGTAAGCCTGTCTGCATCCACAAGCTTTGACAGGGAGTCAAGCCCCGGATTCGGCTTGTCCCCTATCTTAGTCAGTATCAGCTCGTCTTCCTTTTTTGCGATGATGTCAAAAGGGACCTTGTCTGTATCTACCGCCTTAAATCCAAGAGTTGAGTACTTGTTCAAAAGGTCTCCCCTGCCGGAAGCAAGGCTCCTGTTTGGGGGCATGCCTGCCCTTTTTTCAAAGACATCTATCTTATCGAAGACAGAATGCCCGAATATATCATAGATCTTAAGCGCCTTGTTTACGGTGACGTTGGACTCGCCGCTCTCATACCTCTGCACCATCTTCTTGCTTACCCCTATCTTTCTTGATATGTCCCCTAAGGATATTCCCCTCTGCTCCCTTATCCGCCTTACCTTCTCACCAATGACCCTTGCGGTCTGGCCGGCATGGTCAGACCTGATGAAAAAAAGCCTGTTATCCAAAGATGCTTTGAAGCTCTCAAGGTTCAATGTGTATATCCCGCATCTTAGATACACCACATTATCGCATAAAGGGATTCCTGCCTTCTTGCATATCATCAGAGGAGAAGCTCCCATATAAGAAGCTATATGCCTCATCTGGAATGCATAGTCCTCAGGGATGGCATTGGCATCCTCTAAAACCTTAATCAAAAGTATCCTTTCCTGCTTCCTTGCAAGGATGTCAAACGCTGTCCTTTTAAGTGATTTTATAGTATACCCCTTTCTAAGGAGGCATATGCTTGCTTTCTCGATTATGCCCTGCTTCATGGCATATCCAAATTAAAGGTAATATTTAAATATATAAGGTATGTTATCAGGATTGCGTATCATGGGGCAAGCCCGCCACAGGCAGCATGAAGATTCTCTTGCCAGGCGCCTCTGCATAGCATATTTCCCTGGAAGGTAAAAAAGATGAAGATAACGGTAAGCGGCATCGCAGGGTCTGGAAAATCGACAGTAGCCAGTATGCTGGCAAAAAAGCTCGGTTATGCCCACTACTCTATAGGGAGCCTCATGAGGAGCCTGGCAAAGGAAAAAGGCATCAGCCTTCTGGAGCTAAGCAAGCAGGCTGAAGGCAACAAGGCCATAGATCGGGAGCTCGACAGCAAACAGGAAGAGATAGGAAAAAAAAAGGATAACTTCGTTATCGATTCAAGGCTCGGCTTCCATTTCATACCAGACTCGATAAAGGTCTTTCTTGAAGTTGACCTGAATGAAGCGGCAAAAAGGATACTAAAAGAGAAAAGGCAGCATGAACAATACAAGGACATACAGGATTCCATAAAAAAGATAAAAGCAAGGATAAGCTCAGAAGACAGGCGCTATGGAAGTTATTATGGCCTTGATTATAAGGACAGGAAACACTATGACCTCATCATAGACACCACAGGCATAAAGCCCGAAGAGATAATCAGGATAATACTGGAAAAGGTCCAGGGATTAAATCGATAAGTTTATAAATAAGGATGTCACCCCCAACTATGTTATTTCTCCCAAATCTTAATTTGAGGTAGAAATAGAATCAGATGCAGCCGGTTGCGGGAGATCAAAGGCAAAAGCCAGCCATTTCAGGAAGCGATGCTGCAAAAGTTAAGCTCAAGATGATAAAAGAAAACGACTTCATAGAATTAGAGTATACCGGAAAGATAAAAGAAGAGGGTATGGTCTTTGATACCACAGATGAGAAGGCTGCAAAAGAAAACGGGATCTTCCAGGAAGGTATGAAGTTCAGGCCGAAGGTTATCTGTTTAGGCAAAGGCCAGATCATCAAAGGCCTTGACAAGGCTCTTGCAGGAAAAGAGCTCAATAAAGAATACACTATAGAGGTCAGCCAGGAAGACGCCTATGGGAAAAAGGACGCAAAGCTTATACAATTGGTCCCGACATCAAGGTTCACAAAGCAGAATATCCAGCCTGTTCCCGGACTGCAATTGAACATCGACGGGATGATAGGCGTAATAAAAACAGTCTCAGGAGGAAGGACATTGGTTGACTTCAACCACCCTCTAAGCGGAAAGGACCTCGTCTATGAGATAAAGGCTAACAGAATAGTTTCAGATGATAAGGAAAAGATAAGCTCGCTTCTAAGCATGATTATGGGAATAGAGGATGCAGAGGTAAGCATAACTGAAAACAAGGCAAAGATAGTCTCTAAGCAGGATGTCCCCAAGGCAATAGAGGAAAGCCTGAAAAAGAAGATAAGTGAGTTTATTCCGGGCATAAAAGACATAGCTTTTTCAAAGCCAAAGGACGCTGCTCCTGCACAATCAAAGGCCAAAAAAGAACAAGAAGATTTAAATACCAGCAGCCCGGATGATAAGCCAGGGGGAGGGTAAAATTGGAAACATTCATCAAGGAGGCAACAGATATAGCTAATAAGGAGTTCTCTCAGCCTCAGGATAACAGCCAATATCAAAAAAGCGGCAGCAATAACGACATAGATGCTGAGCTCGAAGCATTCTTATCAAGGCAAAAGGCTACTATAAAAGTTGTAGGTGCAGGCGGAGGGGGAAACAACACTATAAACAGGATATCTGAAGTTGGTATAAAAGGGGCTGAATCTATAGCCATAAATACCGACGCCCAGGATCTCCTCTATACTACAGCAGATAAGAAGATCCTCATAGGAAGGGAGATAACAAGGGGCATGGGAGCCGGCTCTAACCCCAAGATAGGGGAAGAGGCAGCCCACGAGCAGGAACAGGAGATAAAGAAGGCCCTGGAACACTCAGACATGGTATTTATCACCTGCGGATTAGGCGGAGGTACCGGAACCGGCTCAGCACCTATAATCGCAGAGATAGCAAAAAAATTAAATGCTTTGACAGTAGGCATAGTTACCCTTCCTTTTGCTATGGAAGGCCATACAAGATACGAAAATGCAGTCATAGGCCTCGAGAAGATGGAGCAGATAGTTGACACATTGATAGTTATCCCAAACGACAAGTTACTCGAGCTTGCGCCTGACCTTCCGCTTCATACGGCATTCAAGGTTGCAGACGAGATACTGACTAACGCTGTAAAAGGGATATCAGAGCTTGTCACATCTGCAGGCCTTGTAAACCTTGATTTTGCAGACATCAGGGCTGTGATGAAAGGCGGAGGTGTTGCATTGATCGGCCTTGGAGAATCAGATTCAGAGAACAGGGCAGTTGAGGCTGTGGAAAAAGCTATAAACAACCCTCTTCTGGATGCTGAGATAGCGGGGGCGAACGGCGCTCTGGTCAATGTTTCAGGCGGGGAAGACATGACCCTTGACGAAGCCAGAAAGGTCGTCGAGACCATATCAGAGCAGCTAAGCGATGATGCAAGGATAATATGGGGAGCCCAGATATACAAGGACCTAAAGAACACGATAAGGACCATGCTTATAGTCACAGGGGTGAAATCATCCCAGATATTCGGCGGCGAAGTTACATTGACAAACAAGAAGAAAAAGGAGATAGAAAGGGAGTTAGGCATAGACTTCATAAGCTAAGATGAAAATAAGACCATTATGGACAAAGCTGAAAAGCTTTATCAACGAAAGCGGAAGAGTGCTTAGGATAACAAAAAAGCCGGACAAGGCTGAATTCCTGACTATTGTGAAGGCTTCTGCTCTGGGAATGGCGGCCATAGGCCTGATAGGGTTCATAATCCAGATGACCAACATATTGTTTTTCAAATAAACAACTATATTGCATACAACTATAAAAGAAAAATGGAAGAAGAAAAAAACAACCGGGAAAATGAGGTAATATATCCTCTAAGGGTCACTGCCAACAGGGAAGACCAGGTTATGGATTTTGTTACAGCCAACGCCAAGAACAAGAAGCTTGAGGTGTATTCAGTTATAAGGCCTCACGGCATGAGAGGTTATATTTTCGTAGAAGCAGGCTCAAGGACAGATGCAGAGCAGGCAGCTTTCAACGTACCTTATGCAAGAGGCATACTCTCTAAGCCAATAGAATACAGGGAGATAGAGCACATGCTTGAGCAGGTCAAGAAAGACGTAAACATACAGAAAAATGACATTGTCGAGATAATATCAGGCCCGTTCAAGAGGGAAAATGCCAAGATAACAAGGATAGACAAGCAGAAAGAGGAGGTTGTCGTAGAGCTTCTTCAGGCAGCTGTCCAGATCCCCATAACTCTTAGGATGGATGCTGTAAAAGTAGTCAGAAGGGATAAGGAAGATGAAGAGTAATCTTTATAAATAAAGGTTTAATTCTCTTAACAGTAAGATGCCAAAAGAAACAGTCGAAGTCATGGTAGAAGGCGGAAAAGCCACGGCAGCCCCGCCCCTAGGTCCAGCTCTGGGCCCCATGGGCATCAATATAGGGCAGGTCGTTGCTAAGATCAACGAAAAGACAAAGGCGTTTGCAGGCATGAAAGTTCCTGTAAAGGTAATGATAGACAAGGACACAAAGGAATTTGATATCGATGTCGGAACCCCTCCGACCTCACAATTGCTTAAGAAGGAGTCTGGGATAGAAAAAGGATCCTCTAATCCCTTAAGTGACAAGGTAGCTGATGTTCTTATTGAACAGGTCATAAAGATAGGCAAGATGAAGGAATCTGCTCTTCTTGGAAAGACATTGAAGGAGAAGGTAAAAGAGATAATCGGAACATGCAATTCCATGGGAATCTTGGTCGAAGGAAAGCCCGCAACAGAAGCTATAAAGGATGTTGATGAAGGGAAATTTGACGAGGAGATAAGATCAGAGAAGACAGAGCTTTCAGCAGAAGAGAAGAAAAAGCTGGAAGAAGAGAAGAAAAAGCTCGCTGAAGATATGGAGAAGAGAAGGGCAGAGTTCGAAGCAAAGGCCAAGGAGATAATAAACACCATGGCCGGCAAGGAAAGGGGGGCCATAAAGGCAAAGCTGAAAGAGGCCAACATCCCTGATGCCATGATAAAAGAGCTGCTTCCTGCTGAAGAAGCAGCAGAAGGTGCAGCCGGTGAAGGCGCTGCTGCTGCTCCTAAGAAAGAAGAAGGCAAGGAAGAGAAGAAATAGTTTTCTTTAGTTTGTTTTTTATTGGATTTTTCTTGTTGTTTTGTTTCTTGATTGATAAGGCAATATCCTCGTTATTTTCATTTCCTCATTCTTTAAGACTCACCATTTTAAACCACCAAACATATCAAAACCCCGCAACATTTAAATATAAGTATATTAATTAATACAAAAATAAGTTAAATAATAAGTATATTTTAATATACAACAAAATAGTGCAAGATGGGTTCGATAGAGTTCAGGAGAAAGCTGTATAAGAGGGGCTCTAGCTTTGAAACTACCATACCCATGCCGCTTCTCTTTGCCCTTGACAGGGGAAAAAAGCATAATGTTGTTTTCTCGCTGGATCCTGGCGCCAATAAATGGTTCGTCAAGTTTGAAGAGGTCAAAAGGTCTATCGAGCAGAAGATTGGATGATAAAGATGGCAGAAGAATATTACACCCTAACCCCTGAAGAGGCATTAAGGCTGCTGGACAGCTCTACAAAAGGCCTCACAGAAAAGGAAGCAAAAAAGAGGCTGGATAGATTCGGGTATAACGAGCTCAAGACAGGAAAAAAAGTGTCACCCTGGCTGATATTTCTTAACCAGTTCAAGAATGCGCTTTTGGTCCTCCTTATCTTTGCAGGAATCATTTCCCTTGCGCTTGGGGAGAAGATAGAGTCCATAGCGATATTCGGCATCCTTCTCCTGAATGCAATTCTTGGCTTCATACAGGAATATAAGGCAGAGAAAGAGATGGAAGAGCTGGAAAAGATATCAGCCCCTACAGCAAAGGTCATAAGGGAAGGCAAGCAGCTGAAGATACCCGCAAAAGAGGTGGTGCCAGGAGATATAATAGTCCTGGAGGCAGGGGACATAGTCCCTGCCGATTCCCGCATCATAGAGGAATCAAGCATACAGGTTGACGAAGCTTCATTGACAGGAGAGTCGGTCCCCTCTAAGAAATTTACCGGAAAGTTGAAAGCTGAAACCTCTGTTGTAGACCGGGAAAACATGGCCTTTATGAGCACTGTCGTAACATACGGAAAAGGAAAAAGCCTGGCCACCAATACAGGGATGAAAACAGAGTTCGGAAAGATAGCCACTTCGTTACAGGCATCAAAAGAGGTGCAGACCCCCCTGCAGAAAAAATTTGCACAGCTGGCCAGGCAGATAGGCGTAGTGGTCATCTTCCTTATAGCTGTTGTATTGGCCTCAGGAACCCTCAAAGGAAGCATATCATTCAGCAAGATGCTGCTGTTCGCACTTGCGCTTACAGTATCTACAATTCCCAACTCCCTCCCTATAATAGTGACTGTAAGCCTTTCCATGGGTGCAAAAAGGCTTGCAAAAAAGAATATGCTTATCAAGAAGCTTCCAGCTGCAGAAAGCCTGGGCGCTGCAACTATCATATGTTCAGATAAGACGGGGACGATAACAAAAAACCAGATGACCATAACCCGCATCTTCACAGACGATGAGGTCATAGAGGTATCCGGATCAGGCTATGACCCAAAAGGAAATTTCTCTGTCAACAACAAGGTGATAAATCCCAAAAAGATAGAGCTGCTTCTGAGGATAGGATGCCTTTGCAACAACGCAAAGCTTGAAAAAAAAGGCAAAGGATATGATATTGTTGGAGACCCGACAGAGGGCTCTCTCATCGTCCTTGGAAAAAAAGGAAAGCTAAATGAAAGCCACCTAAGCTCTAATTTTAAGCTTGTAGAAGAGCTGCCGTTCGATTCTGAAAGGAAGCTTATGTCTGTAGTCTTTAAGAACAGGCTGGATAAAAAGACAGAAGCTTATGTAAAAGGGGCTCCGGATTCTATCTTGAAGAGGTGCAGCAGTATACTCAAGAACGGAAAGGCGGTAAAGCTAAGCAAAAAGGACAGGAAAAGGATAATCAGGGCCAATAACTCCTTTGCAGGTGAAGCCCTCAGGGTTCTTGCTCTTGCCCACAGGGAAATTCCTTATTCTAAGAAATATACGCCTGCTAATGTTGAAAAAAGCCTGGTCTTCGTAGGGCTGGTCGGCATGATAGACCCTCCCAGGTCAAATGTAAAGCAGTCTATCCTGCAGTGCCATGAAGCAGGCATAAAGGTCATGATAATCACAGGGGACCAGGCCATAACGACAAAAGCTGTAGCGGAAAAGATAGGCTTGTTTGAAAAAAAGGATATTGTCCTTACAGGAGAAGATGTCGAGAAGATGAAAGACAAGGAGCTTGAAAAAAAGATTGGCCGTGTAAGGATAATAGCAAGGGCTCTGCCTGTTCAAAAGTCAAGGATAGTGGATATTCTAAAGAAAAAAGGCCATATAGTTGCTATGACTGGAGACGGCGTAAATGACGCTCCGGCCATAAAAAAGGCAGATATAGGCCTCACTATGGGGATAACAGGGACCGACGTTGCCAAAGAGGTCTCAAAGGCGGTTTTAGTGGATGACAATTTCTCCACCATAGTAAATGCTATCAGGGAAGGAAGGAACATATATGACAAGATGATCAAATCTGCAAAATACCTCCTCTCCTGCAATGCTGGAGAGATAACATCTGTCTTCATGGCAATCATGCTTGGCTTCCCTCTCCCCCTCCTCCCCCTTCAGCTCCTTTTGATGAACCTGCTCACAGACGATTTTCCTGCATTAGGGCTCGGGTTTGAAGAAGAAGAGCCGGGAATAATGGAAAGGCCGCCAAGAGACCCGTCTGAAAAGCCGATAACCGGGAGAATGTTTCTATCTATACTCTTTTTCGGGTTGATAATGGGGACCGGAACACTATACATATTCCTCCAGTATAAGGATATTGACCTGAGCAAAGCCCAGACTATGGCTTTTACTACATTAGTGATGTTCCAGATGTTCGCTGTCATGAGCAGCAGGTCTTTGCATCCTTCTCTAAAAAGGCTAAACCCTTTCGCTAACAGCTGGCTATTAGGTGCAGTTTTCCTCTCTTTAGCCATACAGGCTGCAGTGATCTACCTGCCGTATCTGCAGCTGATCTTCGGGACTGTCCCGTTGCTGGCGGTTGACTGGCTTAAGATTCTGGCAGTTTCCAGCATAGGCTTTATAGGCATGGAGCTAAGCAAGATGATGACACAATCAAATAACAAAACAAGGGGCATATCAGGATGATCTCCCGGATAATAAGCAATCCCCTGATATTCCACCTTATCATAGCTGTCTCCTCGTTGGCTATACTGGCAAAATCTGCAGATATGGTGGTGTTCAGCTCTTCAGACTATGCCAAAAAGCTGGGAATATCTGATTACCTCATAGGGTTTCTTGTGATCTCTGTAGGGACAGCCATACCTGAATTGACAGCATCTATAACAAGCATACTGATGGGGCAGGGATCGATAGTTTTCGGGACTGTCCTTGGGTCAAACCTTTTCGAGATCCCATTGCTAGGAATAATACTCCTTATGGCTAAAGAGACAAAGGTAAAGCAAAGCAAGGGGATGAGCGCCCCCATAGTAACATTGTTCATAGTGGTATTTCCTATCCTGCTCACTATAGACGGCGTATTGTCCAGGATGGACGGGATCCTTCTGATAATAGCTTTCATCATCTATATAAGCAGGCTATGGAGAGGGGAAGGAAAGAGAGGGAAGATGAAGGAAGACATCCCCATAAGGAAGATATGGAAAGACAGCATAATATTCTGCCTTGCCCTGGCATCTCTCCTCCTCTCATCCCGCTTCCTTGTTTTCTCTTCAATAAACCTGTCAAAGATATTGAACATATCCCCCTATGTAATAGGCCTTCTGGTCATAGGAATAGGTGCATCCGCGCCTGAGCTCACGATACAGGTAAAATCTGTTCTCAAGCACCATAAGGACATAGCATTCGGAAATGTTCTCGGCTCTCTGGTCGCCAACTCCTCCCTCGTCCTGGGCATAGTAGCGATAATAAAGCCGGTCTACATAAGCTCAAAGATGATCCTCGTAACTTCCATATTCCTTATAAGCTCTGTAACATATGTGCTTGTAATCATGGGAAAAGATAAGGTAACATGGAAGCACGGGCTGATCCTGATCCTTTTCTATATGTCCTTCCTGGTCGCAGAATTTGTTTTTTAGGGAAAAGATTTGATCTTACCGAATAAAAAATAAAAAGTTGCCTCACAAGATTATAATGAAAATATTAAGCAGCACATAATAGGATCGATTACGATTTCCTCTTATCAAGCAAAAGCTGTACTTTGTTTATGAAAGTCTTAGAGAACAGTATGGAAGATTTAGCATCCTCTTCCATGATCTTAGCTGCTTTATAGACCGAATTATTCCTTAGCCTCCTGAAATGGTCAAACTTATGGAGGTCATCATCATTAAATCTGTCGCCATAAAAACTCTTAATGAAACTTATTGTTGCTTCATGCGAATAAGGCTTGAATCCATGGATTGACATGAGGGATTGCGCCGCCTCCCTGGCCGCTTCGTAAGAATCCTGCAGGACAAATTTGGCAGTTTTATGGTTGATGCCCTTCAGCCGGACGTAATCCATCCTGTCTTTTGACTGCTCAAAAAGAGCTTTTGCTTCTTCAGGATCCGGAGTTTTTCTCTTGACCTTTCCAAGCTTCAGATAATTTTCAAAGGAGTCTATCATCATAACACCTTGAGGTAGCCGCGTAAAACGATGCCGTTAGCTGCTGCATTTTTGAACTCCTTCGAGCTCCTTTCAAGAGATGGGAGTATGTGCAGATTTATTTTTCTGTTTAATTCTTTCTCGTAGACTGCCAAAGAATCCGCTATATCTTCAGGCGCCTCATGATTGGTTATTATAAGTATATCTACATCGCTTTCTTCTATGTCCTCCCCCCTGGAAAATGAGCCAAAAAGGATTATTGACTCTGCCTGGAATTCCTCTTCAATATCATCTATGATCGCATACCTTTCTAGCCTGTAAAGGTTAAATACCCTCTTATAAAACCTATATGCGTCTGATTCTGTGTCTGCCTTTATATGGGTCGCCAGATCGGTCTTGTCCACCCTTACGATCTTGAATCTATGAAGATCCTGGATAGCGCTGATGACTGCTGTTGTTGATTGTTTTGTTTCTTTGGCAAGTTTTCTTATATGAAATGTTCTGTTGGGATAATTAAATATAAGCTCAGCTACCTTAAATGAGGACTCCCTGAAAAATAGTATTTTTGACTTGTCTTTTTTTTGTAACATATGTATTATAAAAATAACAAGTGTTATTTAAATGTTACGGTTTCAGGCAGCTAAATTTCAAGTTATTTGCAATCCATAAAAAATAAGAAAAAATAATGCCCCCAAGTGATTTTCACGTAAGGGCTTCGCCCGATACACCCCCTTGGACTGTTGTTCACCATGTTCACAACAGCCCTAAGATAGCAGGATAAACAATAGAAAAATAAATGCCCCCAACGGGATTTGAACCCATGTCATAGGCTTATTCTGGAACAGCCCTTATCTGAGCCTTCCTCGAGAAGCCCATATGCTTAACCGGACTACACCATGGGGGCATGATAAGCAGGCCTTTGCCTGCCAAACGCCACGGCCCGGATTTGAACCGGGATATCCGTAAGGAAACAAGCTTTTTGCTGGAAACTCCAAGCATACGCCTAAACTGCCTCTGCAGTTAAGATTGCGCAGTACCAGATTGTGCCACCGTGGCATCTTTGGAGCTTCCTCATACAGGCACAATCATCGTCTGGATTAAAAATATATCGCTTATAGACTGAGTTTTCGTGTTTATTTAAATGTTTTACTAATGTTAGTAAGCTTTCCGAATATGCTGCAGGGATAAATCCAGGGAGTGTAAATGTATAGCAAAGTGGCATCCTGCATGCCGCACGCGGCAAACGGGTGCCACTGTGCTGCAGCAGTACTATCACTGAACTATATACTTCAGGACATCACTTTACAACCAACCTTGCTAAGGGCTTATGCCTAAGCTGTTGGAACGGCTGGTTACCTCTTTTCCATTATACCTAAAAACTGCGATTGTGGGCGTCAGGTTAAACTCCCCTACTATGGAAAGGTGGGACTTCACCTTATATGAAATCACCCTCTCGTCCCCTGCATCAAGAGAGTCTATATGCCATTTGATCACTGTCCCTTTTCTCTCATGCTTAAGTATCTTGGTAGGGTGTAATGTCCCTATAGTAAGGCCTTTCTCTATATTTATGATATTAGGTATCCTGTCGATGATCTCTATATTGTTTATCTTCCTCTTGCTCCTGTTGCTTACGTTAAGGATTATCTTCAGCTCAGATACCCCCCCTTCCTTAAGCGCTATGTTAGTCGACTTCTTGCTTATCGTAAGAGGGCTCCTCAGTACATAATATAGGGCTATTATAACGGCAAGCAGGATAAAGATTATAAGAAGTGTTATGTAATTGTTTGTAACATAGGCTGTAGTGCTCTCTCCGGGTGCCAGTTCGACAGGTATTGCAAGATAGCGTTTTCCATCCTCCTTTACAAACCTTCCCTTGGGCCTTGAAGAGGTAAAAAGCATCTGCAGGGTAGAAGACTCTACCTTAAGCCCGTCTGAATACTTAATATTGCCCTCATTGCTGATCCTTATCTCCTTAGTGCTCTTCAAAAAGCCCATCTCTACATTCTCTTTTTTTATTATATTCTTGACCTCTATTATCTCAACCCTTCTGACCTCAGTGTCCAATGTCTTGTTGTTGGCCATAAGCTTGACTACTATAGTATCCTCCTGCGGCGGGGTCTTAGGGTCTATCTTGTTTGTTAATGTTACAGTCTTCTTCTCCTTTTTTCCCAAACTTTCCTTGATCTCCTCGTTTATAAGCGAACTCTCAACCTTTACTGTTATCTCGGGGTATTCTATTATGTTCTGGTTGTTCAAAATGACCTTGATGGGCATGCCCTTTGTAGGGTCTATCTTATCATCGACTGATATGGTAGCAAGCACGGTCTCAACATATGTTCCAGCTTCAGGAGAAACAACATTCACCCTCAAAAGCTTCTTCAGCTTATCCCCCTTGCTGACCTGCTCCACTATCACATTCACATCATAGACCCCGTAATTCGAGACATAAAGCGGGTTTATGAACAGGGTTATCTCCTTCTTCCTCTCAGGCATGACAGTAAACTGGATAGGATTAAGGACAGGGTCTGTCTTTATCTCCCATAACGGGTAGTCTAATGTCTTTACCTTAAAATCCTCAGAAGTGCTAAGGTCATTTCTCACCTCCAGCTTGTATTCTGCAAGCTGCCCGAATGTTATGGTGCTGTCTACAGCCTCAAAAGAGGCGTCAAAGCTTCGGGCATATACGCTAAAAGAAAGCAATAATACAGCGATAAGCAATAAAACACCTTTTTTTATAGTTTCCATCCTGCAACCACTGGATTCATTAGCCATTAGAGGTATATAAAATTATCGATTATTTAAATAACAGCCATATTTTAAGGAAACCTTATTATACCCAGGGATTTCTCCAAAAAACAAAGAAAAACAGCAAAACCCAAAAAAGAAGATGAAAAGCTACAAGCTGGTCTGCTTCGACGTTGACGGAACTCTTGTAGACAATATAGTATTCTCCTGGCAGCTTTTCCATGACTACTTCAGGACAGATGCTGAAAAAAGGGCAAAGGTAAGGGAAAAGTTCTACAAGGGAGAGATAAGCTATCTTGACTGGGCAAACCATGACATAAACATGTGGGTGGAAAAAAAGGCAAAAAAGCAGGATTTCCTCAGGGCTCTTGAAAAAAACAAAGTAAAGCTGATGCAGGGAGCTTTAGAGACGCTAAAAGCGCTAAAGGAAAAAGGGATAAGGCTGGCTGTAATCTCAGGCTCATTAAACATAATCCTCGAATATGCCCTCCCCGATTACAGGGATTATTTCAGCGATGTTTTTCTTAGCCATATAAGCTTTGACAAAGTGGGGAACATAACAAAGGTGGCTGCAACAGAATATGACATGATAAAAAAAGCAGAGGCCCTGAGGATCATCGCCGAAAAAGAGAAGCTAAAGCTAAGTGAATGCGTGTTTGTAGGAGATCACCATAATGATGTCCATATAGCAAAAGAAGCAGGGCTGGGTATAGCTTTTGACTGCAAGGACGAGCTGTTAAGGAAAGAAGCAGACATAATAATAGACAAAAAAGACCTAAGAGAAACGCTTAGATATATAATTTAGGGCCTCTTTAAGGATTTCTTTGTTGTTGTAACCATCTTTTCCTGCCTTTTGTCCTGTTGATGGCCTGTTCTCCTTTATCCTTCTTACAGCCTTTACAAGAAGCGGCACTGCCCTTGTTATATTGTCAACAATGGTTATCGAAGCCTTTTCAGCTGTTCTTGACATAGGATTAAGGTCTATGGTTATAACCTTCTTGCCCATCTTCCTAAGGGCCTCGCACCTGTCCCCGTCCTCCAAAGGCACAAGAACAACGTCTGCTTTGGCTATCCCTTCCTCATTGCAGAGTCTTCTGTTGCTTTCGATATGCTTGACAAGGGGTGCCTGAGGCATCAAGACCTCTTTTGCGCCGTGCTTTTCCAGGAACATCCTTATTTTTTTCTCCCTTTCCATAGAAGGATGGAATATATTCACTTCAAGCCTGGCAGGAACAGCCTCTGCAAGCTCTACAAGCCCTTTAGGGCATAAAGCTGCTGCATTGCCATTTACGGATATGACTGGATGTTTTGCCTGCAAAAGAAGCGAAGCAGAAGCGCCTATAGCTTTCATGGCAAAGCTTCTGGTCTTTTCTCCTATAAGATAGTCAAAAGCCTCTCC
>JAHWIN010000004.1 GCA_019322475.1 Candidatus Woesearchaeota archaeon
GACACAGGCTAATTTTGTCAGGGCATTTGATATCCCCAAGTCCTCTTCTCCTGGAAAATATATCTTATATTCCAGGATAACCTATGCAGGGGGCCTTGAGGCTTCTGCAGAGCATTCTTTTGATGTTGTCATCGAAAGGCAGAAGGAGATTGTCAACTATATGCTGATAGTGGTTTTCCTGCTTATAGCGGCAATATATCTCTTTTATAGGTCAGTTCCCTTGTTGCGCAGGGCAGCTGTATCTTTTAAGGTTTCAGGGATACTTAAGAGAAAAGGGATCAGTTAAGCCAACTTCTCTCGTTTGAGCTGTAAATCATACAAGATTATCCAGTTTGTTTTTCCAACATCATGTTTATATTGTCAGCAATATCGTTGATAATGCTGTTAACAATGGAAGAAAAGATAATAGCCTTGCTTAGGGATAGCGATAAAGGCGGGCAGAGCATAACCTCCTTAGTGGGCCTTTCAGGCATATCAAGGTCAAGGGTAAGGACAGCTCTTGCTAAGCTTGAGGGAGCAGGCCAGATAGAGTTCAGGAAAGTAGGGATGGCAAAGCTGTATACCTTAAAAGGTGGGACATGATGGCTGGATCGGATAAGATGCCGGGTAAAAAGGCCGAAAAAAAAAGGCAGTATAAAAAGAAGAAAAGCATCCTGATGCCTCTCCTTCCATGGGCAGTATCATTTATCCTTGGGGCTTTGATCGGGTTCGGAGGGGGTGTGCAGTCTATCACAGGATCTTTTGGGCTTATATCCACCTATGTTGAGGTTCCTCCTGGTGCATTTGAGGCTGCAAAGCCCGTGAGGATAGTATCCTGGCAGAAAGAGAGCACAGGGGATGCCTTGTTTGACATATCGCTTACGATACCGGCGGAGTCAAGAAGATTGGCCCCTTACGAGACACTGCTCGTACAGCTGGACCTGATAAATTTTGGGGGGCCGGGAAGGACAGATACTTCTATATCATACATAATCACAAACAGTTTTGGGGATATACTTACGATAGAGCATGAGAGAAGGGCTGTAGAGACACAGGAATCATTTTTCAGGGAGATCGATGTTTCAAACCTTCAATATGGAGACTATACGCTTTTTGTCGAGATGCTCTATTCAAACACAAGCGCAATAGCTTCAGGAGAGTTTAGCATAGCATGAGCTTTTGGGGTCAATGGCGCAGATAAGGGCATCATGCTTAAAGAAACTTTACGATAAAAACATTGAGGCCGCTGCAGACACTAGAGGATAAGATTTTCAGCTCTCCAAGGTAGCTTGAGATAAGGTCTGCAGTATCTGTATTTTTCAGATGATCCAGGCATATGGTTTTCATCTGACGGCTGCTTTAGTAATGCGATAAAATGAAGCTCAGCAAATGCCAGGAGGACCTGTTGGGAGAGATATCCAACCTTGGGGCTGGAAAGTCAGCTTCAGCCTTGTCCACCCTCCTTGGAAGAAAGGTCTTCTTAAGCATGCCTGATGCAGCCATAGCCTCTGTAAGCAGCCTTAAGAAGAAAGCAATCGGCCCAAAGAAGATCCTTTACTGTGTTTTTGCCCCTATTTCCGGGGATTTTAAAGGCAAGATTGCAGCGATATACTCCAGGAGAGATGCGCTTTTCTTCCTTAAGATGGCGTCAAGGAAAGGACCAAAGGCAGCTTATGTCTCTAAGAAGGATTCCCAGCTTATCCTGGAGCTTACAAGAAATATAGCCGGGAATTATATAGATGTCCTTTCTGATTTCCTCTGCTTAAGAATAAGGGCAGGGAAATTTAGGTTTTGCTCTGTCTTTGGGGCAGACATTTCAGAATGCCTTCTTTCAGGCATAGGCAAAAATATACGCAGGGCATTATTGGTCAGGATAAGGTTCAAGGCAGAAAACTTGGGGTACAGACCCAGGGGGGAGTTTATCCTTTTTCTTGAGTTTAAGTCCTTAAGAAAAATCATCCATGCTGCAGGAAAAAAATGAGGCTGATCAAAGAGCTGGAGCAGGCCAACACGTTTGTTGTAGTTGTTCCTGAGGAAAGGTATTCCAGCCAGACCCTTAGTTTTGCAAAAACCCTTTCAAGGCTTTATTCCAGAATATGCTATATAAGCGCTACTAGGCTCTACAGCACCTTTTCCAGGGAGCTTAGGGATACAAGGGGGTTTATGTTCCTGGACCTTATAACAAAGACTGTAGAAGATAAGCCGAATCAGGAGAAAAACTGCATATTCCTGAAGGCGCCTTACAGCCTTGACAGCCTTAATTCAGAACTTAAGAAGGTCATAAGATCGTTCAGGCCCGAGATTATAGTGATAGACTCCTTCTCTTCCCTGTCGATGTTCAACCCTTATGAGGCATTGAGGAGGTTTGCAGTTTCCCTTATCCGCGAATCAAGAAGATACAACTCAAAACTGCTCTTTCTTTTTGCCAGCCCAGACAGGCACTCAGGCCTTATGAGGGGGATGAGCACATTGGCTGACAGGGTTGTGGAAGCTTAACATTCTTTTTGAACTTGGGTGCAGATGCGCCTATGGCGCAGGCGCCCGTGTTTTTATGAGCCTATTTACGCAATAAGCTTAAATATCTGTAATCCTTAGCTGGGCATTTAGGGTACTATGATCCGATAGCTTTTGTCCTTCGCATACAGCCAAAATGAAAACGGCAAGAAAGCTAAGATTCAGCAGGAATTTTACCCTAATCTGCTTGTGGGCTGCCTTGTTTCTTTTGTTATACAGATTTGCAGCTTATAATCCTCTCCTTCTTCAATCTTTTTTCCTTTATCCAGGTTTTTAAAATAATAGTAAGTTCCTATAGACTAAGATTTATTTCTTTGCTTCTCTTGAGGTCATTCGGGTCTTTTCCAGTAAAATAAATCCAACATAAAATCTAAAAGAGTTGATCAATCTAAATTTTCTCCATGCCATTCCCTCTCGATATATTCTCTCGAATACAGCACCTTCAGATATTCACGGATCAGCGGATAATCTTTATAGCCAGCTCCATTACCTTTTAATCCATTTATTATTTGAGCAGTCGTCGCTCCAGGGGGTGTCCTACGGGAATTATAAAACGGCACTTCATCATAAACCGATTGTATAGTTATGCCCATGAAACACCTATCCGTATGCTTATTGGAAATTTCGCAGAAATTTCCCTGCTTTTTTCACCATATCTATGAAGTACTCATGTACTAAGGTATTGTCTGTAAGCTCAGGGTGGAATGTGCTTGCCAGCAAGCTGCCCTGCTTTACTATGATCGGGCTCTCTTTTAGCTTTCCAAGGACCTCGCATCCTTTGCCTATAGAGCTTATGGCAGGCGCTCTTATGAATATGCAGTTGAATGGCTTTCCCAGGACTTTCAGCCTGGCTTCAAAGCTCTCTGCCTGCCTTCCGTAATCGTTCCTCTTTATCGAGATGTCCATCAGCCCAAGCCCCGGCTGTTTCGATCCTATGATATCTTTTGCAAGAAGTATAGCCCCTGCACATGTGCCGTATATCGGCATCCCTTCCATGTTCCTTTTTTTTATGGCCTTGTCAATGCCGTATCTTCGGAGAATCTTTCCTATCGTAGTTGATTCCCCTCCAGGGATTATAAGCCCGTCTATGCCCTTTAGCTCATCAGCATACCTTACAGGAACTGCCTTTGCACCGCATCTCTCTGCAATATCAAGATGCTCTTTTACAGAACCCTGAAGGGATAATACCCCTATGCTTATCATGCTGATCCTCCTTTTTGGGTATCATGCTAAAAAAGCATATTACCCGATATATCCCTAGAAAATTTATTGGGCTGGAGTCAGACCCCTCTTTTGGCCATCTTTGTTTCCAGCTTGGATATTTCAAGGCCTTTCATCGCTTCTCCAAGGCCTTCAGATGCCTTAGCTAATATCTTAGCATCATCATAATGGGCGACAGCTTCCACTATGGCCTTTGCCCTTGATTTGGGGTTTTTGCTCTTGAATATCCCTGACCCCACAAAAACGCCGTCAACACCCAGCTGCATGCACAATGAAGCGTCAGCAGGCGTCGCTATGCCTCCTGCTGCAAAGTTCACTACAGGAAGCTTTCCGAGCTTTTTTACCTCCTCTACCAAAGGCAAAGGAACCCTGCACTCATGCGCCACTCTTTTCAGGCTCTCGTTCCTTAGCCTGCTGATCTCCTCATCTATGGTCCTTATGTGCCTTACAGCCTCTATTATGTTTCCTGTCCCGGCTTCGCCTTTTGTCCTTATCATAGCAGCCCCTTCATTTATCCTTCTTAGGGCTTCTCCAAGGTTTGTGGCTCCGCATACAAAGGGAACCTTAAACTTATGCTTGTCAACATGAAACCTGTCATCTGCAGGCGTCAGCACCTCTGATTCGTCGATATAATCCACGCCAAGCGCCTCTAGTATCTGGGCCTCTGCAAAATGGCCTATCCTGCATTTGGCCATCACAGGTATGGTTACAGCCCCCATTATCTCCTTTATCTTAGTAGGGTCGCTCATCCTGGCTACCCCTCCCTGGGCCCTTATGTCAGCAGGCACCCTTTCAAGGGCCATCACAGCTACAGCTCCTGCCTTCTCAGCTATCCTTGCCTGCTCAGCCGTAACTACATCCATTATGACCCCGCCTTTAAGCATCTCTGCAAGCCCTTTCTTCAGGGCAAATGTTCCTTTTTTCATCTTGTTTTCCATTTTGAAATCAACCGCTTATAAGATTTATCGCTGATTTATAAACTTTACTTTGAGTTGTAGAAAAGGCCGGCAGCAGACGCCGCCGGCTTTTAGTAGCGGAGGATGGACTTTCAATGGCCAAGACCAATTTTGAACCATCGACTTCCACCATCTTCCAGATGTCTATGGGTTATGAGCCATCCGCAGCAGCTTCATTGATAAGCTGCTTCATCGGGCACTCCTGATTGGACTGCCAGGTATAAACCCATGCATCTGCCCTATTGCGGCCCACCATAAGACATGATGGGTCTCCGCTATAAACTGGGCAGATTAGCTTATGTTAACTCCACCTTATTTATAAAGATGTCGGAAATGGCTTTTATCGTTCCATGTATTGTGCAGGGGGTTTGGCTTTAGGGCAGGCACCATTTGCATATTCCTTCAGCTATCATGATATCTTAAACGAGCTTTTCAAAAACTTTATAAATTTAGCAGAATCTCACACCAATATGCCGCGGTGGCACAACCTGGTACTGCGCGGGATTGCTAATCCCGTTTCCTTACGGATTTCTGAGTTCAAATCTCAGCCGCGGCGTCTTTTTTTGATATAGGCGATGGCTATGCCAGTTTCGTCCCTTCTTTCCATTAGGGCTTTATTTCACCATCCCCTTGAGGATGTCCATCGCCTTTTTCCCTTCGATCTTCCCTTTCAGTTTTCCCATGACCATTCCCATATAAGCCCCCACACTTAACCCGGGCTTCGAATTCACTATCTTCTCTATCTCTTTCTTCAGCTCGTCATCAGATGCCGCTGCATACCTGTCAAGGTCAAACTCCTCTTTGGAATAATCTATGATCACGTCCATAACAACATCCTTGCTTATCTTTCCCTCGTTAAGATAGGAAAAGATCTCTTCAAATTCCCCGGCATTTAGCTTATCTACGCCTGTGTCAAATTTCCTCCTGATCTCTTTTACTGTGGATATCAATGTAGAGGCTATAAAAGCCGGCTTTACATTGCCGAACTTTTTTACAAAACCCTCAAACATCTCAAGCTTGCCTTCCTTTGCAAGGCCTTTTGCAAGATCCTGTGTTATCTCATGCTTTTCAGCTAGTTTCTCTGTCTTTTCTGAGATAAGCTCCGGAACGCCAATCTTATCCAGCATATCTTTGGTCACTTTTATGGGGCTTAGGTCTGTCTCTGGGTAAAGCCTTGCAGCCCCGGGCATAGGCCTCAAAAAAGATGTTGTGAAATCAGGCTCTGCCTTCCTCACCTCTTCTTTTATCTTTTTTCCTTTCTTGATCAGGGATTCCTGCCTTTTGACCTCTTTCTCTATGACCTTGACTATGCTTTTGAGGTCCTGAAATCCTTTTATCTCTGTCCTTGCCCCCCCTTTTATAGAGATGTTTACATCCTGCCTTATCGTGCCTATCCCCCTTTTGCACGCTCCTGTGCTCCTCAATGCCATCCCTATGTAAGCTGCAGCCTCTTTTGCATGCTCAGGGCTTTTTATGCCAGCATCAGTCCCTATCTCTATCAACGGTATGCCCAGCCTGTCAAGCTTGTACGTAACTGAGCTGTCATCCGACCTTGCCTTCTGCGCAGCTTCCTCTTCCAGGCATATGTTTGTTATCCTTACCTTTCCAAGCGGTGTTTCGATATGCCCGCCTGTAGCTACCAATGCAGTCCTTTGGAAACCTGACGTGTTGCTCCCGTCAACTACTGTCTTCCTCATCACCTGTATCTCGTCAACAGCCTTAGCGTTAAGCAGCAGTGCTGCCTGCAAAGCTACATCCAGGGCTTTCATGTTTATCTTGTGAGGCGGCTCATCATCATATTCCACATTGCATGTATCTTCAGAATTAGAGACATAGATAAACTGTTTTCCTTTCTTCATCTCGTGCTTTGCTGCAGCGTCTATCTCCCCTGTCTCCCCTGCAACCGCCCTAAGCCTTCTTATCACCCTGATATCCGGCTCTTTGGAAGAGTTCAGTGCAGGGCAGCTGCAGAACAGCTTCCTTCCTTCAAGCTGCTGGTGGATCTCTATTCCGCATTTGAACCCCAGTTTGTTATAGTCTGTTTCCATCTTGATCCACATCTTCATTCTTTTCTTGCAGTTACACAACCTGGCTTTAAATACGTTTTGGTTCTTTACCATCCTGATTATAAGCTAAGTATCCGGAGAAGCATATTCTGATATGTCTTAACCATATTGTAACTTAACAATAGTAACATTTATATTCTCTGCCTTATTACCTTTGATATAGGATGGTCTCAGGAGGCAGCTATACTATTTCATTAGATGAGTTGTCTATAACTTACCTGCCCTCTATAAATAAGAGGGTAGAAACAATCTACTATCTTCTAGAAGGCAAAATAAAAAAACCGGTTGCATATGTTGAAAATCCAGTTTCTGGAAATCCTATAATAACCCTAGTGAGGCCTATTAGCGAGGAGGATATCGAGAAGGCACTTGAAGCACTATCCCATATCCAAGAGTATACGCTTGGCGCCATACAGCTCGGCCCTCTGGAAAGAGAGATCAGGTCTGAAATAAGTCTGGTTGAGATCGATCTGGCCTCCATATTAAACTCTGGATTCAATTATTTTAACTTTGTAAAATTCTAGTCTTTGAATCCAATCTCTGCTTAAGCTTAGATGCTGCATACAAAGAAAAACCATCACTGCCTATCTTCACGCTTCCTTTCCCACACTACCTTTCCTTTCTTCCTAATTTCCCTTATCCTGTGCATCGGGATATAGGTCTCCTTGGCCCTTTCCAGCAGCATGAAATTTCCTTCTATCCTTTTGACCTCATCAAACCCTATGAAGACAATCTTCTTTCTTATGTTGCCCCAATAACCTATAGAATAATCAGGCCCATCCTCTTTTTTATCCCACATTACCCTGTTCAACAGCTCTTTGGCAGGGATCATCATAGGAACTCATCAGGGACTATCCTCTTGTTTATCTCCCCTCTCAGGTTAGTCCCTATAAGCCTTTTGACCTCTTCCTTGTCCTTGTAATTGCCAAGCAGCCATGACAGCTTGACCAGGGCCGTGTTGGGCAGCATGTCTTCCCCCGAGATTACTCCAAGGCCGGCAAGCTCTGCTCCCCTGCTGTAGACATGCATGTGAACCCTTCCGAAAAGGCACTGTGTCGTCATCACCACTACACATCCTGAATCGATGACTTTTTTTATTGCAGGATACATCTTTTTGTGTATGCTGGATACCTCATCGAGGGCCTTCCCAGGAGTATGCCCCAGGCCTGTACCTTCTATCACAAGGCCCTTATAGCCTTTAAAGAACTCGAACTGTTCAGGGAACATGTTCACATGGACCTTTAGCAGGCCGACCTTATCTTCCATCAAAGGCCTTATTGACAACCTCTTATTCCTGTCTTTTTTTGCATATTCATCGCTGGTAAACCTTATCTTTCTTGTCTCATAATCAACCTCTGCTATGACCAGGTCATTTACAGGCTTAAAAGCATCCCTTCTTGAGCTGTGCAGCTTTCTTGTCTTGCAGGCAGGAAGTATTGCACTTATCTTGTCATCCATCCCCTTGTGCATGCATATAGCCACTCCTGCAAAATCGCTTTTGGCTATGAATTCAGAGGCGCATATCAGGTTCATGGCAGCATCAGAGCTTCCCCTGTCAGAGCTTCTTTGGGCCCCTACAAGTATTATCGGTATGGGCGCCTGCTCGACTATGAACGCCAGCGCAGCTGCTGCAGGGGCCAGGTTGTCGGTCCCCATGCCTATTATGACGCCCTCAACACCTTTCTTAGCCTCTTTTTCTATGGCTTCTGCAATAACCTTAAAGTGCTTGAACCTTAAGTCATCAGAGAGCATGTTTGATATCAGCCTTGAGTCAAGGTTTGCTATCTTTTCCAGCTCAGGAAACATCACTATAAGGTCTTCAGGCTTGAATGAAGAATAGACAGCCCCTGTATTGTAGTCTACCTTGGAAGCTATGGTCCCTCCTGTATGGAGTATGGCTATACTGGGAAGACCAGGGATTTTCTTGATCCTCCTGCCCTGCCCTGCCCTTGCTTTTTTTCCTTCCCCTGTCTTCTCTATCTTCTTTATCTTTTTCTTATCTATCCCCATATTATATCCGCTTTCCAGCTTTATGACAACAGAGCTGCTTTCCTTGTTAGGCATCAGTATGCCCTCTGTTATGCTGTCATCAGCGATTACCTTTACCTTGTCTCCTGGCTTTGCCATCTTTATACCCCTATGACCTGTTAAACCTTTGGTTTTGGATAGAACTGGTTGAACAGCCCGATATAATCCTGAAGATGCCTTGTTATCAGGAAATTATTCTTGACATGCTCGTACCCCTCATTTCCCATATCTTCCCGAAGCTTATCTTTCCTTAGCAGCTTCAGCGCCTTTTTTACACCGTCTTCCTTGTTTTTTATCAGGAAGCCATTCTTGCCGTCTTTTATCTGGAGGGGTATGCCTCCAACTTCAGTGCCTAATACAGGCGTCTTTTTCCATAAGGCCTCCGAAACGGTCAATGCAAACCCCTCTTTTATGGAATTTTGGAAGACCATAGCAGATTCCTGCTGCAGGGCATTCACCAAAAGGTCGTTTTTTTCAGTAAGGATATGGATATCTTTTACCTTGTCTGCCTTTTGCTTTACCTTATGGTAGATGATGGGCCCCTGAGGGTCATCCTCTGCAGTGTCCCCCATAAGCACAAGCTGGCAGTCCTCCTCTTTTTTAATCCTTTGGAACATCTTTATCACACCAAAATGGTCTTTCCAGGGGTCAAACCTGGAAACCTGGCAGACTATGGGCCTGTTCAGGTCTATCCCTTGGTTAGAAAGGATCTTTTTTGCCAGGACATGGCTTATCTTCTTGTTCTTTGTTGACAGCGGGTCTATGCTCGGATGTATGATGAACTGCGGCTCTTTTACCCCTTTTATCCTGAATTTCTTCGAGGATATTACAGTCCCGTCAAACTTTCTTATAAAAGGAAGCAAAAAATTGATCGTGCTGTGGTAAGGGTTAGAGACGTCGATATGGCAGCGCCAAAGCCACGTCGTCTTTTTTTCATATTGTTTGACCATGCCTAATGGCTGAGGGTCATGGATGATCACTATATCATGGTCTTTTATGTGGTTTATCATGGAATTCCTTTTGCAGTATTCTATGTAGGTATCTTTCCTTTCCTGGCTCATCTCCCATTTTCTTCCCTGGAGCCCGTTATGTATCCCTTTGGTGATCTTAAAGAAAGAGTGGGATCCTAACAGGACCCTCCATCCCGTGTTTATCCCCAGGTCATTCATAAGGAATACCATTGTGTTTAGGATCTCTGCAACCCCTCCCCCTACTGATGTTGAGTTTATGTGGACTGCGTGCTTGCCTTTCAGGTGCTCAGAATCTTCCTTTACCTTCTTTATGAAATCATTCCCCACTATATGCCTGTAGTCATCAAGTTTAGGTATCATCTTCTCATCCTTAATTTTTTTATTATCTCTCTTACTCCCCGGGTAGAGGGCATCTTTGTCACCTGGTCAGCGAGCTTCTTAAGCTTTTTGTCCGCATTTGCAAGCGCGATCTTAAACCCCGGGTTAAGGAACATGTCTATATCGTTTTCTCCGTCCCCTATCATTATGGCCTTGTCCATGTCAAGATTTAGGTGCTGCATCGCTATCTGAAGGCCTGACCCTTTGTCTATCTCTAAAGGAGTTATCATTATCTCATCAACATTTCTTACAAGCTTGACCTTGTCCTTTATCCTGCTGAGCTTCTCTTCGACTATATCCTTGTATCCCTCTTTTATGCTGATTATTATCTTTCCGACCACTGTTCCGGGAAGCTCCAGCTCCCTTATCATCCTCTTTGCCTTCTTCATGTAATATGTATTTATAGATATCGTTTTTTTCTTTTTGGGAAAATAGATAACAGCCCCGTTTTCTGATACTATGCATCTCCAGAAATTCAGCCTGCTGCACATCTTTCTTACATAATAGAAAGGCCTTCCTGTAGCCAGGATGAGGTTTTCGTTCAGGCTTTTCAGCTCTTTAAGGAGCCCTTTGTCATAGTCTTTTTCATCAAACTCATGCTTGGGCGGCTTGTCTGTTATTGTCCTGTCCAGGTCAGTCACTATAGCCTTTACATCAGGGATGTTCAGGTATTCCACCTTATGAAACTCATCCTTTATCTTTTTGACCTGGTTGTAGAGGATGACATGCTTCTCTATGCCCCTTTCGATCTTAAAGTTATCCTCTACAGCCTTAAGCGAGCTTAAGGACATCGCTTTCCTTAGCCTGCTGTCGCTAAGCACCTTTATTATCTTTCCCGCTGTTGAATCTATGTCTCCAACATCTACAAGAAACCCGTTGCTTCTGTTTTTTACCTGTATAGGTATCCCCCCCACCTTTGTCCCTATGATCGGCTTTCCGCATGCCATCCCCTCTGTCACAGAAAGCCCGAAACCCTCATTTTTAGAGCACAATGCAACCAGGTCTGAGCTGTTGTAGAGCTCAGGCAGGCTGTTATAGGGGATATTGCCCAGGAAGATAACCTTTTTTTCCATCCTTAGCTTTTTTACCAGGCTGTTTACCCTCTCTATGATAACCTCCCTGTCTTTTGAAAGCTTGTTGCTCATGGACTGGCCGCCTACAAAGACAAGCCTTGCATCAGGAACCTTTTTCAGGACCTTTGGAAAAGCATTTATCAGCTGCTCATGCCCTGATTTTGGATCAACCCTTTGGACGCATAAGACAACCTTTGAATTTACAGGAAGGCCGTATTTTTTCTTCACTTCAGCCTTGTCTACATCAAGGACCCTGAACAAGCCGGTATTCGCTATGGGATATATCAGTTCAGTCTTCTTTTTTGGAAGCCCTGCATTGACAGCAGCCCTGATGTAATCATTTGAAGAGAAGACAACCTTGTCATATTCTTTAAGGTGCTTGACCAAAAATTCAGAAAGCCCCTTATCCATGTTTTCTATAAAAGGGATATGCCATGTCAATATCAGGGGC
Organism: Candidatus Woesearchaeota archaeon; assembly: GCA_019322475.1. Taxonomy (GTDB): domain Archaea; phylum Nanobdellota; class Nanobdellia; order Woesearchaeales; family JACPBV01; genus JAHWHQ01. The sequence goes on from JAHWIN010000004.1 coordinate 11,638, forward strand.
GTCCCTCTTGGCACATACTTATACGAAAAAAGCAGCTGGAAGTCATGGATATGGACTATATCTGCAGGGTTCTGCTCAAGAAGCCCTTTTATCTCCTCGCCGAAATACTCGTTGACAGTATTGAACTCTGTAAACCCTTCCATCTCATGCACAGAATCCTTAAATTTTCCCTCGCTTTGATGGCACCCTTTATAGACAGCTTCCTTGAACCTGCTGTATTTCCTCATTATCTTCTTATCGACAGGCTCTTTAGGGACCCTATGCACCTTTATCCCTTTGATCTCATCATAGTTCTCTTCCCCTGACGGCCTAAGGTGCACCTCAACGACCTCATTGCCTTTTTTTGTCATCTCATTAGCCAGGTTCAGAAGATAAGTAGAGACCCCCCCTATGTGGGGATAGAATGACTGGCTTGCATAGTATATTTTCATTTACACCTCCATTTGGAAGCTTTAAACTGCTAATGTTATATAAAGTTTACTGCAAAAGCTATAGCCTATGCGTATTTTTAAGAGGATAAAATAAGAGAGAGGAGAGGTTTTATGTTAGGCAGGAACATTATCATCTGTTTTTTTGCCGATTATTTCCTTCAATTTTTCTATAATCTTTTGGATAGCCTGTGCTTTTCCTTTATCCGGCGTTATCCTGATCAGCCCTTCCATCTTGCCATCTTAACTTTCAGATACCCCTTCAGCCTGTCCCCATTGAGGATATTGTTCTTTAACTCTTCACTTAGCCTATCGAAGTTCTTTTCAAAGAAGGGGTTTATCTCTCTTTTTAACTTTCTTTCGTATCTGTTTAGGTCCATCACTTTTCTTTCGCATTGGATATATAAGTCGATGTCGCTTCCTTTTATGTCTTCCCCCCTTGAAGCAGAGCCGAACAGGATTATCGTTTCAGGCATGCATTTTTCAGAAATATGGCCCAAAAGCCCGGATTCTTTTATCCTTGTTATGATGTTCAGCCTTTTCAGGAACCTAAAATAATCACCATCCCTGTTTGCGTAGTAAACCGGGTAATTATGGATCCTGTGCTTTTTTTTGGCTATCAGGCCTTCATTTTCAAGCATCTTCAGGTATGATTTGACAGACTTTGGAGCCAGCCCGATGTTTCTGCTGATCTCCCTTAGCTGAAATCCTATGCCTTCAGGCAGGGGGTCATCAAAAAATACCTCTAAAACCCTATAGATGTTACTTTTTTTCAACATATGTAATATTATTATCACAACTGATATATAAATATTACGGTTTTAAGATAAAAATTCCCATTTACGCTTCAGTTTTAGGGGAGGGTCTTAATTTTTGTCCAGTCCCCCACAAATGAGCGATACGGTTTCTCGATGAGAAACTTCGCAGTTGAAAATCTATTTATTTAGAGAAAGAGGCACTATTTCTATTCTCTATCAAGATAGTCCGAATACAAATCAAATTGTTTCTTAAATTTGTTTTCTTCGCTTTTAGTGAGCTTTCCTTCTTTTACTTTTCTAAAAAACTCCGTTTGTTTTTCATAATACTCTTTATCTATGCTCCTTGGGAGAAAAACAATCGTTCTTCTTATGCTTTTACCGCAAGATGAGATAATAATATGCAAAGCTTGACACTCATTTTCTTGAATTCGGATATTATGACATTTTTCCAAATTATGCAATTTCTTCTTATTTGCTTCTGGATAAGAAGTTTTTAGATAAACATTGTAATGTGTTGTGTTATCATGTTTTGTATCATCATATCTGATATCTACATTTCTAAAAAATTGCCTACCATCTTCTAAGGTTATTTTTTGTTCTAATACATCACATAAAGAACTTGTATCATTAGGAAATACTATGTATCTTCCTTCTTCGAATTTACTATACAATACCAGTTCTTTTACATTAATATTCTGGATATGGGGGAACACATTTTTTAATTGTGGAAAAGTAAATGATTCCTCTTTTAGTTTTGGGGTGGATATTATAGAAACAAAAGTTAGGATCATTTTAATTCACATACTCTGTAATTTTAAGAATATCTCCAACAATCCTGAAAACCCCTGTAGAAGGATTACTTTCTAAAGTAAACAGTTCATTTTTCTTTTTTTTGTGAAATTCTTCTAACTTTTTAGCATTTTTGATTGCATTTGTTCTATGCTCTAACAAAGCATAAAATACATCCTTATCCTTATCATAAGGAGGAATATATTTCTTCAAGGATTCTATCAATTGATTATTATTCAGTTTATTTTCAGAATATATAAAATGAAGCAGATATCAAACTTCAAAAGAAGGATTAGATAAAATAATATTAACTTTATTTCCTGCTGACCTAATGGCCTTGCCAATCTGCTCATTAGTGTTTCCATCGGCATCAAATACACACCAAATTCCATCACCATTATCTAAATCAAGACCAAACCTCCCAATTTGAGATTTAGCGAATTCTACAAGCCCTACAGGATCTGTTGCTCTTGTGTTTGGAGTTTTTATTATTAAACCGCATCCTCTTTTTCTATAACGATTAAAGTAAATTCTCTCAGTTTTTTCTCCTTCACATACAATTACAAATACCCTATACTCTTTCCTTGTCCCTTTTTTTCTATCCCTATACCCTTTTTCCATCTTAGAATATGCTTCCCTCTTTTATGAAAGGTATTGCTCCATATCTGCCGGCTAAATATCCTTTCTGTATATTCTTATCTTTTCGAGGACTAAATTCTACGAGAGAATATAGGTCAGTATCGCCAAATTCGGATTTTTTCTCTGTAAACCATACCTGGTCCCTTCTAAATATCTCTTGGTCAAGCAAGTTTACATTGTGTGTTGTAAAGATTAATTGTGCATTACTTTTGTTTTGGGTAGTATTGTGGAATAAGTTGATTAAAAACACATTTAATAAATGGTGTAATTTAGTGTCCAATTCATCAACTACCAAAATACGCCCATTTTTCAATGCATCAATCCAAGGACCTATTAAAGAGAATATCCTTCTAGTGCCATCTGATTCTTCATTAAACTCAAAAGGAGTATTTTTATGGCTCGTTCGAATCTTAACTTCCTCACCCTTAAATTTAGAGCTGATAATTATACTTTTTATTTCATCTGGGATATCAGATGGTAAGTCATCTGCAGAAATCTTCTTAACAGTAGCTGAAACATCATCAATACCTACATCGGCTTCCAATAATGCCCTAAGGATAGTTTTCTTTAGTTTAGGGTCCTTAAGCAAACTTGCAGTATAATCTGGTTGTAAACTTTCTGTAGGGCCAATTACCCTTAGGTTATCTTTGAACCAATCAAATGCCCCTGCTGTTCGTTTATAGTTAAGCTGTATAGATCTAGATAAATAGAGAACATTTTCAGGAGTCTTTTCAGATAAAAAGTCTTGTAATTTTTTATCTATAGTAAACTTATATTTATTTGTATTAGATCGTTCAAAGATAAGTGCTTTACGGTTCTCTGGATAATAATATAAGTATTCGTTAATAATTTTTTCTTCATCGAATGATAAACCATAAATGTACTTAGTACCATTTTTAATGAATACAATTTCAAATTTTGTTGGTTTTTTTAGACACCCTTTTTCCATCTTAAATGGGTTAAATCTTATTTTACTTCCCTTCTGATGGGTGTGAGATTTCATTACAAGGGCCTGTAGAAAATTTAAGGCTAAAAGTAAGTTTGTCTTTCCAGACGCATTAGCACCATAAATCAAAGCACTTTTAAGCAGCTTATCCTTGGATAATGCTTTTTGTTCTATTAGATTATTATCTAATGATTTGTCTGGTGAGGCTACTAAACTTAAAGTTACTCTCTCTTTGATTGAACGAAAGTTTTCTACAATGAATTCAATTAACATTTTATATAACCTCCTTATTTTTATTATTAAAGGCTAATTTTTGTGATAAAATCACATATTTTAATTATAAAAATGTATAATACCTATATAAAGCTTTGCTTTTTGTAAAACTAAAACGCCCAAGATTCCTATAAAAATATGCCTTACTTCGTAGAAATATATAATACTGCCTCTTCCTCTTACAGGCATATACCCTGCTAACCAACTAATAGATTTTCAACTGCTTGGTAAACCAATCTTTATTTAAGAACAACACTCACATCCCAAAACCCTTAGGCATCCTTCCCTGCAGCTTCTTCATCATGCTGTTTATGTCCCCTTTCCCGCCTTTCATCATCTTTACTAACTTCTTGCTCTGCCTGTACTGCTTGATAAGCTCCCTTACTGTCCCTGCAGGGATGCCTGACCCTTTGGAGATCCTTTCTATCCTTTTCGAATCTAAGATGTCATCAGGCCTTTCCAGCTCTTCCTTGGTCATGCTTTGCATGGCGTGCTTCCATCTCTTAAGCTTGCCTTCCTGCACCCTTAGCATGTCCTTCGGCATCTTCAGCTGCCCAAAGCCGGGGATCATCTCAACTACCTTTGAAAGAGGGCCCATCTTTGACATCGCTTCCATCTGCTCATACAGGTCTATAAGCGTGAAGTCCCCTTTCAGCATCCTTTTGCCCAGGTCTTTTGCATCCTCTTCTGATATGGCCTCTTTGGCCTTTTCCAAAAGAGCTTCCAGGTCTCCCATGCCTAAAAGCCTGCCTACAAAGCCGGGAGGATTGAACTGCTCAAGATCCTCTGCCTTTTCTCCTGTGCCTATGAATTTTATGGGGGCCTCAGTTACAGCGCATGCGCTCAACGCCCCTCCTGCCTTGGCTGTCCCGTCCATCTTTGTAGCTATCACTCCGGTTATGCCGCAGGACTCATGGAACTGCTGGGCCTGCTTCTGTGCAGCCTGGCCTATGTCAGCAGAGATCACAAGAAGGTTCTCATCAGGCTTTATCTCCCTGTTTATCTTTTCGATCTCTTTTATCAGGTCCCTGCTCAATGCATCCCTTCCTGCTGTATCGATTATCAGTATGTCATACCTGCTGTATTCATCCTTATACTGCTTCCAGACCTTTATAGGGTCTTTCTCTACCTTGTTTATGTAGACAGGGACATTAAGCTGGCCTGCTATCTGCTCTATCTGGTCCATAGCTGCCGGCCTGTGTATGTCTAAGCCCACTAATGCAACCTTATATCCTCTTTTTGTGAAGAACCTCGCCAGCTTACCTGATGTTGTGGTCTTTCCAGATCCGAAAAGCCCTACGAGCATTATCTTAAATGGCTTCTCTTTTATCTCTATCTTATACGCCTCTTTCCCCAAGAAGTTGACAAGCTCTTCATAGACTATGTTGATAAGATGCTCCTTTTTTGTAAGCCCCTTTGCAGTGTCCTCTTTCTTTATCCTTTCCTTTATCCTGTTTGTAAGGTCAAAAACTAATTTTACGTTGACGTCTGCCTGCAATAACGACCTTTGGATATCCTTGATAAGCTCATTGATAAGCTTCTCATCTACAAACATAGCTCCTGCTATCTTGCTCAATGTGTTCTTCAGGCTGCTGCCAAGCTTTTCAAGCACCATAGCCTATAGAGAACAGCCTATTTATTTAAAAGATTTTGTTTTTAAGGCACTGTTCTTTTGTCTACAAATAAAAGGGCAAAAACCATAACATTTATATAAATAGTAAGATTAATCTTACCTGGGTGATATAAATGGATATTGCTATAACCAAGATGAGCTCAAAGGGGCAGGTCGTAATACCTGCTGAGATGAGGAGAGATATCGATGAAGGGGATAAGATCCTGATCATCAAGGATGATGGCCAGCTGGTCATGAAGAAAGCCAGCAGGTTAGACAGTTCTCTAAAAGAAGATCTGGATTTCGCTAGAAAAACCGGTGAAGCCTGGAAAAGGATCGAAGAAGGAAAAGGCAGCAGGATGGATTTTGATGATTTTGTGGATGAGATGAAAAAGTGGTAGAGGTAATCTTCGATCAGGAATTCAAGAAAGATTTCAAGAAGATCAAAGATAGGCCTGTTAAGGAGAAGATCATAAAGCAGGTTTCTAAGCTCAAAGATAATCCTGAAATTGGAAAACCGATGAGATTTGGAAGAAAAGGGACAAGGGAGCTGTATATTTCGCCTTGGAGACTGTCTTATAAGCTGGAAGGAGATATTGTTTACATCCTTGCTTTATATCATAAGGATCTGCAGTAGGTTTTTGCCCTTATCCAACCTTGGCCTTTTTTCTCTATCTAAGATGTTGAGGAGCCCCTCGGCTTTTTTTGCAATTGCCAAGCTAAAGTAAGGATTACCCGGCAAAAACCGGCCTCTTAGAAAGCTCTTTAGGCAAAGGCAATGGCTTAAAAGGCATGCCCTCTGTCTCTTTATTGATATGATCCTTAAGTTCCTCAATACTCATGGAAACAAGCTCTTTTTTGCCCCTTATCCTTACAGGCAGCTTTCCGCTTTTCTTTTCTTTTTCCCCTATCACTACTATCGTGCTGCACCATTCAGTCTCTGCAGACCTTATCTTCTTCCCTACATGAAGGATCCTGTCATCTATGTCAGCCCTTATCTTACTCTTCCTTAGCTCATCTGTTATCCCTGATGCATATCCTGTATACTCTTCAGACACAGGGATTATCCTTGCCTGTGAAGGGCAGAGCCACATGGGAAGCTTAGGGACCTTTCCCTCTCTTTGGTCAAAAGCAGCCTTTTCAAGAAGGGCGAAGATGACCCTTTCTATCGCTCCGCTCGGAGAGCAATGGAGGATAAGTGGATGCTTCAGTTTTCCATCCTTGTCTGTAAACCTTATGCCGTACCTTTCCCCGTTCTCTATATCTATCTGGTCTGTGCTCAGCGCAGAGGCCTTGTCTAACGTATCGACAAAGTTGAACTCATACTTCAATATGAAATAGAATATCCTTTCGTCCCACATCTCCAGCAAGACAGGCTTTCCAAGCTTCTTTGCAAGGCCTGCTATAAAATCTTTATTTTCCTCAAAGAACTTTTTTGTCGTCCTTAGGGCCATCTCAACATCCTTTTTCCCTATCCCTGCCCCTTTAAGCACATCAAGGCTCAGGTCAAGCCTTATCTTCAGCTCATCCATAGCCTGCTTCAGCCCCGGCACTATGGCATGCACGTCAGGCATCGTGAATGCCCTAAGCCTCCTCAATCCTGTAAGCTCACCTGACTGCTCCCTTCTGAACGAGTATCTTGTAAGCTCATACAGCTTCAAAGGAAGGTTTTTGTAGCTTATCGTAGCATCATGCGCCATGAGAAACTGCCCGAAGCAGGCAGCAAACCTCAGGAAGAACTTCCTTTTGTCAGACTCTATCTGGTACTGCCTTGCAGGAAACCTCTGGAGGTATTTTGACAGTGTAGGGTGGTTTATGTCATACATTATCGGAGTTTCTACTTCTACCCCTCCATATTCTATTATCTTGTCGCTGACATATTCTTCTATAAGCTTCTTGATAAGCTTTCCTTTAGGGTAGTACCTTAGATTTCCTGAATCTGATGCAGGCTCATAATCCACAAGCTCCAGCCTTTTCATAAGCTCTACATGGGCAGGCTCTTTCTTTACTGCCCTTGACTTCTCTTTTTCATAGGATGCGAACTTCTTAAGCTTTTCATGCCCTTTGAAATCGAACTTGTCTATGTCATAAAGCTTTCCGTCAGTGCCGAGGATGTGCCAGTAAGATGTCAGCTTCCTTTCTTTTTTGGCAGCGTCTGTCTCCTCTTCCTTTGCTTCTTCAGGCCCGAACTCCCTGCTCAGCTCTGACAGTGGGTGCCCTTTTACGCTTACGTTGAATGACTTGTACCATCCGAAAGGGCTCCTGTAGACCTCAAATCCCTTTTTCAGCTTTTTTTCCGCCTCATCCAGGACCTTTAATGCTGCCTTTGGACTTCCGGGAGTATTTGTAAGATGCACATAAGGATACAGGACTATCTTCTTTTCATTTACCCTGGAAGCTATATCCTTTATGTTCGATACAAGGTTTTTAGCAGAATTCTCAGGGCTTTTTTCATCCCTTTTCTCAACAGACACAAAGACGACAAGGCATTCTTTGACCTTTTCTGACTTGTTCTTTAAGGGCTCAGGCTCCTTGATAGCTTTCTTTTTGGCCTCGAATTCTATAAAGTCTGAATGCAGGGTTAATATCTTCATGATGAAGATAAGATTTTATTGGATATTTATAAAATTAGTGTTTTCATCAAGAGCACTTTCTAAGTATACAGCAAGGATAACTTCCAGGGGGCATAGTGGTATAGCACAGTGGTACTCTGCGTGCCGCACGCGGCGTGCGGAATGCAGGATGCCACTGTGCTTAAGCAATACCCTCCACAGAACACTATTTATTAGGGCCCGACTTTACACTTTTAATAAACCACAATATGCCAAAGAACTTTTACCATCGCTATCATCGAGATGGCCAGGACTGTTATGTTCTCAGCCATATAAGGTATGCCTATGCCGAATACAGGGATGCCCCTTCTTATGTCTATAAGCGCTATAGCGAATATGATGAAGAACATGACAAGGAACGATACAAGGAAGGCTATCTCCCTCCTGTGGTGCTCTTTGTGCTCCATGCTTTTTGTTACTGCTTGTTTTTATTTAAACTTTTGTAGTTTATGGTTGTAGTGACTTTAACGTCGATATGGAACCCCCCTCATGTAGATATAATTGCTTTTTATTCCATGCCCATCTGCCCTGAAGTCATGGTTGAAGCTTGAGCTGCGGAGCATGCATGGGACTGCAATTGCGCTTCCTTGTTGGACGATTTCCCATAGATATTTCCTGTTTAGGAACCATATGCAGGTGTATGGGCTGCTGTTTTCTTCGTTTTTTAGCATATTCTCTCCTGCCTTTTCATCTATGGCCCTCATGCTTCTTTCAAATCTGCTTATGCCTTCATTATTTCCTTTTTTTACCTTCATGCTCCCGTAAGCTATCTCTAAGAATTTCCTCTGGAGCCTTTTTATTTTTTTATTGGATAAATACGATTTAGGATCCAAAATAAGCCTCTCTGACATGCCATCATACTTTTCCAGGCCAAGTTTTTTAGGGTATGATTTCACTACTAACTTTTTTTTTACCAATCCGTCAATAGATTTTAGCTGTTCTTTGTTCAGCTCGTAGTACACTCCTTTGGAGGATGGATAGGTTATATCTTTGGAGTATTCGCTAAAGATAACCTCAAATGCTTCTTTTCCTCCGAGATGGTATATCAGCTTTCCATTGCCCATCTTTTTGTATATAGCGACATTTGCTGTCCAGAACGGCCTTTCTCCTATCTGCTCTCCGATTACCTTTTTGTATCTTGCTCTTTCCTTCTCCCTTGCTGTCGTTTCCCGCCATATAGCTTCCATTATCTCAGGAGATGAAAGGATACCACTGGGACGGAACTGCAGGACCGTATCTTTGAACTTACCCCTTATGTTGACCAGTCTTTCCAAAGCCATCCCAGGCAGGAAAAAAAGGCTTGTTATAAGGTTTTCTATGCTCTAAGGGATATGATGGAAGACATATGATAGAACCTTCTTTTTACCCCCATCAGGCCCATTGCCCCTCATTCACACCCCAAAAAACCGAAAACTATATAAGCATGCATTATTAATATTATTAATAATTGAAATAATAATTAATTTATTTTATTTAATATAAATATTAAAATTAATAATAGAGGCAGGCTATCAGGCCGCCAGGGCAGAGATGGAAAAGACAAAGGACCCAAAATTCATAGGAAAAGCGAAGATAACAAAGCAGGGTCAGGTCACGCTGCCTAACGAGGCAAGGCAGGACCTTGGGATATCGGTAAATTCAGATATCTACTGGTACGAGCTGGGCGACAACCTTATCGCTGTCAAGGAGCTCGTCAACCCTAAAGACCTTGGCTTATCATTGAGGAAGAAGAGGAACTAAGATGCCTTTAGACAATCCTATCGGGCTTTACGCACTTCTTGCAGTGGTACCTTTCATACTGATATATCTCATAAGGCCGAAAAGCTTTGAGAGGGTAATACCTTCCCTGATGTTCATGATGGAGGAGAAGAGCAGGTTCAGGAAAGCATCCTTCCTAAGGAAGCTGCTGAGGAACCTTCTTCTTATAATACAGCTTCTGGTGATACTTGCCCTGGCATTTTCGGTTGCCGCCCCTTACCTTGAGATACCCCATACAGTCATGGTCCGGCATAATGTTATAGTCCTGGATGCAAGCGCCAGCATGCAGGTGAAAGACGGCATCTCTACGAGGTTCAGCAAGGCTGTAAGCAGGGCAAGAAACAGCCTGGGCATAAGAAACACTATAATCCTTGCAGAGAACACCCCTATTATAGTTATGGAGGAAGCCAGCTCCGGAAACGCCCTCGATATTTTGAATAAGCTGAAGCCCAAGGCAACTGCAACGAATCTTGGCGACGCCGTACTTCTTGCCGGCGACCTGCTTGGGGAGAAGAAAGGAGTAATTACGGTCATAAGCGATTTTATATCTACAGAAGGCTCGGACCTGCTTATGGCAAAGAGGAGCATAGTGTCAAAAGGAAATACAGTAAATTTTATCGATGTCTATGAGGAGGCTGAGAATATTGCCATTACAGGCATAATGGTCGACAAGGACGAGACTGTAGTTGAGATAAAGAACTACAACCCGGACGATGAGAATATCAGGGTGGTCTTGGCCAATGACAATAAGAAGATAAGCGAGAAGAGGATCGACATCCTTGCAAACTCAAAAGAGAAGCTGACCTTTGAGACCCTTTCAGGAGTAAGCACGATAAGCCTTGAAGCAGGGGACAGCCTGGAGCTGGACAACACAGCATACATAAGCTCACCTCTGAAAAAGGACTTTGATGTCCTCCTTATAACAAACCTTAAGGAAGGCAATAAGGTAAGGGCGGCCTTAAGAGCATTAGGTGTGAACCTTGAGGTGAGGGAGCCGCCTACAGTAAATGCGTATAATATAGGCCATGACATTGTGATAATAAACGGGATATCGAGCGAGCTTTTTGTGCCTACCGATTTTGTAGACCTCCAGAAGTATGTCAGGAAAGGAGGCATACTTGTGATAGCTGCCCAGGAAGACCTGAAGGATATCGACACGCAGGGCCTCCTTCCTGTGGATATACTCAGCCTGGAGGATAAGAGCACATCCGCCTGTGCAGACCTGATAGGGAGGATATTTCCTAAAGACCCTTTTTCAGAGGATCCTTGTTTCACCTCCGTCAACAGCTACCTTAAGGCAGATGCAAAGAACGGAAGCATAACCCTGGCCAGCGCCCAGCTGGACAATTCCCCCCTGATAACCCAGTTCAGGATGGGGCAGGGAGACATAGTCTATTACGGGATAATGGATAAGTACTCAGGATTCTATTCAGACCCTTTCTACCCTGTTTTCTGGAACAATCTTCTTGAATATCTGATGAAAGTGGAGGACATAAGGGATTATAACTATAAGGCAGGCACGCTTATAGCTATAGCTGAGCAGGAGGTCAGTACACCTACTTCAAAGATGACTGCAAGCAAGCTTATGCTGGATGAGGCAGGGATCTATGGGCTTGAAGGAAGGAATATAGCTGTGAACCTTGCTGATGAGAAGGAATCAGGCATCAACAGGGACAGCATGGTGCTTGATGATGTATTGGGGGAATTTTCCGCAGAGAAAGCCCTTGATGCTGATAACATAGATCTTGAGGTGCCTCTGCTTATCCTTGCCCTGGTCATCCTTTTCATAGAGCTTATATACATAAAAAGGAGGGGGGACCTATGATACCTGCCGGACAGATATGCCTTAAGGGGTATTGCTTGGCAAACCCCTCATATATCTACCTTATATTCCCTCTTGCCCTGCTGCTTGCATCGCTTACCTGGATAACCTTTGTCAGGTTCAAAAAGCCGGAAGAGAAAAAGGCTTTTGTAAAAGAGCACAGGCTTATAAGGATAATATTCTTTGCCTTAAGGTCATTGGTCATCATGTCCTTGCTTATAGCGATAGCTTCACCTTATAAGACTAAAGAGACCATGACAGAAGGAAGCCCTTCTTTGACCATACTTGCTGATAATTCATCAAGCTTCGGGATCTTTGATACCTCTGTCGCTTTAAAACTGAAAGAAGAGCTCGAACAGCATTTTCCTGCAACCCTCAAGTACATAGCTTCCGGCGAAAGGTCCGCTATCGGAGACGGGATACTCAGGAACGCAGAAGGCGATGACCATCTGCTTGTTATCTCTGACGGATACAATAACTATGGGAGGGACCTTGGCGACATAGTCCTTTTAAGCTCCGTCCTTAACACTACGATCCATACCTTAAAGCTGGAGCCTGTCAGGAAAGACGTGTCTGTTTTCATAAGCGGGCCTTCACAGGTCATTGAGCAGAGCGAGACGTCATTTAACCTTCATATCAGCAATATAGGTGGCGTAGATTACAGCAAGGTAGAGGTTTTCATAGACGGAAGCCAGGTAAAGGTCGGCAGCAGCGGCGAATTCCAGTGGAGGTTCTCAAGAGGGTACCATAAGATAGAGGCAAGGATACTCTTCCCTAAAGACGATCATTTTGAGCAGAACAACATCTATTACAAGACAGTAAAGGCTTTGCCAAGGCCCAGGCTTCTGTTTGTGGCGGATGATGAAGGGCCGCTGCAAAAAGCGCTTGAGAATGTCTATGACGTTTCGGCAAAGAAGGATATCCCTTCCGAATTAGGCGATTATGATGCTGTTGTCCTGAACGACATCCCTTCAAGCAGGATAAGCGATGGTGATGTTGATGCCTTAAGCGATTATCTTGCCGAGAAAGGGAATGGGTTAGTGGTTGTAGGGGGGGAAAACTCCTTTGACAACGGAGGCTATGAAAATTCCTATTTTGAGAGCATCCTTCCTGTAAAGGTGGGTGTGGGGGAAAGGAAAAGGGACGAGGCATACAATATAGTCTTTGTCATAGACCTTTCAGGAACCGTTAATTTTCCTTTCAGGTCGGACAGCGAAGAGACCGTGCTGGATTTTGAGAAGGCCTTCCTGCTGGATATAATCAACAGCCTTAACATGGAGGATAAGATATCAATAGCCGGCTTTGTATCAAGGTCGCATTGCGTGCCTAAAAGCCTCCATTGCATCCTGACCCCTATAAGCCATATACCTTCGCTTCATTCTGTCATAAGGTCCTTGAGCACCCCCTCAGATGATACAGGGACAAATATAGCGATAGGCCTTTCAAGGGCCAGGCAGGTCCTGGAAGCTGCAAAGGGGTCTAAGAATGTCGTGCTTATAACTGACGGCATAGACCCTAACGAGAATGGCATAATGCAGTCTATCCAGGTTATGAACTCATACGGCATAAAGCTGTACACTATAGGTGTAGGGCAGTTCGTAAACAGCGCCCTTCTTAAGAGGATGGCTGATACAGGGGGCGGCCTTTATTTTGAGCCTGATGAGAGCGGAAGGCTGAAGATAATATTTATGGGGGATGAAGAGGAGCAAAGGTGCGCAAAAGCAGGCTCAGGAAGGCTCCTTCTCATGGATACATCGCATTGGATAACCAAGGGAGACCTGGAGATAAGTGCAACCATCGGCGGGTATAATCTTGTAGTTCCGAAGCTGTGGGGAAGGAAGCTTGCAGCTACAGACTGCGACAGGACCATACTGGCATCAGGAAGGTACGGCCTTGGGCGGGTTGCAGTACTGTCCACCGATGACGGCTCCAAGTGGTCAGGGTCCCTTCTGAATAAGCAGAACTCAAAGCTCATAACCAGGATGATGAACTGGGCGATAGGCGACTTTACAAAAGACAGCGAGCTTGATGTCAGGATAAAGGATACATCGTTAGGCAGGCCTACTGACGTGAATGTTATATCAGAAGAGAAGCCTGAGCATAAGGGCCTGGAGTTCAGCAAGGTGGATGCAGGGCTTTATTCAGCAAAGTTCTATCCTAAAAAAGAGGGCTTCTACAATATATTAGGTGCTACAACTGCGGTCAGCTATAATGATGAATACCTTAAGATAGGGCTTAACCCAAAACTGGAGGAGCTGGCTGTAATGTCCGGCGGTAAGGTATTCAGCCCTGAAGACATAGAGCCTATCAGGGACACCATAATCAGCATGTCTAAAAGGGTCAGGATAGAGACCATCGATTATAGGTGGCCTTTAGCTATCCTTGCCGTAATATTGTTTTTGGCAGATATACTGATAAGGAGGATAAGGGAGAATATGAATATAGGAGGGTTTTGATATAAAGTAAAAGGTACAAAAAGGATAAAAACAGGTGATGCAGATGGCCATAATAAAAAAAGACGTGAACTTTATATTCTTTATACTGATAATAGCTACAGTCATAAGCTTTGCAGGGTTTACAGCATATTACCAGGCTTCTTTTAGGGATATAAACGAGGAATATAACACCAAGCTTTCCGAGCTTAACAAGGTGACAAAAGACCTGCTGGAAAAAAAGGCAGCCCTGCTCCAGACAAGCGAGGAGCTGAACACCACAAAGCAGGGAAGGGAGGAGCTTGGTGAAAAGTACAACACGATAAAAGATGAGAGGGACACCCTGCAGCAGGAGAGGGACACACTGACGGAAAACCTGTATCAGGCAAAAAGCGACCTGAATCTGAAAACCGCCCAGGTAACTACATTGAGCGGGCAGCTGGTAGATACCCGGCAGGACCTGGAAAACTGCAATGCAGACAAGAAATATTACAAGGAAAGGTATGAGGAGTGCGAGGATGTGGCGGAAGACCTGGGAGGTTCATGCTAGATGAAAGCTTTCAGAAAGGTTCTTGATGAGCTTAACGTGATAGTTGACGAGGTCCTGGCTTTTGATATAATCCTGACCTCTGTCATGATCTTTTTGGGATTTTACCTTGCCCTTATGCTTATAAGCCTGAATCCCTGGTATTCCCTGTTCCCTACACTCGTTTATCTTGCCTTTATGCTGTATATAGACCTGAACACAAATAAGTATAAGATGGTGGAAAATAGATACGCGCCGCTGTACGAGAAATTAAGGACCGCTGCTGATAACGTATCTATAGAGAATGAGGTTGTCGATGAGCTTGAGCATGAGGTTGTCTCTGAGCTGAAGAACGTAAGGCTTTCGTCCTTTGTCAAGATAAGCCGGGTCTCTTATAAGGTTCTGGGAAGCATGATTCTTTGCCTGATCATACTTTTTGCCTCGATGTTCAATGTAAATTTTGGCGGCTTCAACGCCGCTTTCGAAAAGATAAGGGAGATGCCTGTCTTTGGAGTGGCAGGAGAGGGAAAAGGTGAGCTGGGAGATAAGCTGGCTGCAGGGACAACAGGCGAAGGAGAGGATATCTACGGGGAAGAGAGCATAGCCATGCTTGGGAACCAGGAGGTGGAGATAAGGATAAAGCAGCCCAGCATAGAGGTTGTAGGGGCTATGGCTTATGAGATTCCTGACAAGGAATTCGAGGAGGCTTTCCCCGATGAGATATTCACAAGCTCTTCGGGAAGCTATGAGGAGAAGATAACGATAGAGAACCAGAAGCTGGTGAAGGATTATTTCAATGAGCTGAGCAAGGGCTGAAAAATGATTGCAGAACGGCCTGAAGGAAATGCTGGAGGCTTTGCAGCTGATTGGTATATGCTATAGGCATATGCAAAAGCACAAAAAACAGAAAATACCAAAAAAGATGAAGAGGTAAGTAAAAATGGCAAAAAACTATAAGGTGGTGTTCGACACCGTGTTTAAGGAAGTGGGAAAGGTTATCGTGGGGCAGAATGAGCTCCTGGAACAGGTTATGATAGCGATACTCTGCGACTCTAATGCGCTGCTTGAGGGATATCCCGGGCTTGCAAAGACCCTTGCAGTAAGGACCCTTGCAGGCGTCCTTGACCTTAAGTTCAGCAGGATACAGAATACGCCTGACCTGATGCCTTCAGACATAACAGGAACATATATAATACAGGAATCCGGCGGTAAGAGGAACTTCACGTTTCAGCCCGGCCCTATATTCTCTAACATAGTTCTTGCAGACGAGATAAACAGGGCAACCCCAAAAAGCCAGTCAGCCCTTCTTGAGGCTATGCAGGAGAAGCAGGTCACATCAGGAAGCGAAACCTATAAGCTGGACATGCCTTTCTTTGTATTGGCGACCCAGAACCCCATAGAGCAGGAAGGCACCTATCCTTTGCCTGAGGCCCAGTCTGACCGTTTCCTGCTTAAGATCAGGGTCTCATACCCGAATCCGGAAGAGGAGATGAGTATAGTGGATAGGTACACAAACCCCCTTTCAGAGCCTAAGCTGAGGAAGATGCTTAACAAGCAGCAGCTTCTCCACCTTCAGGCTGTAACAAGGCAGGTGCCTATAGCCAACGACATAAAGAGAAAGGTCATCAATATAGTGAATGCAACAAGGACAAAGAAAGAGATAATCCAATACGGGGCATCTCCCAGGGCATCGATAGGGATGATCCTTGCCTCCAAGGCAAGAGCGCTTGTGAAGGGAAGAAATCATGTAAGCTCAGAGGACATCCAGGCTATGGCTTACCCTGTCTTAAGGCACAGGATAATACTTAACTTTGAGGCAGAAAGAAAAGGCATGTCCACAGATGATGCAATAACAGAGATCCTGAAGAAAACAAGATGATAGACACATCTTTTTTATCCCAGCTGGACAGGTTCAGCCTGGTCGTGCATAAAAGGGTGACCTCTAACTATATAGGGCCCAGAAAAAGCACCGCTTTGGGAAGGGGCCTTATATTCAAGGAGCACAGGATCTATGCGCCTGGCGACGACATAAGGAGCATAGACTGGAAAGTATTTGCCCGGACAGACCATCTTCATGTCAAGACATATGAGGAAGAGAGGAACCTTACTGTCCACCTCATCGTAGACTGCTCATCTTCTATGGATTTTGGGAAGCCCGCTACAAAGTTCGAATATGCCTCTATGCTAGGAGTAGGTTTTGCTTATCTTGCCATGAAAGAGAATGAGCGTTTCCAGTTTTCCACCTTCTCAGAAAGCATGGAGGTGTTCCAGCCGAAGAGAGGTGCAAGCCAGCTGGTAGCGATGGTAGACCACCTTAATTCTATAAAGACAACAGGCTTATCTAAGGTTGCAGATGCCATGAGGCAGTACAGGAAGCTTCTTGGAAGCAGGGCTATGGTGGTCTTGATATCTGACTTTTTGATCCCTTTGGAGCAGATAAACGAGGCCCTGTATATGCTTGGAAACCATGAGATAAAGATAGTCCAGGTCCTGGATCCTGTGGAAAAGGAAATGAAGATGCAGGGCGACTTCAGGCTTAAGGACAGCGAGACAGGGACGAAGATGAATGCGCACATAAGCCCCGGACTGAGATCTCAGTACCAGAAGAGGCTTGAGGAGCATTCAGGGCAGATAGAGGATACATGCAGCAGGCTGGGGATGAAATTTCACCTTATAACCACTGACACACCCATCTTCGATGCATTTCATAGGATACTTGCATGACCGCTTTCATATCCATCCTTTTTTCTTGAAGAAGATCCACATCACCAGGACAGAAACAATCATCAGCCCTATGGAGAACAGATAGCCGTATTTCCACCCTATCTCTGGCATGGCCTTAAAGTTCATGCCGTATATGCTGGCTATAAGTGTGGGGATAAGTATGAATGAGGCCCCTATCGTCAGGGTCTTCATGATCTTGTTAAGGTTATTTGATACAGAAGAAAGATATGCGTCAAGCGTTCCTGTAAGTATGTCCCTGTAAGTGGTTGACATGTCTATAAGCTGGACAGTGTCATTATACAGCGCCCTGAACTGGGCAGCATCCTTTTTTCCCAGGTCTGGAAGGTAATCCTTCTCTATCGATGTTATCACTTCCCTGTTGGCAGACATGGTCTTTGTGAAATATATAAGTGTCTTTTTAGCCTGGAATATCTTTTCTACAGTCTTGATATCAGGATGCTTTAACACATCATCCTCTATAACTTCAACCTTTTTTTCTATGTCTTCAAGGACCTCAAAATATATGTTCAGTATCTCATCCAATACCCTGTAGACGAAATATCCTGAGCCTTTCTGGAAAAGGCTGTCCCGTGTCTCTATGGACCTTTCCAGCTTTTTTATGGACTTTGTCTCCTTGTTCCTCATGGTTATTACGCAGTTATGCTTTTTTGAGACATATATGAACATAGGCGCAGTAGTTATCCCCCCCTTCTCAAAAGAGGCAGTGCCGAAGATTATAAGGGAAAAGGGCCCCCCTATGTCAACTATCCTTGGCCTCTGGTCTTCAAGGGCTATCTTCAGGTCTGCTTTAGGTATCTTAGAAGCCTCAGCTATATTCTTGATCTCATCCGCTGAAGGCTCAAAAACATCAACCCACGTGAATGTCTTTGGACAGCCAATATCTTTCAGGTCCCCTTTTACTATCCTGTCTTTCTTGTAATTAAGTAATTTTATCATCTTTTGTTGCCCTCTTTTTTGAATATATATAAAGTTTTTGAAAATGCAGGCTGTAAAGTCTTGCATAGAAAACCTCATAAAAATATAGGCCAGATCCAGCAGAGTTTACAGCTCACAAAAACGCAGGTTTTATATAGTTTCTTCTTCAGCTTTTATACCTTGAATGAGGCAGCTGCAGCAGGGCTTCAGTCTCTTGCCGGGCATGATTTCAGCTTAGCCTGAGTGGATAACTATGCCATCGATAAAGATAGACATGTGGAAAGGAAGGACTGATGGGCAGAAGGCAGAGATAATCAAGGGCGTAACAGATGTTTTTGAGAAACAGGGTGTTCCTAAGGAGCACGTTACTGTGATAATAAATGAGGTTGATAAGTCCAACTGGGGCCTGGGTGGAAAACAGGCTTCAGGGATATAGGTTAAGATGGCAGAAAAAAAATTGCCTTTTACAAAGGATAAGATTCTTAAGATCATAAGCGAACATCCCACACCTTTTCACATCTATGATGAGAAGGCGATAAGGAAGGATGCAGGGAAGCTTTATAAGGCATTTTCATGGGTGCATGGATTCAAGAACCATTTTGCTGTGAAGGTCCTCCCTAATCCGTTCATTCTCAGGATACTGAAAGAGGAGGGGATGGGCACTGACTGCAGCAGCCTTCCTGAACTTAAGCTTTCTGAAAAAGCCGGGATCATCGGCGAAGATATAATGTTTTCTTCTAATGATACGCCTGCTGATGAGTTTGTATATGCAAAAAAGCTTGGAGCAGTGATAAACCTTGATGATATCTCCCATATTAAGATGCTTGAAGAAAATGCAGGTATTCCCGAGATAATCTGTTTCAGGTATAACCCTGGCAGTGCAAGATCAGGCAACCGCTTCATAGGTGACCCAAAGGAAGCAAAATACGGGCTGACCCGAAAGCAGCTGCTTGAAGGATACAGCATTATGAAGAAGAAAGGCACAAAGCGCTTTGGTCTGCATACTATGGTCGCCTCAAATGAGCTCAATCCAGAATATCACATAGAGACTGCAAGGATGCTCTTTGAGCTTGTGTTTGAGATAAATAAGAAGCTTGGGATAAGGCTCGAGTTTATCAATCTTGGAGGGGGGTATGGGATCCCTTATAAGCTGGACGAGAAAGCCATTGACCTTGGCTATGTTTCAGGCAGGATAAAGAAGCTTTATGATGAGATGATATCTGCAAAGGGGCTTGCGCCTCTAAGGATAATAATGGAATCAGGAAGGATGATCACAGGCCCGCACGGCTGTCTTGTTGCAAAAGCCATACATCTCAAGCATACGTATAAGGATTTTGTAGGGCTTGACGCGTGCATGGCTAACCTGATGAGGCCTGCGCTATACGGCGCATACCACCATATAACCGTTCTCGGAAAGGAAAACAAGAAACCAATAAAGAAATATGATGTCACCGGAGGCTTGTGTGAGAATAACGATAAGTTTGCGATAGACAGGAAGCTTCCGGAGATCGATGAAGGAGACATCCTTGTTATCCATGACACCGGAGCGCATGGCCATGCGATGGGATTTAATTATAACGGCAAATTAAGGTCAGCAGAGCTTCTATTAAGGGAAGACAATTCTGTCGTAGAGATAAGAAGGGCTGAAACGGTCAGGGATTATTTTTCTACTCTGGATCTTGAAAAGTTAAAAGGATTCAGCTGACAGTTGAAGGTTGCTTAAGATGGGTTATTATGACCAGATTGCAGAAGGCTATGAAGAGCTCCATAAGGAAGAGCAGCTGAAGAAGATCGGGCTTATAAAAAAGCATATCAGCCTAAAAAAGGATTACAAGCTTCTTGACGTTGGCTGCGGAACAGGGCTTACGACAGAGCCGTGGAACTGCAGAAGATATGGCATAGACCCTGCGCCTAAGCTTTTAGAGAGGGCAAGAAGCAGGGACAGGATAGAGTACAGGCTGGCCCCTGCCGAATCTATCCCCTACGGAGATAATTTTTTTGATATTGTCATATCTATAACAGCGATACAAAACTTCCAGGATATAGAGAAAGGCCTGAAAGAGATAAAAAGGGTAGGGAAAAATATTTTTGTATTGAGCTTCCTGAAGAGGAGCCCTAAACGAAGAGATATAGAAAGGCTTATCAGAAAGCTGTTTGATGTAACTGAGGTAATAGGGGAGGATAAAGACATAATATACTTTTGCGAAAAATAAGATGTCAAGACTAACCGGGCCGAGGCAGGTCATACTTGTAACCTGCAGGGCAGATGCAGAAATATTTGGAAAGAAAGAGGTAAGGGACAATATAATCACGATGGCCTGGCATATGCCTGTAAGCTTCAGCCCAAAGCTGTATGCTGTATCAGTAGGAAAGACAAGGTTCAGCTGCGGGTTGATCAGGGAAAGCAAGGTCTTTGCCGTAAACTTTATCCCGTCTAAGATGAAAAGAAAGGCTTTGCTCTGCGGGACAAAGTCCGGCATGTACACAGACAAGTTTGAGGCCGCTAATATAAAGAAGGAAGAATGCGCAAGCATAGACTGCCCAAGGATATCAGGGGCGCTTGCCTACATGGAGTGCAGGGTAACCCAGGAGATAGATTCAGGAGACCACATCATCTTCATAGGCCATGTGATAAAGTCGGATGTTATTGGGGACGATGAAAGGCTGGTCCAGAAAGACAAGGAGCTTATCGGGGTTTAGCTCTGCAATACAAAAAGTAATTTAAATGGATCTTAATCTCAGGCTGTATGTGGCTTGAGATGAGGCTTAAGAGAAAGCATATCCATATCCTGATCATAATACTTCTTTGTGCTATAATATACTCCAACACATTTTTCAGCGGCTTTGTCTTTGACGATAAGTTTTTTATCCAGGATAACTTTAGGATAAGGTCTTTAAGCAATATCCCCTCCTTTTTTAGGGTTCCTGGGACCGGAAACCTTTACAGGCCCATTAGGGAAACCCTTTATTCCATAACGTTCTTTTTTTGGGGGCTCAACCCTTTCGGGTACCACATGAATGCTGTCCTGCTCCATACCCTGATAAGCGTATTGGCTTATCTTATAATCTTTCAGGTTACAGGTGACAGGAGGCTTTCCCTTATAGCTTCGCTTCTTTTTGCAGCCCACCCAATCCATACTGCCAGAGTTGCTAACATGACTGCAGGCTTTGACCTTTTGGGCATCCTGTTCTTGTTCTGGTCGTTCTACCTGTTTACCCTGTTCAGGAGAAAAGGCTCCGGGAGGTATCTTGCATATTCGCTTATCGTCTTTACACTAGGCCTTTTTTCTTCTGAAGAGGCAGCCATGCTTCCTTTGCTCGCACTTTGGTATGATGCCTGTTTTATAGGCGGAAAAGGAGTTTTTGGCCGCAGCCCTGCCAGATATCTTAAGAAAAAAGCAAGGCAGTTCTGGCCTTTTATTGCCCCATTAGGGATATATATCTTTGCCAGGTTTTTTGTCCTGAGGCAGATAGGCAGGGCTGAAGTTTATTTTTTAGGCAGCTTAAGGACAAGGGTATTTTCAACTATGGTAATCTTCCTCAGGTACATATATATAATGGCCTTTCCTTTGAACCTTACAGTCAGCTATGATGTCAAACAGTACTCTTCTCTTTTTTCTTTGGGTATGCTTCTTGCTCTTCTGGCTTACGCTTTGATAATCTTCTTCTGGCTTAAGCTCAGAAGATCAGATAAGCCGGCCTTTTTTTCTGTAGGCTGGTTTTTTATAGCACTTATTCCTTTCTCCAACATATTCCCTGTGCATACATTTATGGCTGACAGGTATCTTTACAGCGCTTCCTTTGGCTTTGCCCTTTTTTCAGCTTGTATCATATTTGATGTTTTATCTATCAGGGCAGACAAGAGAACCCTTAAGGCCGCTTTTATGGTCATTGCAGTTTTCCTGATTGTATCCTATTCTGCATTGGCCATAGCGAGGAACAGGGAATGGAAAAGCGACGATGAGCTTCTGTCAAGGGCAGTAGAAAGGCAGCCGGAGAGCTCAACAGCGCATAACGATCTTGGCCAGGCTTACGAGAA
>JAHWIN010000057.1 GCA_019322475.1 Candidatus Woesearchaeota archaeon
AGCATCAGGAACTGCTTATGCAGATATGGCAGATACATTTACAACAACAGGAGGCATGAGCCATTCTCAATTGATTGAGGGCCTGCAGGATGGGCAGAGTTATGCTTATCATGCAAGATGCAGTGATGCAGATGGCAACTTTAACACGGATGACCTCGTCATCAGCTTTAGTATCGGAACTGGTGATGATGCAGATGTAGATATGGATGGGAAGGTAGATATAACAGAACTTATCGCCCATATAGGCAGATGGAAAAGAGGAGAGGTTGATATGCTGAGGCTGATGACAGCTATAGGCAGGTGGTTCAGAGGGGAATGAAAAAACGAATGGCCGACATGTTTGGTGCCTTATCCGGAAATAGGGCCAGGCTAACCCTTATCCTTATAGCTGCCTTGCTCCTTTCCTGTAAGATAGCTGCACCTGCAGCCCCCACCTTTGACGACCTTCCTACCATAATGAACCTGACTGAGGATACAAGGTTTGTCTTCATCGTGAACGGCACGGATGCAGATGGAAATTACCCCCTTATCTTCTCTGACGACTCAGAGGTAAAGATGCCTGTCTTTAGCATGGAAAACCTTAATGATTCAGACAATAACAGGAGGGCTGTAATAAACTTTACCCCTACAGAAAGCGATGTTCTTGACTCAAACAGCAACTTATCCAATTTCCATCTAACCATAGTCATGAAGGATTCTACGTTTGCCACTACAGCGCAGGATGTTTTCTTCAATATAACCAACGTCAATGATCCCCCTAACGTAAGCTCCTTTACACCAGCCCTTCTGACGGTGGAGGAGAACGGCTCGATAACATTCTCTTTCGACAACGATACGGCAGACCCAGACCTTACCCATCCAGGGGAGGATTCTATCGTGAATACCTGGTATAGCAACGGCACCAACACCTCTTCAAACGTGTCATGGACATATTCTCCAGGATTCTGCGATTCAGGCAGCTATAACATAACGTTGAGAGTCAATGACTCATATAAGAATTCGACCTCTATATCGGGAACACTTACTGTCACTAACCTAAACAGGGCCCCTGTCCACAATGCGACAATAGAGAACGTTACCTGGCAGGAGGACACCAACCTAATAAGTAATTTTACCCTGACAGGGTTTTTCAACGATTCTGATAATGCAGAGTGCTCAGGATCAAACAAGGATAACCTGACGTATGGATATACAAGCTATTCTGTCAGCGACTCTCTCAACTCTTCTAAGAGCGTAAACGTCTCTATAGACCAATCTACAGGGAACGTAAGTTTCTATGTTGAGGATGACTGGTATGGCATAGAGGTAATCGCTTTCTACGCAAATGACAGCTATAACATCACTTACTCTAATAACATAACCTTAAACGTGACAAACGTGAATGATGCTCCAGTCCTGTCCAGGATAAACAACCAGTCATTGAGGATGAACATATCCTTTACGATGCAGGTCAACGCTACAGACCCCGACAATGACACCATCTACTTCTATACTAACAGCACACTTATATGGATTAACCTGACTACAGGCGTAATAAACCTTACCCCCACGGAGGCTGATATAGGATATCATATGGTCAACATAACAATCAACGATTCCCAGCTTATAGACTCTGTTATCATAAATTTTTCCGTATCCAACAACAGCTGGCCTGTATTAGACGCTATAGGGGACCAATACGGGACAAAGGCGACATTATTTGAGCTGAACCTTACTGCGACAGACGCTGAGGGGGATAACCTTACGTTTACGAGCAACAGCAGCATCTTTACCATAGCCTGGCATAATGAGACGATGAGCAAGATCAGCTTCACCCCCGCATTCTCTGATGTCGCTAACCATTCGATCCAGTTTACTGTCACTGATATAGCAGGAGGTACAGACTCTGAGATAATAACATTCTATATAAATGACAGCAACAGGGCTCCTGTCCTTAATACCTCTATAGGCAACATAACCTGGAAATATGATACAAACCTTACTGACAACATAACCTTAAGCGATTATTTCCATGACCCTGACAACGACAACCTGGCCTATAATGTCACAGGAAACATAAACATAACCATAGTGATAAACCAGACCACCTCGAATGTAAGCTTTTACCCTGATAAGGGCTGGTCAGGAGTAGAATACATAAAGTTCTATGCAAATGACACCAGCTATACCGTCTATTCTAATAATATAACCCTTAATGTTACCCCCAATAACGCCCCTATCTTTAACGTCTCTATAGCAAACATATCCTTTAAGCAGGGGATAAACCTTACCGATAACATAACCTTAAGCGATTATTTCCATGACCCTGACAACGACAACCTGGCCTATAATGTCACAGGAAACATAAACATAACCCTAGTGATAAACCAGACCACCTCGAATGTAAGCTTTTACCCTGATAGAACCTGGTCAGGCGTAGAGTACATCAGGTTCTACGCAAACGACAGCCAGAACATAACATATTCAAATAATATAACCGTGAACGTTTCCCCTAACAATGCTCCTGTTATCCATAATATATACCCTTACGGCGGCAGCGATTGGGCTACAGTATATGGGTGGGCTAGCGCAGGGGACTACCCTAATGGGGCAAATGTTTCAGCCGATGAGAATTCTACCGAGACATTTAGGCAGAACAGCACCGATTCGGATGGAGATACCTTGACCTACCGATGGCTGCTGAACGGGAGCCTTCTTAATACAACCCAGAACCTTACCTATTATCTTAACTTTTCCAGGGCAGGTGTGATGAACCTTACTGTGCAGGTGAGCGACTGGCTCAATACAACCTCATTCTACTGGAATATAAACATAACTAATGTTAACAGGGGGCCTACGTTTGGGACCAAGGAGTATACAAGCCACTCTGACTTTTCAGGAGGGACGCTGAACAACACCAACATAACAGCGCATCCAGGAAATATAACACTCGCACAGTCCGGTGGCGCTTACCTGAACGGCACATATATCTCCCCTTCAATAAGCCTTGGAGCCAACGCCGACAAGCTTGACTTAACCTATATAAGCTGGAGCCAAAGCCTTCCTGCCGGAACAAACATAACCCTAAAGACGAGGACAGCTTCAACATCATCCGGCCTTTCTTCTGCAAGCTGGAGCACCGCTTATTCCAACAGCACAAGATCATCTATAACTTCGGCAAACAACCCGTTCATACAGTTTATGGCTGCCCTTACCACCAAAGACGATTCAAAGACCCCTGTCCTGAAGGATATTGCCATAAATTACGAGATCGATACGCCTACACTGCTTGAGGATTATATCTATGAAGACTGGATAGACCTAGACAACTATTTTGAGGACCTGGATGCAGATGATAACATTACGTTTACACAGTCAGATACGACCTATATAACCCTGACCATAGACCAGAACGACCATACAGTGAGGATGAGCTTTACCTCTAACTGGTATGGTTCTGAGACATTCAGTTTCACCGTCAATGATACCTATTCTTCTGTGTCTTCAAACAACATCACAGTCACTGTCTCGGATGTAACAGATGATACCTCTACCACAACAACGGTGATAAGCAGCGGAGGAGGCGGAGGAGGCGGAGGAGTTTCAAAAAGGACACAGGTCAGGGAAGTCAGCAAGTATGAATATGCAAGCCTTTTATCTCCAGGGGACATCTCTATCATAGAGCCAAATAAGGTAATGGTTCCTGTAATCCTTGAGAACACGCTGGACGAGCCATTAAAGGACATATACCTATCTGCATCTTCTGAAGAAGGAATTTCCCTTGAGTTTGATACATCCTTTATAAGCGAGATAGACATCAATGACAAAAAGACTGTCAACATTTTTGCGACCTCCATAGTGAGGGCCGAGCCTTATACCCTACATATAAGCGCAGAGGTAATAACCCCTTCTTTGAACGATTCTATACTGGTCCAGATAAATCCCCTTGAAAATATGTCTACCAAGGTCTATGCGGTAGAAGATATACTGAAGGCGCATCCTGAATGCCTTGAGCTTAACGAATTGGTGGTGAGCGCAAAGAAAGCCATAAATAATAAGGAGTATGAAAAGGCAAACCAGCTTTTGGATGAGGCTTCGAGAAGCTGCAGGTTTATCCTTTCTAAGGCAGAGGAAGGAAGAGAGATCGAGGAAAAGCCCTCACCTAAGAGCGATGTCCTGGTATGGATCGTACTGACTATGCTGGTCTTTGCAGCAACCCTTTCCTGGTATCTTACCATAAGGCATATGAAGAGAAGAAGGAAAGAAAGCAGGAAGAGAAAGAAGGGTGGAACCTGATATGGAAATCTTTTTTGTAAATCCGCATTACCTTTGGCTTCTGGCCCCCATACCTATCTTTGCAGGAGTCATGCTTCTCTTTTTGAAGAAAGGCAAGAGGGATATAGAAAAGATAATATCTTTCCATGCCCTTGATTTTTTCTTTAAGAAAGGGGAGTTTCTATCTTCCTATTCAAAAAAAAAAATATTTACATTTGTCATCATGCTTATGGCCTATTCTCTTATACTTTTTGCTATCTCAGGAGCTACGGCCTATTATAAGGGGACCCCTAATGAACAGGCAGCTGTAATGGCTATCGATGCTTCAGGCAGCATGCTTGCTGAGGATATAGATCCGAACAGGCTGGAGGCAGTTAAGAGCACCCTCTATCTTTTTTTGGAGAAGGTGCCTTCAGGAAGCAGGATAGCGATAATCTCGTTTTCAGGAAATGCCTATATAGAGCAGGGGCTTTCCGGAACAGAGGGCAATGATGCGGAGGAGTTTATACTCCTGATGGGAGAAGGGAAAGAAAAAGTAGTTACAGAAGAAGAGTTAAGCAGCATAGTTGATTCTATAGACATAATAGAGGATATCCAGATAAGCCCCCTGTCGGGAACCTCTATAGTGAGAACGCTGGAAACTTCGGCAAATATACTGAAAGATGAGACGAATCCTAAGCAGGTGATCCTGATAAGCGACGGAAGCGAAAATATAATGGGAAAGAAAGAGCTGGATAATATCCTGGAGAGCATGAGCAGAGAGCACATAACGGTCAATACTATAGGGGTAGGCAAGGCTGGAGATGCCAGCCTTCAGGGCAAGATGAAGCCTTTAACGCTTGATGAGGAGACGCTAAGGGACATAGCAGAAAAAACAGGAGGAAGCTATTACAGGGCTGAAACAAAGCAATCCCTGGCAGAGGCTTATGAAAGGCTTTCAGAAGCTGAGCTAAAAATACCCCTAAGGCTGGACCTTCCTTTGGCTATCCTTTCCATCCTTCTCCTTTTGGTAGATTACATCTTTATCAGGGTTTTTTGACATTGAAACTACCTTATAGTTAGAATAAACATATTTAAACTAAGATTATATGGTTATCATTATGGGAGGTCATGAACAGATGAAAAAGATAGGCCGGGAAGTGGAAAGATGCACCAAAGATATCCAGGCTATCATGGAAGAGCTGGCAAAGGTTGTTGTAGGCCAGCATGAAACTGTGAGGTCCTGCATAAAAGCATTGCTGTGCAGGGGCCATGTCCTTCTTGAGGGTGTTCCAGGCATAGCAAAAACCCTTCTTATAAGGTCTTTGGCCAATGTCAGCGGATGCAAGTTCAAAAGGATCCAGTTTACAGTTGACCTGCTTCCTACAGACATACTGGGCATAGTCGCATACGAGCCTAAGAGGGGATTTTATACTATAAAAGGCCCCATATTCTCTAATTTTATAATAGCAGACGAGATCAACAGGTCTCCCCCTAAGGTGCAGTCTGCCTTGTTGGAATCCATGCAGGAGAAGCAGGTTACCATAGGAAAAGAGACCTTCAAGCTTGAAGAGCCTTTTTTGGTAGTCGCTACACAAAACCCTATAGAGTCAGGAGGTGTTTACCCCCTTCCAGAGGCGCAGGTCGACAGGTTTCTTTTTAAGCTTAATGTGGGATATCCCCACATAGATGAGGAGCAGAAGATATTGAACAGGAACATATCCCTCCGTAAGTTTGAGGACTTTAAGCTTAGGCCAATCATAAACGAAAAGAGAATGGTGCAGCTGCAGGACCTTGCCCAGAAGATATTCTTAAATGAGAGCATAGAGAGGTATGTAGTGAAGATAATCGATGCAACAAGAAACCCTGAAAAATATAGGATCAAGTCGGGAAAGTACATAGAGATAGGGGCTTCGCCAAGGGGGTCGATATCCCTTTTTATAGGGTCCAAGGCAGAGGCGCTCCTTAACGGAGAAACATTTGTTACCCCTCAGGACGTGAAGAATACTGCTCATCAGGCGCTTAGGCATAGGATCATCTTAAATTATGAAGGACAGGCAGAATCGATAAAAACAGACGATATCATAACAGAGATACTTTCTAGGATACCAGTGCACTGATTGGCATATTCCCTAGCAGATAAAAATGGCGAAGCTGAAAATATCTTTAAAACCCTCCTTTAAGGAGCTTGAGGTTTTTACCAAGAGGGTAGTAAACAGCGGCCTTTTAGGCAGCTACCTAAGCGTTTTTAAGGGGCAGGGCCTTGAATTTGAGGATTATAAGCATTATACTACTGATGATGATGCCAGCAGTATAGACTGGAAAGCATCATTAAGGACAAATAATATCCTGATAAAGAAGTTTGCCGAGGAGAGGGAACTGAACATATTTCTCCTTATCGATGTCAGTGCCACCATGTTTTTTGGCTCCACCTCCAAACTAAAGAACGAGTATGCTGCAGAGCTTGCATCTTCATTATGCTTCGCTATCCTGAGGTCCGGGGATTCGGTGGGATTTGCATTGTTTTCAAACAAGATAAAACAGGAATCCTTTCCGGCAAAGGACGAACGGCAGTTTTATCTTCTGCTTAGGAGCCTTACAAACCAGAAAAATTACGGGGGGACCTGTAATTTTAAGGATGCTATCGAATTTACCATGGCAAGGATCAAGCCAAACTCAATAGTCATGGTAATATCTGATTTTATAGATTTTGGGAAAGGGTGGGAGAAGCTGATCAAGGTTGCAGCGGGCGAGTTTGACCTTATAGGGATAATGGTAAGGGATCCAAGAGACAAGACCCTTCCTATACTTAAGAACAGGGTTTTGCTGGAAGACCCGGTATCAGGGAAGCAGCTGCTTGTAGACACCAATCAAATAGCAGAGAAATACAGAAGGTATTCTGCCAGGCAGGAGGCTACGATAAAAGACATATTTTTAAAAGCCGGAGCTGATTTTGTCTCTCTCTCAACCGACAAGGATTTTTCAGGGCCGATCCTAAGCTTTTTCCATAATCGGCTTCAGAGGCTTGCATAATCTATAGAGTAATATGAGACAGAGGCTTTAGCTGAGCTACGGGCAGGCTACATCTTTAATCCCTTCTGTTTCGGCGCTTTTTTTCCCTATGATCATATATGTGTCCCCTGCAATATTATCACTGACATCAAGCTCAAAATATTGGTTATAGCCCAATACTGCGCTATCTTTTTTTGGAATCCCCTTTGAGATTATCCTCCCTATAACTTTGATGGCAGAAGGATCATCTATCAATTCATTATGAGTCAGGTTCATCTCCCAGTAGTCCACGCATAGGCTATCAATATAATCATCACCTACGTGCTGTGCGCTTTTTACTGTTATCAGCCCGTCGTTTTTCTCATAGATGTCTATAATCTCCTCTACCTTGACATTAAACAGTAGAATGTTAAACTCATATGATCTTGTCCCTGCTATAACGCTGTAATTTATATCCGGGATCCTGGGGGTTATTATCCCTTTTGCAAGGTCCTCTATCACTTGGCTATTTGGATTGAATATAACATTCCTTTTGCTGTTTACCAGGCTCTTAAAAAGGTTCTTGTAGACCTCTATGACGGGTGAGCCCTCATTGGATGCAGCGATAAGAACAACTTCCTTCACTTTGCTTAGATAATCATAAGCTTCTTCTTTGCCTTTTGCCATCTTATTTTCCATATAAGAAAGGTATAATGCCTGCTGGGCAATTATCCCTCCAAGCGAATGCCCTACAATATCTATGCTGCTATAGGCTT
Organism: Candidatus Woesearchaeota archaeon; assembly: GCA_019322475.1. Classification (GTDB taxonomy): domain Archaea; phylum Nanobdellota; class Nanobdellia; order Woesearchaeales; family JACPBV01; genus JAHWHQ01. Next base: position 8,001 of record JAHWIN010000057.1, read on the forward strand.
TGAGGTTTTCTTCCATAAGGGACATCAGGCTTTTTGTATTTTCCCCTATAGGCTTTGATGAAGGATAGTCAAATACCCATACCTCGAAAGGCTGATTAGTCAGCTTTATGCTGTCGATAAGCTCCTGGAAGGTGTTCGCTTCAGGATTGAACCCATGGATAAGAACAACAGCTTTTTCACTTCCTTCTTTGGGCTGGTATACTTTGGTGAGGAACGGGCCGTCACAATGTATGCAGAGGACTCCCATAAGGGCTAATGTCAACTCTTTTTTGCTGTCTATGTAACGCCTTATATCAGGTACAATGGCTGTTACGGCCTTTTCCTCCGGGCTTATCTTTCCTCCGATGTATTCCCAACCTTCTCTCCCTAGCGCATACATCCCTATCGAGTTTTCTTCAAGCCCTCCGGAAGGGATATAGGGCATGGTCACTGTAGCGTTTACGACCTCACCTATGGAGCTGCTTATCCTGATGATAAGGGGGGTTCCGCTTATCTTCAAGCCAGGGTTTTCTGCCTCCCTGACATTTTTGTCAGGCATGGATAATCCTGCATCCAGGCCTTCTGCGCTGAATTCTACGCTGTATTTTCCACTTACTATCTTTTGGGTATTCTCTTCACTTAGGCTTTTCTCTTCAACCTTTATAGGCATGAATTCAGGGCTTAAGAACTCTTCTTTGCTTATGAATTCCCTTACCTTTTTACCTCCGCACCTTAATTCCTTCACCTCTCTGACCAACAGTGAGCTGCATCCTTCTTTTTTGCACCTTAGTACCCTTATATCAGAATACCCTTCAGGAATATTCAATGTCATCTCAAGGGGACCGCTCTGGCTTACGCTGAAAGGATCGATAACTATAGAGTATCCTTCAGGCAGCTCCACCTCTTCAGGGCTTTGAAGGACCACTTTAACCTCTTCTTTCTTACTATAGCTTATGTTTAGGCAGGGGATAGAATCCACCACAGGGCCTTCTGTTACAGTTCCAAAGTTGATGTCATCAGAGGCTTCTACGCTGCATATGGGGGGGCAAACAGTGCATTCCCTTGTTTTTGGATTACAGTAATTGGCGCAGGATGCAACAGTTCCGTCATGGCATACCTTAAACGATTCAAGGCATGCTTCATCAATGCATCCTATGGGGCATATAGGTATACATTTAGTGCACTCCCCTGATTCATCACACCTGTTCTTGCAGGTCTTTACTTCCCCATCAGGACATACCTTTGCAGAATCCAGGCATACCTTGCCCCTGCACCTGATATTCTCGATGCATACAGGAGAGCATTCTACACATCTTCCGTATACGCATTCGTTCTTACATCTTTCTTCAGTTCCGCTTTCACAGGCTATTGTTGAGTATCCGCAGTCATCATCCCTCATACAGCCCTTTCCTGCGATCTCATCGGCTGAGGGCTGTTTTCCTGCCTTGCCGTATATCATGATAAGCCCTATAGCAGCAACTGCCATGACTATTATAACCGACTGAACAATCCAATTAGAACTTTTTGCCTTTCCCATAACATAACCTCTTTTTTAAAAAACTTCAGGAAGACTAATAGGCTTTTCCAAAGTAAGCACGGTACTTTGCCTGTTTTCCGCAGCTGAAGCACTTTCCTGTAACCAGCTTCTGGTCAAAAGGGATATTCCTTGATGTTACCCCTTCTGCCTTATCCTTTATCTTTTCTTCACATGCCTGCTCTCCACAGAACAGCGCCTTAGCCAGCTTTTTGTTTTTTACAGCCTTGTTCAGACCCCCTATATCATTGACATCTGTTATGCTTTCCTCCAAGAGCTTTTTTGACCTTTTATACAGGCTGTCCTGGATAGATCCAAGCATCTTTTTCACCTTTTTAGGTATCTCTTCTATCCTGACAGCCTCTTTTTTTAATGTGTCCCTTCTTACAAGCACAGCCTGCCCCTTTTCTATGTCTTTAGGCCCTATCTCGATCCTTATAGGGACACCTTTCAATTCATACTCATTGAATTTCCATCCTGCAGAATGCTCTTCCCTGTCATCAAGCCTGACAGAATAATCTAATAATCTTTCTTTTATCTCCCTGGCTTTTTTTAGGACCATGTTTTTTGATTCCCTGAAAAGTATGGGGATTATGGCAATCTGGATCGGGGCTAACATAGGGGGGAGGACAAGGCCCTTGTCGTCTCCATGCTCCATTATCATGACGCCTATCATCCTTGTCGTTATGGCCCATGTATTCTGCCAAGCATACTGCTCTTTTTCATCCTTATCTAGGAACCTTATGCCAAACGCCTTTGCAAAATTCTGGCCGTCATGGTGCGCATCAGGCCCCTGTATGGCTTTTCCATTAGGAAGGAAGAGCTCTATGGACAATGTGTATTCTGCCCCTGCAAACTTCTCTTTTTCTGTCTTTTTCCCTCTTATGCCATAAAGCGCAAAATGATCCTTTAGGATGCCATCATACATATCCAGTATATCCATGCATTCTTTTTCCGCTTCCTCTTTAGAAGCGAATGCTGTGTGGCCTTCATTCCACAGGAATTCCCTTGTCCTCAGGAAAGGGACGGGATGCTTGAATTCCCATCTTACCACGTTGTTCCATTGGTTTATCTTCAAGGGAAGGTCTCTCCAGCTTCTTATCCATCTTTTGTAGCTTTCGTACATTATGGCCTCTGAGGTCGGCCTTACAGCCAGCCTTTCTTCCAGCTTTGAGCCTCCAGCATAGGTTACCCAGGCAACTTCAGGAGAGAAGCCTTCTACGTGGTCTGCCTCTTTTTTCAGCAGCTTTTCAGGTATGAACAATGGGAAATAAGCATTTTTGACACCCATCTCTTTAATCTTAGTGTCGACAGCATGCATGATCTTTTCCCAGATAGAATATGCATAAGGCCTGAAAACTATGCACCCTGAAACTTCCGAGTAATCAGCCAGCCCCGACTTCTGGATGACTTCAGTGTACCATGCGCTTATATCCTCTGATTTCTTTACTGATAAGGCTGATGCCTTGTTTTTCTTTGCCATATTACACCAATAGATTTTGCAGCAGGTTTAATAAATTTATTGGTTTTTAGGTTTAGGGGCAGACTGAAAAACAACTTTTTTATAAGACAGCGTATTTATCCTCACCATGGGCAAAAAACATATAGTACCTCCTATTTCTTATCCCTATGGTAAAGAAGGCAGCTCATTGCGCCTATGACTTCCATTATCATCTGGTCATTGTCATGAAATATAGGCGTAAGCTTCTATTGTCTTATCCCTCTTGAGCAACAGGACCTAAATTCCTTAGATATGTTTCTTGAATTTGAGGGAGCTTCTTATTTTTTATCCCTTAGCATCCATAGACCTCATTAATCAGCTCTGTGTACATGGCGCTACTCCATGCCTGGCAGAGGCATCCCTCGCTTCTTAATCCTTTGGCAGAGCTTAATTCAGCATGATGCCCCACCATATCGCCCCATAGTATCTCTTTTGAAGAGGCTTTAATTATCTTATTGATATAATCCTTGAACTTTTTTTTGTCTGTCCTGAAAAGGACGATGGCAGCAAGATTGTTTATCCAGAACCAGGAATCTCCTGAGTGATAGCTTTTTGGGTCTTCACCGCTATAGGTGTTGTGGAAGAGAGGGCCTTTTTTTTCTATCGTAGATAAGCCTCCCCAGCTTAACCATAGTTTTGGAAGTATATTTTTGAAGCATTTTTCCCATTCTTCTTTAGCCAGCAGTTCAGGATATATGTACGCTGCAATGAATATGTTGGGCCTTATTGTGGAATCATCTGCCCCATCATTTAGATAATCCCCATTCCAGAACATCTCCCTTACCTTCTTTTTCATATCCGCCTCCATCTCTCTGTATAATTTATTCCCTGTCAGTTTGGACAAAAGGCTGTATGTATTCAGCCTTAGGGCCTGGATCTCTATCCTACATCCTTCCCTGCTTATGGAATCCATCCAGGTTTCACTGCCCTGGTTGGATGCAAGCCCGCCATGGCTGTAATTCTTAACTTCTTCTTTTGATGAGAACTCTAAGCGCCTGGAGATAGCTTCTGTCTCTCCTTTATTAAAATATTTTTGCAATAGCTTTTTTTCAGATAGGATCCTGATCAGATCGCCCCATCTTTTATTGTGCCATCCTATGGCATCTGCGGACCCTGTCTTGATCGGGGGAGGCCTATTGGGAAGCCTTCCCTCAGAACCTATATTTTTCAGCTGTTTTAACAATATCTTCTTAGAAACACTGAACTCATCTTCAAGCATCATAGCCCTTAAGGAGATGGCTTCATCCCTGGACCAAACCTGGAAGAACCAGGGCAGCCCAGCATAAATGCCGGTATCGCCGTTTGTTTCCACTAACAGCCCGTCCAGGCTGTTTACAGCACACCTGAAAGCAAACCTTACCTCTTTATCCCTTATTTTTTTTAGGCTGCACTTTGGGTTAACATCATGGTATTTTTTTTGCATCTCTTTTAGCTTGCTTAGGCTGTGCAGGACCATCTCAGCATTTTTGAGCGCGGCCTCCTTGTTTTCAGATACTGAAAAAACTATTTTTTTTGAGACTAACTTCATAGCATCATACACGTATCTTTCGAACGGCAAGCTTGCCCTTTTCCTGTCAAAATCATAATCTTTTTTTACCCATCCCCCTATCTTTTTATAATGCAGGCTATCGTCCCCTTCGATAACTAAGTAGACAGTATACCCTTCCTGCCCTGTCTTTTCCCCGTCCCTTGCGTCCGGCTTTTTTGTGAATTTTACGATTATCTTCCTGTCCTCCACAAAAACCTCGTAGTTTCTTCCCCATTCGCTGTTGTCATAAGGCTCCCTTATATCGAGCAAGAGGTCGATATGCGTATGCTTATCCAGCTCATATACCAATGAGTTATTGTGCAGCGGCATAAAGAAACTTTCAGTTATCCTGCCTTTTTTCCTTTCAATGTTCCATAGGCTGTTTTTTATCCCCCTTGTTTTTCCGCTTATCCTTATCTCTTCTATTATCTTCAGCACCCTATTGTTGACATTGAAAAATAATCCGCCATACCTGCTTTTTATGCCTAATGAAAGATAGCCGCCCCTTTTGTTTGTGAGGAGGAAACCAGCATCACCTCTGATGCTCTTTTTCATGCGCATTTTATCCAGGCTGTGCTCAATCTCCATTTTAGCTTATCCTGCCTTTGCTACGGCTAACGTCGTTTTATGATCCTTCTCCCCTGTAGAACTTAGCAGCATCCTCCGGGCTTACTGAGTTGATTATCTCATCTGAGCTAAATTCAAATCCGGCCCATACTGCAAACCTGGGGGTTATCTCAATATGAAAGTGGAGGTCTTTTCCATCGGGAGAGTAATGGATAAAGAGGTTATATGAAGCATTTATCTTTTTTAGCTTTGCCAGGATCCTCTTCAATATGCCTGCCAGATCGCTGAATTCCCTTTCTTTTAACTCATCTATCACCCTTATATGCCTTTTTGGAAATACCCAAATCTCAAAATTAAACCTTGATGCGTAAGGCGTGAAGGCCACAAAGCTATCATTCTCAAAGCATCTTCTGTCGCTTTTTTTTTCTATCCCTATGATCCGGCAGTAGGGGCAGGTTTCATATCTTTCTGACGCATTTACCTCCTCTTCCACCAGCTTAGGCACCTTATTAAGCGAGACGACCTGTGTGTGAGAATGGACCAGGGATGTTCCTGCTTCCCTTCCGTGGTTCTTGAAGACGATAACATACCTTATGTTTTTCTCTTTTATCAGGCAGGTTATCCTTTCCTTATATACCTTAAGTATATCCTCTATGTGCTTCCTGCTCAGGTCCCATAACTGCTTATCGTGCTCTGCACATTCTACGATCACCTCATGGCAGCCATATGCAGAAGAGAATGTGAAGAAATCATTGTCTGTCCTGATGACCGGATTCCCTTCAGGCTTTACAGCAGGAAACTTATTCCTGAACCATCTTATCTTCCACTTTCCCTTTTTTTCAACCCTCCCTATCTCCGGAGGGGTAAGATTTTCGCTGCCAGGGCAGAAGAAACAGGTTTTTACCTTTTCCTTAATCTCTTTTTTTTTGAATTCTCTTGGCCTTTTTTTTCTTTCTGTGGCAAGAAATACCCACCTGTTTAAGATATAGTCTTTTCTTTGTTCCATCTTCATTGCCTTTCTTTTATCAGGGATTCTACGATAGAAGGGTCAGCCAGGGTGGTCGTGTCACCTATGTCTTTTTTTCCTTCTGCTATCGCCTTTAAGATCCTCCGCATTATCTTTCCGGAACGTGTCTTTGGCATGGCATTGCAGAACTGGATCTTGTCCGGCTTAGCTATCGGCCCTATAGTTTTTGCAACCTGTTTCCTGATACCTTCTTTTAATCTTTCTGTCTTTTTAGCCCCTTCATTTAATGTTACGAAAGCATATATAGCTTCCCCTTTAATCGGATGAGGGAAAGGGACTATGGCTGATTCTGCAACAGAGGGGTGGCTTACAATCCCGGATTCCACCTCTGCAGTTCCTAACCTATGGCCTGACACCTTGATGATATCATCTAATCTTCCCATTATCCAGAAATAACCGTCTTCATCTTTCCTGGCGCTGTCTCCTGTCAAGTAGATATCCTTTGAGAATTTGCTGAAGTATGTCTTGACGTACCTTTCAGGATTTTTCCAGATGGTCCTTTCCATCCCCGGCCATGGCTTTTTTATTACCAAATACCCTCCTTCGTTTACGCCTGCCTCTGTTCCGTCCTCCCTGAATATTGCAGGCTCGATACCCGGAAATGGCTTTGTTGCAGATCCCGGCTTGAGCGGGGTTGCCCCCGGCAGGGGCGTTATCAGGACACCTCCGGTCTCTGTCTGCCACCATGTGTCAACTATAGGGCATTTTCCCTTTCCTATTACCTTATAATACCACATCCATGCTTCGGGGTTGATAGGCTCCCCTACCGATCCAAGCAGCCTTAATGATGACAGGTTATGCTTCCTCGGCCATCTGTCACCTTCCCTTTCCAACGACCTTATGGCGGTTGGCGCCGTATAAAAAATAGTAACCTTAAATTTCTCTATCATCTTCCAGAACCTGTCCGGCTTGGGGTATGTAGGGATGCCTTCAAACATGATTGATGTAGCGCCGTTGGCCAGCGGCCCGTAGATGATATAGCTATGCCCTGTAATCCACCCGATGTCAGCAGTACACCAGAAAGTGTCTGTGTCTTTCAGGTCAAATATCCATCTGCAGGTCTGATATACATATGTCAAATACCCTCCGGTCGTGTGAAGGACTCCTTTAGGCGTCCCTGTCGTTCCGCTTGTATACAGGATAAAAAGGCCTTCCTCTGCATCCATCCATTCCGCTTCACACTCATCTGATACGCCTTCACCGCCAATCTCTTTGCTCCAGTAGGAATCTCTCCCTTTTTTCATAGTGATCTTATTTTTCGCCCTTTTTACCACTATAACAGATTCAATGCAGGATATCCCCTCTATAGCTTTGTCAGCATTCGATTTTAATGGATATATCTTTCCTTTTCTTAGGCTGCCGTCCGCTGTTATGAGAACTTTGGCTTCACAGTCCTGGACCCTCTTCTTTAGGGATTCTGAACTAAATCCCCCGAAAACTATAGAATGTATCGCACCTATCCTTGCACAGGCCAGCATAGCAATCGCCAGTTCCGGAACCATGGGCATATATAGACATACCCTGTCCCCTTTTTTGACCCCTTTCTTCTTCAGGACATTTGCGAACCTGCAGACCAGCCTGTGGAGCTCGGCATAGGTGTATATTATCTTATCTTTTTCCGGCTCTCCCTGCCAGATTATTGCAGCCTTGTTTTTTCTCCATGTATCAAGATGCCTGTCAATGCAGTTGTAACATACATTTAGCTTTCCACCTTCAAACCATTTGACGAACGGCTTATCAGTGTAATGGAAGACAGAATCCCATTTCCTGAACCAATGGAGCTGTTCTGCCTTTTCAGCCCAAAATCCCTGCGGGTCTTCAATCGACCTTTTATAGATCTCGCCGTATTCCTCCATACTTTTTATGTAAGCATCTTTTCTGAAGCCTTCATCAGGCTGAAAGACCCTCTTTTCATTCATGATAGAGGTTATGCTTCCTTCTTCCATGCTTATCACCCTTTTTGCCGATCTTTTTTGAGCACCAGCTTGATACCTATTTAAGATCTATATCTTTAGCCCTTTCTTATACTCCTTTATTTTAGACTTGTTTTTATCATTTATTAATCTTGCCTAAAATAATCTGGCCGTAGGATATTCAGAAGATGAAGTTTATTAAACTTGCCATTCCCTTGTTATAGCCGGGCGATAATATCAGTGACACAGCTTCCATCACCTATAAAATCCCTTAAATCAAACGGCAATCTCATAATAAATTTCCAGGCGATGATTGAGGCCTTTCTATATTCTTGGCCCTTTAGAATGCCGATACATCAAAGCAATCCCATGTATGCTTAAGCCATCAGCTTTTTATTTTTTTTAGGGCCATGTTATGCGCTAGGATATAATTTTCAATGAGTATCTTTCAATCTGCAAAGGTCTATAGGTCCTGATCATCTGCAGACTTCCAATATTCTTTCCATAAAGTCCTTTCCCATGAGGGTCCCTAAACTTCCTGCCCTGCACCCATGTTCGCTGAACTTATCTACATCATCTGCTTCTATATCCGCTCCGTAGACCAGCAGAGGGACCGGATCCCCTGAATGATCCTTATGGCTGCAGGGGGTGCTGTGGTCAGCCGTTATGACAATAACTGCATCCTCCTTATCCAGGCCTTCTATAGCCTTATCGATCTTTTCTATAAAATCTTTTTTTCCTTTGCAGTCCCCATTCTCTCCGAAGATATCAGTGGGCTTTATATGCACAAAGATAAAATCATGGGCCCTTAACTGCTCCTTTGCGGCTTCAATCTTTGCCTTGACGTCAGTATCCGGCAGCCCTGTGGCCCCTTTAACATCAATAAGCTCCATCCCTGCTATAGCACCAATACCTTTATACAGCCCTGCTCCCGCAATACAGCAGGCGTTTAAGTTATATTTTTCCTTGAACGGGCTTAACATCCTGTAATGGCCGGGATATCTTGTTGTAAGATAATTCCCCCTTAGCTTCCCCTTCTTTTCTCTTTCGTCATTTAACGGGTTTTTTTCCAGGATCTCATGAGATTTTTCCAGAAACTTTTGCAGTGCATTTGCCGTATGGGCGGCTTCCTTACTGCCATCCAACGGCTTTACTGTTTTTACCTTGTGGTTGAGCCAGTCATCCACAACTTCGGTATCACTTACGTAATGAACATCTGAGTTTGATATCTTGTCAGACAGATCCTTGCCTCTCATGACTATTACTACCCTATAGCCGGTTCCCGGCTTAACGATAAATTCCACGCCGTCAATGACCATCCCGTCCAGCTCTTTGACGAAAGGTGTTGTGTCTTCGATCCTTCCGGTCCTCCTGTCTTTGACCCTTAGTTCCTTGTCAACACTGGCCAGGTTAGCCCTGATGGCAATGTCTCCATGCTGTAATCTGATGCCCATACCTGATGCTTCGATCGCCCCTCTTTTAGGGAAGTTTTCTTTTTTGTAGCCAAATAATGTCAGGTGCGCATCATCGCTGTTTGGCCTTATCCCTTCTCCAAGTATGCTGATAACACCTGTAGCTCCATTCCTGGCCATCCTGTCCATGTTTGGGGTGTAAGCAGCCTCTAAAGGCGTCTTGTCTCCAAATTCCTTTATGGGCAGGTCTCCCATGCCGTCACATATAATCAAGATTATCTTTTTCATCTTATAATCACCTCGACTTTCAAACAACTTCCCTGAACCTGTTTCCGGCAACAGTTGCTTCGCTTCCAAGCTCGTCTTCTATCTCCATAAGCCGGTTGTATTTTCCTACCCTTTCCCCTCTTGAAGGGCCTACCTTGACAAAGCCTGAGTTCACTGCAACTCCAAGGTCGATCATCGTAGTGTCATTAGTCTCTCCACCTCCCCTGTGGGAGATGACTGTCATCATGTTATTTTTTCTTGCAAGCATGCAGCAGTCAACAGTTTCTGTCAATGTCCCTATCTGGTTCAGCTTGATCAATATAGAGTTTATTGCCTTAAGGTCTATAGCTTTTTGCAGCCTTTTTGGGCTTGTTACAGTAAGGTCATCCCCTATGATAGATACCTTTTCCCCCAACCTTTCAGTGATCTTTGGCCAGTTATCCCAGTCATCCTCATGCAGCGAATCCTCGAGGGTTATTATGGAGGGGTATTTTTTTACCCATCCTTCAAAGTAATCGATCATCTCTTCAGATGTTAGTTTCCTGTCTTCTTTTTTTAGATGGTATTTTCCATCTTCAAATATCTCTGAAGTGGCAGGATCAAGGCTGATTCCTACATTTTCCCCTGGCTTATAGCCTGCTTTTTCTATCGCTTCAACGAGGATCTGCACCGGCTCTTCATTACTTTTTAATCCTGCAGGGGCAAATGCCCCTTCGTTGCCAACATTGACAGAGTAGCCCTTTTCTTTCAATAATTTTTTCAATGAAAGATAAATTTCTATACCGTAGCGGACATTCTCCTTTATGCTTTCGTTTCCGATCGGAGATATGCTAAACTCCTGCAGGTCTGCAGACTCATCTGCATGCTTGCCTCCTTCAATCTCAACCATCTGCGGATTGGGAAGGACAAATCTTTTGATCGGAAGATCAAAAACATCCCTTATATACTGGTACACAGGAACTTTCTGCTCATCAGCTGCTGCACGCGCTATGGCCAGGCTCGCACCTAAGATCGAATTGCCCCCAAGCTTCTGCTTGTTTTCTGTACCGTCCAGCCGGATCATAGCCTCATCGATCTTTCTCTGTTCAGATACATCCATCCCTATAACTTCCTTAGCAATCTGATCATTGACATTTTCAACAGCCTTTAACATGCCTTTGCCCATGTATCTTTTTTCATCTCCATCTAACAGCACAAATGCCTCATGGATACCTGCAGATGCACCGTATGGTACAGAAGCGGTTCCAGAAGCTCCTGATTCGAGCTTGCATCTGACTTCTATCGAAGGTGTAGAGCCAGAACTTAGAATCTCCCTTGCTTTTATCGAACTTATTATGCTCATCTTTTTCACCCCACCATCTGTTTTTGCTATAAGGCTTAAACCATTCCCCAGTTTTATCGCCTGTCAATTATAGCCTAACAGTATGTTTATATCTTTTTCTATCCTTAATAATATATAGCCTCCGGCTGACCATCATCTGGAGATCTTGCCTTCCTTTCTTTTTTGGAGGCTTGAGAGCATACCTAAAAAACATAGGATACGTCCAGCCTAAAATTCCGGCCCCATAGAAATCCTATGCTACTACACTGACCATACGCAGAAATTACTTCTTAATTTCTGGTATCCCGTTCGGCTTAGCCTCTGGGATAACCCTAAACTCTGTTTAGGAACATGGTCAGCTCGCTTTGAAAA
>JAHWIN010000058.1 GCA_019322475.1 Candidatus Woesearchaeota archaeon
GGCAAAGATGGAAACACAAAAAACATAAATAAAAAAGGAGTTAATGAGGAAATAGAAACAAAAGAGGGAGACATAACAACAAAAACCACCTACAACACAGAAACAAAAAGCAAAACCATAGAAAAAAAAGATGAAAAAACAGATACGACAACAACCCAAGTATCCGCAAAATCCAAAGAAGGCCACACCCTTACATACGAATACACCGGGAAAGAAGCTCCAAAGGAAGCCGTCTTCCAGATGGCAGATAAGGGAAGGAAGACAACGATACATACTGAAAGTGTCAGGAAAGCCATCGGAAAGGGAGACATAGGAATAGAGCACCTCAGCCTGGCAAGCCAGATATTAAAAGGCCAGGAAACCCCTCTTGGAACCTTTCTTCTCGGCAAGGATGATACTGATGCTGGATGGGATTATAAAAATGGAGAGCTCACATTAGGCAAGAGTATTACACTCAACGTTAAAGATAATAAAGCCATCAAAAAGTCCGGAGGAGGGACAGGCCCTGAGGGACAGGCCCTTACAATAAAATATACAGCTTATGAACTAATAGAAGGAGGGGGAGGATACACTTATTATGAAGGAAGTGATATTCAATTAAGAGAGATATCTAATCCGATTCCAATTGAACCTAAGACCAAATTTATCATTTACCCTGGAGAAGACTACTCCAAAACCGAACAATTCACCGCAAAAACAAAAAAGTACGGAACAACCTTCGAACCAGGGCAGTATGTCAGCGAGGAGTTTAAGAAGGGCAGCTCAGTAGACGGTAAGCTCATCTATGGGCCTAACCCTGAAACTGGGAACCTGGAGGTTCAGGGGGCAGTATTAGAAAATAAAAACGGAGAGGAGCAGGCCTATAAGATGGAAGAATTATATAGCGAAAATGGAGAGTTGAAGAGTTTGGACGAATGGCAAAATATGGGAATATCAGTCTCAAATAAAAACCGTCTTCAAGTAGAAAAAACAAAGAAGTTCCTAGAAGAAAGATCCAAATCCTGGTATGGGTGGAGTACTTTTGGTTCGTTCTGGAAGCTCAACAACGCCCTCAACGCCCTAACAGAATCTGCAGCAGCCGGAGAAGCGTTCTCATCGCTGTTAGTAAAAGGAGAAAATATTGACAAATGGAGAAAGACGATGGATAACTTCTTCTCCAACAATATCCTCGGCTCTTTCATAGGAGGGAACTGGGAAGAGTCCATCTGCCACCTTACAAGCATGCCGAAAGACACTGAAAATGTTTTTAACTTCAACCTTCCCGGAGGCATTGTAGGGACAGGCATCTATGTCTCTGCAGAAAGGGTAACTATAAGCGCTGAAAATATTGAAAGGCCCCACCTTTACAAGATAAGCTACGGGATAAGCCAGCCTACCTTCAGGGGTGTAGGAGAAGATGAGATAGTCCACTTCAACCTTCAGCTTAGGGGCCAAAGGACTATAAACATCTTTACGTCCAATAAGGAAATAGCCAAAAGCCAGACCATAAGCGCAAGGATCGGCCAGGACGCAGCTTACTCAGTCCCTGTCAAGTACAGCAAATACATCTATAACCAGGTCTGCCTGATATTCACAAAAGATGTGCAGAAAGCAAGCGGCCACTTCAGGAATGAATTTTGCTTCCCTATAACATCAAAGCAGCAGACCGCCACGACGTATGGTGGTGAAGAGACTATCCAGGATGAAGGAACTGTAGGAGACGGGACTGTTAATGACTTTTAACGGCAAACAACAGCCATATATGCTTAAAAAAGAGGGTAAAATTTGACATGACATCAAAAAAAAGAGGCCAGGTTACTGTATTCATCATGATAGGGCTGATCATACTTATCACCTATCTTGCTCTGTCCCATTACAAGAAGGAGGCCATAGAAGAGATAGAAGTGATAGACCCTGAGATGGTCCCTGTCCAGCAGTATGTCCAGGAATGCACAAGAAACCTTGCGTCAGAGGCTGTAGAGCTTATAGGGTGGAACGGAGGCTACATATACTTCCCGCCTCATGTGCAGGTAAACCCCAACAGCTGCCTTAAGCTAACCCCTATCGACGATCTCAAGAACCCCTACTGGTGGTATGACGGCACAGAAGCAGTCCCTACATTGGACTTTATGGGCAGCCAGATATCACAGTTCACAGAAGAGGGCATGGCAGCATGCATAAGCAACTTCTCTGCATTCCAGGATAAGTATAATGTCATAGAGCTGGAAAGCTTCAATGTCATTACCACTATAGGCGATGAGGACATAACCATAGACACCATATACCCTATAGAGGTCCAGGACAAGTTCAACAAGACGCTGGCAAAGCTGCAGAAATTCCCCATAACCCTTCCGATAAGGCTGAAGAAGGTGCACAGGCTTGCCAAGGAGATAATGGCACGGGAAAATACAGATATGTTTATAGAGAAAAAAGCCATAGACCTTATCAGCCTTGACGATTCAGAGATACCTACCACAGGAATAGACATAGACTGCGGAAGGAAAAGATGGATAGTTGATGACATAGAAAACAAGCTGAAAAGCCTCCTTAACACGAACCTTGACTACATAAAGGTAAAGAACACTAAGTTCTATGAGACATCGATGGTCACACCCTACCAGTATGAAGACACAAACCCGTTCTCAGAATCAGGCCTCTACAACGAATCATACTACTACCTCCATTACATATGGGACGTCACAGACCTGTCTTACCCCAACACCCATGTGACCTTCAGCTACGACCCTAATTGGCCTATGGAATTTTATGTAAGACCTAACAAAGGGTATTATATCGAATCGAACCCTGACAGGGCCGGAGACATACTGAGGCTCCTCTGCCTCCATATATGGCATTTCACCTATGATGTGATATTCCCTGTAAAAGTGACCATATTTGACGAACAGACAAAAAACAACAACCCTTACAGCTTCACTTTCGCTTTCAAGGCCCAGATCAGCCACAACAGGCCTGACAGGACAAGCTTCGCTATAGAGACCTTTGACACAAGGGACGAATATATGGAAGAGGAGTATTGTGCAGACACCACAAACGAATTAATCATATATGTCCAGAACATAAGATCAACCAGTATGATAAGAGAGATAAGTGGTGTAAACCTTACATTCACCTGCGGAAGGCTCACCTGTGATATGGGAACTACAGAAAGCGATTGGGAAAGAGACTCTTCAGGAACCCCCCAGCTCAGGAAAAGGTTCCCTTACTGCTCCAGAGGCATACTGAAAGGCTCTAAGCAGGGCTATGAAGACAACGAGATGTTCATAGAGACAGGAAGGATGCCGGGAACAAACCCCGATGACCAGCAGGGCCGGGCATACACGTTAGAGATGCGGCCTGTAAAAGAGTTCAATTTCACCGTAGTCAGGCACGATATGATAGGAGAAGGGGTAAGCGGCCCCAAACAGCTTGAAGAAAATGAGCAGGCGATGATAACCATAAAGAACGAAGAAGAGGATTTTGAAAGCTATTCAACATACACAAAGCAGGTAAACGCAACACTAAAGCTTATGGACAAGGACGACTTTGATTATGACCTTCAGATAATTGTAATAGATGAGACAGGAAACGGAACAGTCTCCTCGGGCTATAAGGCAGATTGGACTGTCACGAAAAACAGCCTCGTATTGGGCAAAAAAATAACATTCCATGTGATAGGAAAAGAGTTTGAAGAGGACGAAGAAAGGTATGCCTTTTTTGCAGGCCTAAGTTCATACTCAGAAAAGGTCCCTTTCCCTGAAATAAGGTAGAAAACATCGTTTCAGACTAAAAACCTAAGGAACACTTGTTGTCCCTTCAGCACAAAAATGACAATTCAAAAAATGAATTCAGAAAAAGCGTTGGTAGTATTCCAGGGAAAAAGCATAAGAAGGATCTGGCATGATGATGAGTGGTACTTTTCAGTTATCGACATAGTTAAGGTTCTGACAGACAGCCCTACACCAAGGCAGTACTGGGGGAAGATTAAAGAAAGGGAGTTTAAGGCCCTTGAGTTGTCCCCTATTTGGGTACAACTGAAATTAAAGGCTGCTGATGGGAAATACTACAATACAGACTGTGCAAACACAAAATCTGCTTTCAGGATTATCCAGTCGGTGCCTTCAAAAAAAGCAGAACCGTTTAAAAGATGGCTGGCAAAGGTTGGCTATCAAAGAGTGCAGGAGATAGAAAACCCTGAATTGGCCCAAAAGAGGATGAAAGAGCTCTATAGGTCAAAAGGCTATTCAGATGGCTGGATTGAAAAAAGAGTAAGGGGGATAGCTATAAGGGATGAATTAACTGATGAATGGGGCAAAAGAGAGATAAAGACAAAAAAAGAATACTCTATTCTTACTGCAGAGATATCAAAAGCGTCATTTGGGATGACCCCTTCCCAATACAAGAAGTTTAAAGGGCTTAAAAAAGAAAACTTAAGGGATCATATGAATGACTTAGAGCTGATATTTACTATGCTTGGAGAAGCATCTACAACCAAGATTGCCAGAAAAAAGGATGCAAAAGGCTTTGCCAAAAACAGGTCTGCCGCAAAAGAAGGGGGAACAGTGGCAGGAGTAGCAAGGAAGGAATTAGAAAAAAGAAGCGGCGAAAGGGTAGTTACATCTGAAAACTATCTTGATGAGCTGGAATCAAAAAAAACAAAGAAACTGCCTAAAAGATGAAAAACAGCATAAAACAGCTAATATCAGTATTCCTTATAGAGCTGGTCATACTCCTTCCTATAGCGTTCGTTGATGCCCTTAGCATAACTGATATAAGGGTAGAGGAGCTTAAGGAGAAGTCTGCCAAGGTAAGCTGGAGCACAGATGAGTCCTCAGGCTCCTATATAGAGTTTGGAAAAGAAAGGACCCTGGGCCAAAAGCTGACAAACCCTGACTATTTCGGAAAAGAGCATTCCTTCCTGCTGGAAGCGCTTTCAGAAGACACAAGGTATTATTATAAGGTAACTGCCGCAAAAGGGGAAGAGTCAGTTACAGAGGACAATGAGGGAAACCTGTATGATTTTACAACACCCCCAAAAACACCTCTATTCCTCAATGCATCCATCCCCCTGCACTATAACCAGGGCCATAAGTTTGATGTAACAGGAAAAAGCTTAGGCCTGGCTTATATAAGCCTTTTCCTGGAAGACGAGTTCAAGGGAGAGGTGTATTCCAGCAATGAAGGAAACTTCAATTTCCCGGGCATAGATGTGGAAGAAGGAAGGAACAGGATAAGGCTCACAGCAAAAAAAGAAGGGGTAAGCATAGACAGGATATACAGCATGGATGTTGACACTATAGTCCCTGTAATAACATTGAAAGGTATCCCTGATATAATCTCCTCTGAAAAGGTAACATTAGAGGGAAGCACAAGCGAAACAGTGAACATCTCATTCTATGTAAAAAGCTCTGCAGAGGATTCGACACCCCCTCCAAAGATACTCAACCTTATAAATACCTCTACAGATGATATCGTAAAGCTGGGATGGGAAAAGACAGAGGTGGATGATTTTGCAGGCTACATAATCTACAGGGATGATAAGGCAATAGCATTCATCCCTGACATCAGTTACGATGAATACTCTGACCTTTTGGTAAATTCAGGCCAGTCCTATGTATATGAGGCAGCTGCTATGGACACAAGCGGCAACATAGGCCCAAGGTCAGACCCCTTAGAGGTAAAGACGCCTGAAGGCAGTATAACAGGAAAGCCTGAGCCTCCTGAAAAGGATGTATCCAAAGAGGTAAGCGGCCTGCAGAAAACTATAAAGACAGATGCTGAATTCAGCGAGGAGCTGGAGCTTGGGGAGGATGACGGGTTCTATAACATAAGAGTAGAGGCCTCTGACGCTGCCGGAAACATATGGTCATTCCAGAAAGATGTCCTTCTCGACCAAAAAGACCCTGAGATAGAGATCATATCCCCAAAAAGCGGGGCAGAGATCTATGAGAACTATGCTGACATGGTGACTATAAGAGGAAGATCGGAGCCGGGCTCCCGTATCTATCTCTATGTATCAAGAACACCTTTAGGAGAATGGGAAGACTCATGGGACATAAGCGGCTTTGCTGAAAGCCTCAGTGAGATATCAGAAGGCGACCTAAGGGTAGATGCCAACTGCAAGCTGAATATAGGCGGTGAAGAGAAATGCAGAAGCCACGCTGACTACGAGACTGTAACAGGAGCAGACGGAACATTCGAGTTCGAGGATGTTGACCTTACATCAATATTGAGCGGAGCCCTCAGGCTTGAAGAATATGAGACAGGAGACTTTGATTACACCCTTGAAGAGCAGGGCATGCTCAGGGAGTCATTACAGACAAATATCCTTGCCGTAGCTATAGATGCTGCAGGAAGAAAAGGCGCAGAAGACATAACCTACAAGATAGCAACATGCTGGTCAAAGGGCATGAAATGGGACTCAACACCCTTAGTAGAGTACCAGTCCCCGACATTCCTCAACGTAGAAAGACTCAAGGAAGGGACAGAATCCATATATTTCTACCTCAATTTCACATACCAGGGAACAGGAAAGAATTCAGCAAAGACAAGGATAACCAATATTAATATAAAAAAAGCCTGCGGCTCAGGCTACCTTGAAAAGCAGCCAAGATACGACTACAGCTGCAGGATCCTGGGAAGCTGCAGCGAGCACTTAAACCCAAGCGGAAGGACAGCCTATGTAGCATGCAGGCTTGGAAGGCTGGAAGGTATAGAGACATGGCATGACCATGAATGGGAAAGCTTTATAGAGGCTGTAAAGAACGAGATGACCTTCCCCTTCAAGCTTACATTGACATACAGCGAGGAGATGGAAGACAGCACAGTAAATACAGGGCAGACCCATCACCTATGCACAGAGGTAGGCTATGTCGTTGATGCAGCCTATGTAAACCCAAGGAAGATACTTCCTGACTGGCTCTTGTATGATTTTGTGGATTTCCTTGACAGCTCTATAGAAAGGATAGACGAATGGCATGAGAAGGTAAGAGAGATATTGGAATGGGCAGCCATAGGCTGCATGGTCAGCTTCTTCGTGAAGTTCATCATGCAGATATACCGCAAGATAGTCTGTCATTATGACCGGATATTCAAGGCAGTAGAAGACGTAACTAGCAGTATAAGCGGAACCCAGCAGGGAGAGGACAAATGCGCAGACTGCCTTATAAGGCGTGAAGGCGGGGCAGATGGAGAGGTGATGAAGCTGTACAAGGACAATAAAGACGTCCAGGACCATATAAGCGACACATGCCTCAAGATCTGCTACCAATCATGCAGCAGCGCATGGGAGTCAGAAGCAAAGCTCTACAGCACATACAGGTGGGCCTGTGACCGTGTATTCGGCAGGGAAGCCCCCTCAAGATGGACCGAAAATGTCCCTGATGCAGAGCTTTATGAAAAAGCCGCATCAGGCTCAGGATGCTCCAACGACCAAAGCGTAAGGGGAAAGCCCTTAAGGGCTGTAAGATGCAAAGACATAGAAAAAAGCTGGGGGCTAACATTCAGCAGGGATGATATATGCTTTGAGATAATAAGCCAGAAAGACAGGGAAAAAAGGCTCTACAAGCTGGGCAAGAAAGTCAAGGATAATTTATATGAGATTGATTTCAAAAAAGGAGATTCTATCAAAGGATACAGATATGTCATAAAGCAGAACGAGGATTATTATTTCACGCATCAGGATTTAAGCTGTGAAGAGGTATGCAGGCAGGCAGGAAAGGTTCCTATAACAAAGATGACTAAAAGCGGAAACACATACACTCTTGACACCCCTGCCCAGCAAGGCCAGGAAAGCGCATCTGTGATGTGCACAACGACAAACCAGTGCCTAAGCCTCGAGGACACAAAACTAAAGATAGCCGGAAGCGATGATGTTACAAAAGTAGAAAGCGCAAAGCCTGCAGGCTATACCACAGACTGCTACTATCTGGCCCAAAAAGATCCTGCCATGATATACACAGAAAGCTTAAACAGCCCTGATGTTGTAAGCGGAGACCCTGACAAAAGGGCAGAGTGCTGCTGCATAAACTCAGAGCCGACAGTTGACTTTGGCTATTACATCCCAGAGGATATAGAGACTAAAGACAACAAGGAAAGGGGTGCAGGCGACGGCTCGAACAAAGACGGCCTTAGCAACATGAAGTGGAGCTACCGCTACTCTAAGATAGACTACAAGGCAGCCTCAGGAGCCACAGCATACAACAACCTGAGGTATATAGAAGGAAGGGACAGCATGGCCTGCTTCGGCCAGAACCACCTTTTCTATGACGGCCTTGCGCAGGAAGGAAAGAAAAACCTCCTTACGATAGACCCCATGACACAGCATGTGGCAGCGTTCCAGTGCCTTGCGCTGAGCCAGATCCTCAATAGGTTGGCTATGCTGAAAAACATGATGGGAGCCATGCAGAACTGCCTGCTAAGCATAAGGACAACAGGAAGAGGGGACACGGGGATATGCAAGGAATTATTCTCTCAGTACATCTGCGCATTCATCTGGAAGATGATAACCTGGCTTAGGGACGGCTGCCTTCCTCTTGGCAAAGGCATCAATACTGCATATTCAGACAACAGGTACCTTGAAGCCCTGAGCGTAGGCATGGGCAGCATATGGGACACTGTCGCTGAATCACAGGATGAGCTTTCATCAGAATATGGAAATGCCCAGCTTAACAACCTGTTGGGCATGGGAGAAGAGGATGTCTTCAGAAAAGTATGCTTAGGTGCATTCGGATATGACTGGGAGATAGACGCAGAAAGCCTCCTGGATGCAGCATATCAATCACCCTATGCTACATTGGTCCAGGCAATACTCCCCGGAAGAGAATACCTCACATTTGACCCTGTAAACTACAACGCAAAATATGAATACAGGACGTCATGGATGGTCAACCCCGGCTGCAAGCTTGAAGGCTATGAGGTTTATCTTGCATGCGTCACAAGAAACGACATGTTCAGCCATGGTGACATAGACTGCTCAAAGCAAAGTGATCCTTATGGCATAAACTGTGACTGCCTGGCCCTGCCCCCTGATAAAGCCCCTCCTCTTGAAAGGTATTATTCAAGTCCCAGGGGCATAGAGCAGAACGAGCTCCAGAACATAGACTCTACTCAGATAAGCGGAAGGATAAAGTCAAAGCCTTACAGGTATGACCACCTCATGTTCAAGCTTAATCTTGACAGGAGCTATGCCCAAAACCAGGCAGATACCTCAAAATGCTTCCCTGAGGGCCACGAAGACGGCATATTCTACTTCCCGATAACTGACTATACTGCAAGGGAGATAGCGGGCTGCACTATTGATGCTGCCTCCGGAAGCTTCTCATGCAGGTCAGGGGCCAGCTTCTTCTATGACCAGGGAAATGCATGGATAACCCAGATAGATATAGGGGACAAGCAGATAATCAATCTACTGCAGCCCTCAGGCATAACACTTAGGGCAGGAGACCGACCTGCTATATCAGCTACTATAAGATATGAAAAAGACGAAAGGGAGCAGTGCCTCATAGCAAGGCTCATGGATGACGAAGGCTTTGTAAAGGAATCCATAAACCCCATAAGGCTAAGGGAAGGGCAGACAAGCGGAGAGGTATCCACAAGAAACATCTACACGATAACAGAAGCTGACATATCAAGCGAAGGCTATGGCTTTTCAGTCAAGTACGAGGATGAAAACGGGAACAGAAAGGACGCTGTGATGCTCTACTACACCTCTGAAAAGGCGACAAAGCAAGGCTACGGAGGAAACCTTATATTCACAGATGACCGTGCAAACGGAGAAGGCATAACGATATCAGCGACAAGCACAGACTCCTATGAGTATAGGGGAACCAAAAAGCAGATAAAAGACTGCTACCAAAGAGGAAGAAGAGGCGAATGTGTGATAGAGCTTGATGACATGGGTGCCCGGATGATAGTTACAGGGGTTGACCCCATTCCAGGAGCAGGCCTTAATCCCCGGGAGAGGTATAACTTCTTTGTCGAATATACAGGAAGGCCTGAAGACGGAGCTACCTTAGAGCCTAAATTCTATCTCCACATTGACCTAAGATACCCTCTTACTGAAAGAGGAAAATGTGATGATGTATCTGGAATAGAATATGACGGCTCTGACAGGATCATAGTATCAAACGGCATACCCCAGTCAGTTGACATCCCCATATATATCCTTCCGGGAAGCAGCAGGGAAAACACGTGCGCTCCTTCACCCAGAAACCCAATAGCTTCAGAAGACGCCTGCGTATGCGGCAGCAGCAACTCTATAAACTGTCCAAAAGGGGATTTGAAATTCTGCTACTATGACAAATGCAGGAAATACCCTCAATGTGCCTTTAACCAAAAGCTTGAAGGGCCTTTATTAGGCCATCCCTGCGTATGTAGCCCTGATACAAAAGAGGGAAAATATGATTGTGGAAATGTGGATGTAAACAGCAAAGATGATGCAAACTTCCCAGAATCTTCAAGAGAAGGATGGTTCTGCTACGAAA
>JAHWIN010000059.1 GCA_019322475.1 Candidatus Woesearchaeota archaeon
ATAAATGGCGGTGCGGTGATTTGAACTCCGGACCTCTAGATGACTCGGTTCGAGCTGATATCATCAGCCGATGGCTTCATCACTCAAATATATGAGTCTAGCGCTCTAACCAAGCTGAGCTACACCGCCATATTGATAAAGAGAATAAAAGGGGCTTATAAAAAACTTTTTATTTTGTCCCTGAATTCAGCAATCTCCTCGTCCCTGTACCTTTTGGGGCTCCAGTTCAGGCTTATCCTGTCAGACTCGAACCTGGGTATTATGTGGATGTGGGCATGGGGGACCAGCTGGCCTGCCACCCTTTTGCTGTTCATCAGGATGTTAAAGCCTTCGTTTCCCAGGGCAAAAGAAAGGGCTCTTGCTATATTTTTTGTCTTGATCATCAGGTCATTTAGGTGATGGTCAGGAACATCCAGCAATGTCTCATAGTGGTTTTTTGTTATTACCAGTACATGCCCTTTATTGGCAGGAGCGATATCCAGAAAACAGAAAGTATTATCGTCTTCTGCAATCTTAGCGCAGGGAATATCCCCTTTTATGATCTTGCAGAATATGCAATTTTTGGCATGGATTTCTTTAGCAGGGGTCTCTAATCCTTCCAGCATTTAAAGCACCTCATTTTTATCATCGGGATATTGATTATGGACCGGCCGAGATTTGAACTCGGATAACCCCCTAGCCAAGGGAGTATTCTTTCCCGCCATAAGACCCTAGGGTAATATGGAACCGGGTTGAATCACCGGCCCGTTTTAGTAGGGATATTAAAGAAGTATATTTAAAGCTTACCTAACTGCCAGCTTTATGTCCCCTTCCTGGACGGTTTTTCTTCCGCTGTGCTTTGCAATCTGGACAGCCTTGTTCGATATGCCTTCTGCAATCTCAGCAAGGATGTCTGCGAAAGCGCTTGCAGCAGAATCTGAGACTCTCTTGGCACCTGCATGAAACAATATCCTGGCTACAGGCGCTTTTGGTATTATACTGCTATTTCTCAATCTTATCCCCAAAATCAATCAATCCCCAAAAAAATGGGATATCCAGAAAAGATATCCCCGTTAGTCTTTGATGGTTAATCTATTACTGGATATAGCTGATTTATATACTTTTCGTTTTTGGCCTAAAACATTTCAAAAAAATTTATAAATTCAGCGATTTTTGAGGTTATATGCTTGATCTGAAAATAAGGAACTATGCTTTGCAGAATGCAGTCAGGTTCAACGGTACTGCATCCAGCGGGGCTGTGATAGGGAAGATACTGGCGGAAAAGCCCGAACTTAAGCCAAAGGTGAGCGAGATTAAGGAAAAAGTAAACAAGGCCATAGAGGAGGTCAACAAGCTTAACCCGGAGGAGCAGAGGTCCTTATTGGAGAAGGACGCTCCTGAGCTGCTTAAGGAGAAAAAGCACAAGGAAAAGGAAAGGGCTCTTCCTGAACTTAAGAACGCCAAAAATCTTGTCATGAGGTTTGAGCCTTCGCCTTCGGGTCCGCTGCATATAGGCCATGCTTATGTCTTATCTCTGAACTCTGAGTACTGCAGGAAGTATAAGGGAAAGCTTATCCTTAGGATAGGCGATACAAACCCTGAGAAGATATACAAGCCTGCTTATAAGCTTATAGAAGAGGATGCCAGATGGGTGACAAGAGGCAACATAAGCCAGGTTATCATACAATCATCAAGGATGGAAAGGTACTATAGCTATATGGAAAAGCTTATCGGCATGGCCCAGGCCTATATATGCACCTGCAACCCTGAGAAATATAAGAAGCTTATAAACGGGAAGAAAGCATGCCCCTGCAGGAGCCTTTCGAAAGAGGAGCAGGCCAATAGATGGAAGATGATGTTCAAGGGCTATAAGCAGGGAGAGGCTGTGGCAAGGGTGAAGACAGACATACAGGACAAGAACCCTGCTATGAGGGACTTTCCTGTCTTCAGGATCAACGATTCAGAGCATCCCAGGCAGGGAAAAAAATACAGGGTATGGCCCCTTATGAACATGGCTGTTGCAGTGGATGATATGGAATCAAAGGTTACCCATGTCATAAGGGCCAAGGACCACCATGATAATGCCATGAGGCAGAGATATATCTATGATTACCTTGACAGGAGGTTTCCTGAGGCTATCTTTGTAGGCAGGATAAACTTCAAAGGGATGCCTGTAAGCTGCTCTAAGACAAGGCCCCTGATAGAGAACAAGACCTATGGGGGGTGGGATGATATAAGGCTCCCTTTTTTGGCAGCGTTGAAAAGAAGGGGCTATACTCCAGAGGCTTTGGCAAGATATTCTATCGATGTAGGGATAAGCTTGAATGACAAGACAGTCACGAAGGATGAGTTTTTCAAGACCATAAACTCTTTCAACAAGGATGTTATAGACAAGAAAGCAAGAAGGTATTTTTTCATAAAGGATCCTAAGGAGATAACCATAAAGAATTCCCCTTCCCAGGATATAGAGCTTGACCTGCATCCTGAAAGCATAAAGGGAGGAAGAAAGTTCAAGACAAAAGACACTTTCTATGTTTCAGAGGAGGACCTTAAAGGGTTTCAGGAAAACTTAGTATACAGGCTTATGGACTGCCTTAATTTCATAAAGGAGGAAAACAGCTTTATCTTCCATTCCCTGGAATACAGGAAATACAAGGAAAAAGGAAAAAGCATAATACACTGGTTGCCAAAGGAGAAGGGCCTTATTAAGATAGAGGTCATTATGCCTGACAATAAGATCATAAAGGGGCTGGGGGAGAAAAGTATGAAAAAGATAGACGAAGGGCAGGTGATCCAGGCTGAGCGTTTCGGCTTTTTGAGATGTGACAAAAAAGAGAGAGGCCTTTTAAGGTTCTGGTTTGCACATAAATGAATAAACTATGGTCTTGAGGTGAAAAAGATGCCAAAATCCCTTATAGTTCGGTCAAACATGAAAAGTTATGCAAGGGTCAATGAAAGGCCTTTGAACATATCTACAGACTTTTACGAGAAGCTGAACGAGAAGGTAATATCCCTTGTCAAGGATGCGTGCAGAAGGGCAAAGGAAAATAACAGGAATACGGTCATGGGAAAAGACATCTAGGCTTCGAGCCTTGCCTTAAGGCTGCTTATCCTGTCTTCTATCCTCTGTTCAGACAGCCCTTTCTTTTTTAGCCGGCCATATGCTGATTCCATCATGTTTAGCTTTTTTTTCAGGACGGATGTGTCTTTTGCCCCTACCTTAGCCCTAATCCTTCTTTCCAGGCTTTCTATGGCTTTTTCCCTTTTGTCTTTGGTGTCAAGGAAGCGCCCCAGCTGCGCCTCTATCCTTGTTATAGAATCTTTTATCTGGCTTATCTTTCTTTTGTTATCGTATACTGCCTCTACGAGCCTGCCCTTATGGGGCTCATGGCTTTTGATCTTTGAAATCTTTAGCTCACTTTCCAGAACATCAGACATCTTTTCATCCAGCTTTTTCAGCTCATCCTCTATCCCTTTCTTCCTTGAAGAGAACCTTTTCATGCTGAGGAACTGTCTTTTAAGATCTGTCCCTGCCTTTTCCTTGTCCTTCTGCTTTTTAAGTATGACACAAGCATTTCTAACAAAGCTTTTTAGCCTTCTAGGGTTTATACCAGAACTATCCATCATCTTGACTTTTTTATTTTTTTCTGAACAAGCCGAAATGCTTTTTCTTTTTTGGCTTTTCTTCCAGTGGGGGGAGTGACATGTCAGGCGGAGGAGGCATCATACCTTCAGGGGGAGGCATCGGCGCCCCCGGCGGAGGCATCGGGCCTCTTGGGGGAGGAGCAGGCATCATACTCTCGAAAGGAGGAGGCATCGGCGCCCCCGGCGGAGGCATCGGCTGTTTAGCGACTATCCTTGGGCCTCCATGAACATTAGGTGGCATCGGCCTTGGAGGAGGAAATTCCATCGGCCCTTTAGGAAGGCCTGTCTCTTTCTTTTTAGGGGCCTTTGCTACCCTTGGCTTCCCTTCTTTCATGTCCTTGACCATGTCAGCTACAGCTACCAGCCCTTCTGCAATGGTCTCATTCTGCTTTTCCAGGCTGTCAACCTTTTCGATCAAAGGGCCGAGTTTCTCGCTTAGGACATGCTCTTCCTTTTCTTCCAGCTTCATCTCTTCTGCAGCAGAGCTGAACAACTGAAGCATGCCGTTCATGGATTTTGTCAAGGCTGCCATAGAATCAAGCAATTCCTTAGAAGATGTATCTCCAGTCTTCTTCTGGAGCTCAGATATCTGCCTCTTCAGTTCAACTATCTCCTTGTAGGGCATTATCTCATAGGAGCCTTCTTCAGCCATGACTATCAACCTCTTTTATATTAATAGATATTTTTGCTAAACAGCAAGACAGGCGATCTATCTTTTTTAACAAATATCTCTATAATAATCTCTATCCTGATAGAGGACTATATAAAAGTTGCGTTTTTCGTCTTGACATGGCAGGGGCCCTGTACAATCCAGTTTTTTGGATGGTCTTTATAATCAGGTTTCGCCTATAGGGTAAAACTCCTTTAGGGAATAAATTTAGATAGTGCAAAAATCAACATAAGCCCCGTAGAAATCCTATGCTACTACACTGACCATAACCCTAAACTTTGTTTAGGAACATGGTCAGCTCGCTTTGAAAAGCTTCGCTTTTCTAACCTCTTACCCTGCTTCGCAAGCTAAGACGTCC
>JAHWIN010000060.1 GCA_019322475.1 Candidatus Woesearchaeota archaeon
AGCCCCGTACCTTTGGTATAAGGGGTCCCTGCGGTTGTTAGCTTATGTTAGCAATTGCAGGGTGCAATTACAGAGAGGGTCCGACTGTTTAACAAAAACTTAACCTTCTGCTAGCCTGTAAAGGTGTGTATAGAAGGTGACGTCTGCCCAGTGCCTGTACTTTAAACTCCTGTTCAAGGGAGCTAAGAGCAGGTAAACGGCGGGGGTAACTATAACTCTCTTAAGGTAACGAAATGCCTTGCCGTTTGATTGACGGCCCGCATGAATGGCGTAACGAGATCCTCATTGTCCCTAGCTAGAACTCTCCGAACTCTCCATTCTGGTGCGAAGGCCAGAGATCTTCAGTGGGACGTGAAGACCCCGTGAAACTTTACTGTAGGTTATTGTTGCTATGTGAGCTTTGTTGCATAGTGTAGGTGGGAGTCGCTAAAGCTTGATTTTCGGATTAAGTGTAGACACCAATGTAACACCACCTTTCAAAATTTACGTAGCTAACTTCGCAAGAAGAACAGCAATAGTTAGACAGTTTGGCTGGGGTGGCACACTGTTGAAAAGATTATAAGCATGCCAAATATGCTTAGCTTTATATCAACAGTGCCCAACGGTTGGCTCAACTCGGTCAGAAATCGAGTGTAGAATGCAAGGGTAAAAGCCAGCCTGACTGGATTCATAATAAAATTGTATCCAGGATAGAAATATTGGCCTAGCGAACCTCTATGTCCTCCTTGATGGGGGCTAGGGATGACTGAAAAGTTACTCCGGGGATAACAGAGTGGTCGCGCCTGAGAGCTCATATTGGGTTTTAAGGTTGCGAATGGAACTTAAGGTCGTTTTTTCACTTCCTGAAGTACTTAGCAATAGCCTTAAATCTCAAGAGTTTATCGACGGCGCGTCTTGCTACATCGATGTCGGCTCTTCCTATCCTGGCTGTGCAGAAGCAGCCAAGGGTGTGGGTGTTCACCAATTAAAAGGGATCGTGAGCTGGGTTCAGAACGCTGTGAGGCAGTTTGTTTAATATCTACTGGAGATGTTGATATCTGAAAGGAAGAATCTTCTAGTACGAGAGGAACGAAGATTCGGAGCCTCTGGTGGACCTGTTATCTAACAAGGTATGCAGGGCAGCTACGCTCTATATGGATAAGTGCTGAAAGCATCTAAGCACGAAGCTATCCTTAAAAAGAGATATCTTAGAACTCCCATAAAACATGGGTTTGATGGAATTGATGTGTAAGTACCAAGCTTCGGCGAGGTATTCAGCATGCAATCTCCAAAAGTTCGTTAACTCTATGCATGGTTATCATTTTTTTTCTTTTTTAATTTTCATTCACAATTTTTCAAGTAGCGTGAGCTGTATCTTCTTGATTTTAAGATTACAAAATAGACGGCCCACCAGATAAAAACATCTCCTGATAAAGGTATATGCCTCATAGGGTTCTTATGAACCCCCCACTCAGATATTATCTATCAATTGCCAACAATTATTTAAACAAAGAAAGCCTACCGAAAAGTATGGCCCGGCTTTACAAGAATATGGAGATCTTCAGGCTAGGCTATGGCCTTGCTATAGACATACATAAGATGCTTGATAAGTTTCCTGAAAAGGAGAAAGACAACATAATCTCGCAGACAAGGAGGTCTGCTACATCAATACCCCTAAATATAGCTGAAGGAAGCGCAAAAAAGTCTTATAAGGAATTTCTCAAATACCTAAGCCATGCATACGGCTCTGCAAAGGAGCTGGATGTTCTTCTCTCAATGTCAAAAGACCTTAACTATATAACAGAGGAGGAATATTCTTCCCTTTTTAAGAAGCTGGATAAGCTGATGGCCAAGCTGTTTGCTTTTATGGGCAATATTGAGTCCAGATTTGAGGACAAAAAAAGATTTTTTACAAGGTTTAAGGAGCATGCCTGAGTTCAAGAAGGATTGGGTGATAGTTTTTTATAAAACAACAGATTAATATCAAAAAATGATCTGCTTAGGGATAGAAAGCACAGCGCACACGTTCGGCGTAGGAATTGTAGATGATAAGGGAAAAATCCTGGCTAATGTTAAAGACAGCTATACAACCAAAAAAGGAGGAATCCACCCGACTGAAGCAAAAGAGCACCATATCCGGGTAAGCGATCAGGTTATCTATGATGCCTTAGACTTTGCTGGAATCTCTCTTGAGAATATTGGCCTGATAAGCTTTTCACAGGGGCCTGGTCTTGCTCCATGCCTTGTGGCTGGTATGGAAAAAGCGAAAGAGCTAGCCAATAAGATAAAAAAACCAATAATAGGGGTAAATCATTGCATAGCCCACTTAGAGATAGGGAGGCTGCTTACAAGATGCAGGGATCCTGTCCTTCTTTATGTTTCTGGTGCAAATACGCAGATTATCGCCTATGAGGGAGGCAAATACAGGATATTCGGAGAAACCCTGGACAATGGAACAGGGAACTTCCTTGACGGGTTTGCCCGGCATATCGGATTAGGTTTTCCGGGAGGCCCTAAGATATATGAGCTTGCACTCAAAGGAAAAAGATTTATCGAGCTGCCTTATGTCGTAAAAGGGATGGACCTTAGCTTTGGAGGCCTGCAGACAAACCTCAAGCAGAAATATGATTGCAGAAAATACAAGGTAGAGGATTTGTGCTATAGCTGCCAGGAGACAGCCTTTGCAATGCTGGTGGAGGTCGCTGAAAGGGCTATTGCCCATTGCGAAAAAAAAGAGCTCCTATTGGGGGGAGGGGTAGCGTGCAACCTAAGGCTGCAGGAGATGTGCAAAAAGATGTGCTCTGAAAGGGGGGCCAGATGCTTTATACCCCCTAACCAGGTTATGGTAGATAATGGGGCTCAGATTGCACATCTTGGGATGATAGAATTCAAGGCAGGTGTAAAAACTAAAACAGAAGAACTTGATATAAAGCCTTATGAGCGCACAGATGATGTAAAAGTCATATGGAGATGATTACTTCAGGGAAGCCTTGTATTTCCTCATCTGATCCGGGCTTAACTTGGAGAATATGGCTGCACAATCACGGCAGATCAGCTCATCTCTTGTCTTACTGTAGAATATATTTGTGGAAGCGCATTCAGGGCAGAATTTTAGAGCAGATAAGTCTATCTTCATTTCTTTTGCAGCTTTAGACTTTCTTTTGCCCTTTACTGATACTTTTTTTCTTTCTGCCATAATAACCCCATATCATTATTCTTTTTATAAACATTATGTTTTTATCCTAACAAATATCAACTCCTCATAATCCTTTTCAGGGTATCTCCTTTTCCAGCCCATACCAAAGCCTCCTTAAGGACATCCTTTATGTGCTCTACAGGGATTATCTTGATATCCTTAAGCTTAGCGGGGTCAATTATTATGTCCTTCATGTTTGACTTTGGCACTATCGCCCTTTTTATCCCTGCCTCTATAACTGCCTCTACCTTTGAAGAAACTCCGCCTATAGGCAAAACATCGCCTCTTACAGAAAGGCTGCCTGTCATGGCAGTATCCTGCCGTATAGGTATGTCCTTAAAGGCAGATATCACTGAAGTTGCCACAGCGATAGAAGCTGAATCTCCTTCTACACCTTCATAGGTCTGAAGAAACTGAACATAGATATCATATTTTTCCTTCAGGTCTTCTCCAAAGTACTTCTTTATTATGGCAGAGACGTTCTTTATAGCCTCTTTTGCTATGTCCCCTAACTTGCCTGTGGCTATTATCTCTTTTTCTTTTCCTCCCAAGGTTACCTGGGATTCTATGGGCAGGATTATACCTGAGTATGCATCTTCACCACCCATAACAGCCAACCCATTTACCCTTCCTACCCTGTTTCCTGAGGTTACAATTACCTCATATTCCTTTTTTCTCTCTATGTATTTGTCTGCTATCTGTTTTTCCAGTGTCCTTGCAATCTTTTTTGCATCCTGTATGTGCTTCTTATCTACGAGATTAGAACCTTTTTCCTTAGCCAAGTCTCCGGCTGCCCTTATAAGGCCTCCAAGCTCCCTAAGCCTCAATGTCAGGTGCCCTTTCCTATTGGCCATCTTTCTTGCCTCTTCCAGAATCTCTATGACTGCTTCCCTGGAGAAATGAGGTATCTTCTTATCCTTAACTACCTCCTGTGCAACAAACATAGCGATCTTGTTCCTATTTTCCCCTGTATCAGGCATGGTATCATTCATGTAGACCTCATAGCCATAGCCCCTTATCCTGGATCGCAATGCCGGGTGCATCTTCTTTATGGTCTCTAAGTTTCCTGCTGCCACAAGGATAAAATCACAGGGTACCGGCTCTGTCCTTACCATGGCCCCTGCCGACCTTTCTGACTGGCCTGTTATTGCAAATCTTTTCTCCTGGATAGCTGAAAGGAGCTCCTGCTGGGTATAAGGCTGAAGCGTAGCTATCTCATCAAGAAACAAGACTCCAAGATGAGACTTATGGATCATTCCTGCAACTACCCTCTCATGAGCAGGTGTTCCGAGGCCTCCTGACTGGAAAGGGTCATGAAGAACATCTCCAAGGAGAGCTCCTGCATGAGCCCCTGTAGCATCATTAAAAGGCGCCTGTTTTTTCCTAAAATTATCCACTATAAGCTTAGGCGCCCTTACCTGAGGGGAGGCCATCCTTTTTCCGATGTTCAGAAATATTACAAAAGCCCCTAAAAAGACCATGCCTCCAAGGAAAAAAGCTGCAAACATTATATCTGACTGGTAATGCTTCCTTGCCCACCAGGGGACTATCATAGAGATTATGACCAGGATAAAAAGGATGATATTCTGGTTCTTGAACATCCCCATCGACTGTATCTTTGCCTTTGCAACCAGGTCACGTCCCTGCCCTGCAGGAACCGTCCTTATCAGAGGGGTATTCTCATCATTAGGATTAGGGAATGCAAGTGTGTCTTCCAGTTTTCCCTTAGGCAAGAGCTCTGCCAGGCCAACACCAAGCATGGATTTCCCTGTTCCCGGCTGCCCTATCAGAAGGACATGCCTTCTCTGCTTGGCAGATTTCTTCATAATTTCGACCGCTTCATCCTGGCCTATAACCTGATCGATGAGGTTTTTAGGAACTTTTATGTCCGCTGTTGACTTGAATTTAAGTGAAGGCATATCCATAACAAAATATATGGATATTTTTAAAGGTTGTGTTTAAACGGCAAAGGAAGCTATGAAAAAATATCCTCTTGTACGTGCCTTGTTAAATATCATAAAAAAGGGTGTTGGGCTTCTATGGGGCTCAACAACAAAAAAATTTTTAAATGATTCGTGAGCTATTAACCCTTTGATGATCCTATGACCAAGAATAGAAGAAGGTGCAAATATGCCCACTAATGTAGGCGCAGAGTATGTAACTGCAGAGATGGAATATTCTCATGCGTCTACTGTTGATGAGAAGATAAAAGCGCTTCAAAAGATGTATGCGACGGTTCCAAAGCATAAAGGGACTGAGCACCTCCGCCAGGAGATAAAGACAAAGATCGCGAAGCTGAAAGAAAAGAAGCAGAAACAGCTGGAGAAAAAATCCAAAGGGAAATCATTCTCTATAAAAAAAGAGGGTGCAGCTACCATATGCATTATAGGTCCACCAAATTCCGGAAAAAGCCTGCTCCTTAACAAGCTGACAAACTCGAAGGCCAAGGTTGCGGAGTATGGCTTTACGACAAAAAGGCCAGAGATAGGGATAATGAAATACAAAGGGCTGAAGCTGCAGACAATAGAAGTGCCCTCAATATTTGAAGGCTATTCAGAAAGCGAAAGAGGACCACAATTCTTGTCCATAATAAGGCAGGCTGACCTTGCTGTTATCGTAACTGACAGAAGCGACATCGATTTTCTTTTCAGGGAGATGGACAATGCAAACATAGCCCTAAAGGAAGACCTATACGGAAAAGACGAATCGTGGGTTTCCCTGAGTTCCCTAATCGTGATAAACAAGAAGGATATCATAGACAGCAACAAGGTATTTCAAGACCTATGCAAGTACTATAAGATCGACCGCATCGAGATATCTGCATTTGATGAGGAGGATATAAAAAAACTCAAAGATGAGCTATGGAAAAACCTTAACCTGATAAAGGTCTATACCAAAGAGCCGGGGAAAAAAGCAAAAAAGGACGAGCCCATATGCCTAAAAAAAGGTGCAGTAATAGAAGACATGGCAGTGCATATCCATAAGGACTTCATAAAAAAGTTCAGGTTTGCCAGGGTATGGGGCAGCTCGGCAAAGTTCAACGCCCAGATGTGCGGATTGAGGCACAGGCTAAAGGACGAGGATATCGTCGAGGTTCATCTGAAATAGCAATATAGAAATGTTTTGATTAGCTGAATAAATTTTTGCTTTTCACGTAGGTATTAAGCTTCGACTGAGAGGTTGTTGCCAAAACTCTCCTTTCAGTCGGGAGGTCATCGGGTTCGGCTCTTAATCTTATTTTTTGATTGCCGACATCCCCCGACTGGGGAAACCCCCCTGTCGACTAAAAAATGAAATAGCAGGAGCCTCACGAATTGATGACCCCCATCATTTTGGCAACAACCTCGACTGAGCTTAATATATACCTTTTCACGATATATTTTTAAATAAGCTAATCTTTCAATAAGCATGGCAAAGAAAAAAAAGGAAAATGCAGCACAAAAAGCTGCAGATGTGAGCAGTGAAGAGCAAATCGGGTTTCATAAGGGGGCATTAGCTACCCTGGCTAAGGAAAGGGAAGAGATGCTCAGGATACTCCAGATAGTGGAGCAACTTATGCAGATGCATATCAAAGGGCTTAAGGACATGGGAGTCGACCTTGAATCCGCTGCAAAGGAAGCTCAGCAGACAGAAAAAAAAGAAAAGAAGCAGAAGCCCATAGAAGACATATTAAGGTAAAAAATACCGGAGCGGCTTCTGCTTATCTAAAGCAAACCCTCTTAGAAAAGGGCGGACATCAAAGCTGCCTGCAGGCGAGCAGCCATGAACATAGGCCCTAAATTTCCAAAAACCCAAATTTTTTAAAGTGGAGTTATCTTCTTCTAAGGCATGGGACATGATGTCGTAAGCATAGGGAACCCCCTGATGGACATACTGATAGAGACAGAGGAAAGCTTTCTAAAAGAGCTTGGCATGGTAAAGGGGAACATGCACCTTCTGGATGAAAAAGGCATTGAAGAGGTAGAAAAAAAGCTTGACAAAAACAATATAAAACTGGCTCCCGGAGGGTCTGAAGCCAATACCCTCAGCGCATTGTCTATGCTCGGCCATAAGACTGTATACTTCGGAAAGGTAGGGATGGACAGCTTAGGCGAAGAGTACCATAACAAACTCATCGAAAACGGGGTGATGTCAAGGATAATAAAGGTTGACGGCATGACCGGAAGGGCTGTAACGTTCATAACGCCAGATTCGGAAAGGACATTTGCAACACACCTGGGGGTATCAACATTATTAGAAGACAACGAGATAAATGAAGCAGACATAATAGAAGCAAGGTTCCTTCACCTGACAGGCTATGTGCTAGACGGGGAAAAAACAAGGAATGCTGCCATGATGGCCATGGAGATAGCAAAAAACAACAATGTATCCATATGCCTTGACCTTGCAGACCCAAACATCATCAAAAGGAACCAGGGATTACTCAAATCTATCATAATGGATTATGCAGACATAGTTATCGCAAATGAGCTAGAGGCTGAATCTTTTACCGGAAAGAAAGCAAAGGAAGCTGTTGATGAGCTATCGAAGATGGCAGATATCGCTGTCGTAAAGCTTGGAAAAGAAGGGTCCCTCATAAAAAGCAGAGGCAGCCTGATAGAGGTCAAAGGGTTTGATGCAAATGCGGTAGACACGACAGGAGCAGGCGATATCTATACTGCAGGATTCTTATACGGGCTATTGAATGACCTCAGCCTTGAAACTTCCGGCAAGATCGCATCATTCATAGCCTCAAAGGTAGTCCAGGTAAAGGGGGCGAGGCTTGAAAAAATGCCGAGGGAAGGGATAGATAAGATAAAAAATGAAGGATAATGCTATGATAGACCTTGAGAGGGTAAACGGCATAGTTGAGCTTTCACAAAAGCTGGGTAACACCCCTGAGGAGATAATAGGCATGATGGAGCATCATACTTCAGAGATAAAGGACCTATATGAAAAAAATGACCTGCACTTTGCAATAGAAACCGGGGACCTGATAATACTCGCTTTTCATCTGCTGATGATGGAAGGGCGCCCTCTAGCCCAAATAATGGGTGAGTGCTATGGGCGTTTTGAGAAAAAGCTAAAATCCATCCTGGAAAATAAAAGCGGTTGACAGGCCATATTAGCAGGTTATAAAGGCAAAAATGCAAATCAAAGAGAATATAAAAAAAATAAAGGAAGATCTCCCTGCAGGAATAAGCCTGGTAGCAGCAACAAAAACAAGAGGCATAGAAGAGGTAAGGGAAGCCATAGAGGGAGGGATAGAGATCATAGGGGAGAATTACCTGCAGGAAGCAGAAAAAAAATATTCCCTACTAAAAGGAAAGGCTAAATTTCATTGTATAGGGCATCTTCAGAAAAACAAGGTCAAAAAAGCTGTTGAGATCTTTGATATGATCCAGACTGTAGATTCTATAGAGACAGCCGAGGAGATAAGCAGAAGATGCGGAGAGATAGGAAAGGTTATGCCTGTACTTATCGAGATCAACTCCGGAGAAGAGCCTAATAAAGACGGGGTCATGCCTGATAAGGCAGAAAGCCTGGTCAAAGAAGCCTCGAAACTTAAAAATATCAGGATAATGGGGCTTATGACTATGGCACCTTATTTCGAAAATCCTGAAGATGACAGGCCTTATTTCAAGCTTACAAAAAAGTTATTTGAAAAGATAAAGCTGCTAAAGATACCCGGGGCAAAAATGGAATACATTTCCATGGGGATGTCAGATTCCTATAAGGTAGCAGCTGAAGAAGGGGCTAACATGGTGAGGATAGGAACAAAGATATTTGGCAGGAGGGCAAGATGAAAATCACATTAATCCTGGGGCTTACGGCAGGAGCACTGACAACAGCATCATTCCTTCCCCAAGCTATAAAGACCATTAAGTTAAAAGAAACAAAAGATATATCATTATGGATGTATATGATATTAACAGTGGGGGTGTGCCTGTGGCTGGTATATGGCTTCTTAATCGAAGAACTTCCAGTAATATTAGCAAACCTATTAAGCCTAACCCTCATACTCATGATCCTTTTCTATAAAATAAGATATGGGTAAATAGAAACAGTTAATACGCAGGGCAGGATGTTAAAAATCCCCCCTTCGGGATGTCTTCTGAAAAACCAAAAGGTCTTCTGTCGTCAATCTCTCCCTTTTCTTTATCTTTTCCTCCACATCCCTCTCCTTCATCTTTAAGAATTCCTTTGTTTTAAGCTCTGTCTTCATGCGCTTTGACCTTATTAGGCTGCCTGCCTGCTCATTTACCTTATTGAACTCATCCAGCTTTTCCTTAAGTTTCTTGTTGATGTCATTGAATTTTGCCTTGAGCATTATAAAATTCTTAAACGCCTCTTCTTCATCGACCTTGAGCTCGTCTATCTCCTTGGACAATGAAAGTATCTCGTTGTGCCTTGTCTGGCTCTCTTCTGCTTTCTTCTGCATCTTCCTGTGGGTTTCCCCTGCTATCTTCCTTTTCTCATCAATCACTTTTGATTTCTCATGGATCTTATTCCAGACATTGCTTATCTTTTCGGCCTCCTTGTATTTTTTCTTGAGGTCCTTTATCACCTTCATCAACTGCTTCTCTTTCTCGAAAGAAAGCCCCTCTGTCTCTATCTTAAATTCCAGGGCTTCTATCTGCTCCTTAATCCTTGAAGGATCGTCCTTGATCCCAAACTTTTCAGAAATATTCCTTTTCTCTTCAGCAAGGCCTTTCAGCTCAGAAATCTCTTCCTGAGCCTCCTTATTAAGCTCATTCCTTTTCTCCTTATCTTCCTTTACCTTCTTTGTAAGCGAGTTTCTCTGATCCCTGTCTTCTTTTATCTGCCTTATCAAAGAGGCTATCTTATCGCTTAACTCCTCTTTCTTCCTGAACTGCTCCTCTTTTTTTCTGTCAACCTGATTAAGCTCTGTCCTTAAAGAAATAATCTCTTTCTTTATATTATCCAGCTTTCTAAATATCTCTTCCTGTTCTTGTTTTTGCATTTTGCGCCAAGTTCACTTCTAACGTCATTTTCAAGCCTTAGCCCTTCTTTAGAAGGCCAATAGCCCAAGAAAATTTTAAGCTATCGCCCCTGCACAGATATACATCCAGGGGATAAACCCAGACACATCTTCAAACAGGGAAGTGCGGATTCCATGGGACCTGTTATTGAGGTCCATGATAAATTTTCCTGAGCTTATGTATTGAGCTATAATCAAAATTTAGCCGAATAGGCTCCCAAGCCCTGCAGCTGCCTGCTCCTGGGACTTAGCCTCTTCCTTAGCTTCCTTAGCCTTGTCTTCTTTCTTGGACTCTGCTCCCTGTGCAGGAGATTCTGCTGAAGCTGCCGGAGCTGCTACCTGAGCTACTGCTGCTTTTTCGATAGCCTCGTCAATGTTGACCCCTTCCAATGAAGCGATCAGAGCCTTGACCCTGGAATTGTCTACCTTAACTCCTGCTGCCTCTAAAACCTTGCTTACTGTAGCTTCATCCACTTTTCCGCCTGCCTTGTGAATGAGCATTGCTGAATAAATGTATTCCATTTTACATACCTCCGCGTTTTATTTGTTTTTTAATCTGAGTCTGCCCTCAGGGTTCCTTTTTTCATCAGCTCATGGGTCAGATTTTCTACATTTTCCTGCTCTTTCTTCTTCTTTTCCGATTCCTTAGCATCTCTTTCTTTTTTTGCCTTAAGCTCCTGGATTGAAGGTATCTTTTCTGCAGGCTTATTTTCTCCTTTTTTGCCTAAACCACCTGAGGATCCTGACTGGCTGCCTTTTCCGCTTTTGTTCGGGGCTTCTTTTGCCGTTAATTTTCCCGCCTCTTCTACCAGCTTCTCAGCATCTGGTATCTCGCCTTTGACAAATTTTTTAGTCTTAGCAACCATCTCTGCTATCTTTTTATCTGTATCATCTTCGACAGGCCTTTTTGCCTCTTCTTTTTTTTGTTTTTCCACCTTCTCAAGCTCTTTTTCCTTTTCTATCCTCTCTTTTTCCAAAAGCTTCTCTTCCTCTTCCCTGAGCTCCTCTTTAACTTCTTTTTCAACAGGATCCTGGATGACCGGCTTCTTAAAATCTTTCTCCAGGTTTTTTTCTTCCTGGATTATACTCTTTTCCTCTTCTAAGACCTTCTCTTCTTTCTTCTCAATCGGAGATGCACTTTCAGGAGAGCTGGAATCTTCCTTGTCTACAGCAACGCTTTCTTTTTTTTCCTGCTCTTTGACTGCAGGTTCCCCTTTGCTTTTGGGCTCTGAAGGCTTATTTGCATCATCTTCTTTGGCTTTTTCCTCTTTTGGCTTTTCAACAACCGCTATATTTGCAGTTGACTTCAGGCTTAATGCTGAAGATTCTGCCTTAGACAGCAAAGCATCTATGATACCATCATCTATGATCTCCTGTGACAAGCCCAATGCTTTTGCCTCGTTAAATGCCTTGCCAATCAATGGGATTATAGTATCTTTTGTTGGATACCCCACATTGATAGCAAGGTTAAATGCTCCAACGACTGCCTTATCAAGGTCTGCCCTGAACTTACCTTCATCAATGTCAAGTACATCTTTAGTGAATATCTGCTCATTCTCATATACTGCTGTAACGTTTAAGCCAACTTCCATGGGCTCTATCCCCAGCCTTGCAAGGATCTCAGCGGCCTTGGCAGATATCTTCTCACCTTCTTTTACAACTACCGAATCTTCCTTGATAGCCACCTTGCCGCCTTCAACTCCTGATTTGATCCCTAACTGGGCCAATTCCCCTATAACAGGACCAGGCATGAAGCCTGTAGGGCCCTTAGGGACTATTATATCAAAAGGAGCTGTCTGCCCTGCTTTTGCAGGAGCACTGGTCTTGCTTTTCTTTAATGTCTTGAACAATGAAAAAGGGTTTTCCTTTGTAAATATCAAAGCAGGCATGCCCTTGAGATAAGGCTCCAGCTGCTCTATATTCTTCTTTTTTTCCTTAATACCCTCGATAGCGTGCTTTATAACCCTCCTCTTAGTCATCGACAGCCTTATCTTTCCTGTCAGCTGAGACCTCATCTGCTGCAATTGGGGTGCAGGAAGGTTTTCAAGATCGACTGCGGCTATGATGGGGTGATCTAGTATAAGCTTCTGTATGCCCTCAGCAATCTTTTTCTTTTTCTCTGATATCCTATGGGTTTTCTCACTCATTTTTTACCTTTTCCTGCCTGGCTTCTTCTTTCTTAAGGGGCTTTTTCCCAACAGGTTTCTTTTTTTCGACAGAATTGCCCTCTTTCCCCACCTGAACAGGCTTTCCCATGGTCAGCTTAATCAGTATGTTCTTTATGTTATTCTTACCGTTTGGAAGATGATGCACTACAGCATCATATGTGCTCATGATATTGTCTATAACCTCTTCATCATTCATACCTTCGTTTCCAACTATGGTCTGGATTATGGGGTCGTTCTTTGTCTGCAATTTGACTGTCTTCTGGAGCTTTTCATACAAAGGCTTCAGGTTAGCGTTAGGAGGAACGACACAGCCGGCTTTTGGGTTTGGCATCTTGCCTTTTGGGCCGAATACCTTCCCGAATGCCTGGGCTAGCTTGGGCATTATCGTAGCCTGTGCAATAAAAAAATCATATTCTACCGCTAATCTCTTTGAATCTTTCTTCTGGTATTTAGGAAAATCTTCGACAGATACAGCAAGATCGCATACCTCTTTTGCTGATGAGAGAAGTTCAGGACCGACCAAAGCACATACCTTCACTTTCCTTCCTTTAGGATAATGCATAGTATGGAAGAAATTGACAGACTGATCTGTTTTCTTTATATCTATGTCTCTGAGATTTATGATAAGGTCGATAGACTGGCTAAATTTTCTTTTCTGAGAAGTTGCCTTTACTTTCTTCAATGCCTGTGCTGCTTGTGACTTATCCATTCTTCCCTCCTAACATAGTTAGTAAATACGGGGTAATTGTTTTATCTAAGAGCAGAATTGGATAATCATATATAAATATAGCGGTTTTTGTCCTGCCAGGTTAGATATCAGGATACCCAAAGTTTTAAAAATATTGTCAGGCTACATAGAAGAGCAATGGGCTTGTTTGATGATATGCTGGGTTCTGAAGAGTCGTTATTCAAGGATCCTGAGGCATTGGATTTCTCTTTCCAGCCAAAGCCTATGAAATACAGGGAAAAACAGCAGGAATACATGGCAGGCTGCATCAAGCCCCTGTTCCAGGGAAGGAACGGCAAAAACCTGTTCATCTATGGTGTGCCTGGGATAGGTAAAACATTGGCCTGCAAGCAGCTTATAGAGGAGCTGGAAGAGAAGGCTGAAGACATAACTCCCCTCTATGTAAACTGCTGGCATAAAAACTCAAGCTTTAAAGTCTACCTGGAACTTTGCGAGCTGCTGGGATACAGACTGACGCAGAACAAGAACAGGGAGAGCCTTTTTAAGTCTATAAAGGATATCCTGAACAAAGTGTATGCTGTTTTTGTCTTTGATGAGATAGACAAGGTGGAGGATCTTGATTTCCTATACTCTATCTTAGAGGGACTCTATAAAAAATCTGTCTTTATGATAACCAACTACAGGGACTGGATAGATAATGTG
Source organism: Candidatus Woesearchaeota archaeon (assembly GCA_019322475.1). Classification (GTDB taxonomy): domain Archaea; phylum Nanobdellota; class Nanobdellia; order Woesearchaeales; family JACPBV01; genus JAHWHQ01. The sequence continues at coordinate 13,716 of JAHWIN010000060.1, forward strand.
GAAGAGAGGATAAGGTCAAGGATGATGGCTGACAACCTGGAGTTCAAGCCTTACAGCATCAAAGAGACAGAAGGCATACTGAAACAAAGGATAAGCCATGCATTTGTACAGGATGTTCTTGAAGAGGGTGCGTTCCAGGCCATACTTAAAAAAACAGCAGAGCTGGAGGACATAAGGGCAGGGTTAAGCATGCTGAGGGATGCTGCATCAAACGCTGAGAACAGGGCAAGCAGGAAGATAACCAAAGAGGATGCTGAATCTGCAATAGATAAGCTGGATGAGTACAACCTGGAAAATCCAGAAAACCTTGATGGAGAGCCTAAGCTGATCTTTAATATCATAAAGAAGAACAAATCCATCAGGATGGGGGACCTTTTCAAGGAATACCAGAAAAAGGGAGGCAATATGTCTTACAGGAGCCTCTTCAGGAAAGTTAACAAGCTGGCGGATGACAGGCTTATCACCCTTGAAAAAAAGGAAGGCGGGCCTGAAGGGACAACCACCATCGTCAAATGCCGAAAGATAAGAGGTTGAACAGGACTTTAGGCTTAGTCAATACCTTACAGAAAAGGTCTTGAATTCCCCTTTGGGATCCTCATAGGCTATCTCTACGTTATCGACATAAGCCCCTTTTGGCCCTTCCCTGCAGAACCTTATAAGCTCCTTTAACCTTTCTTCAGAACCCTCTGCCACCACCTCCACATTTCCGTCTGGAAGGTTCCTTACAAAACCTTTCAATCCCAGTCTGTTGGCTGTAAGACTGGCGTTGTGCCTGAAAAATACGCCCTGGACCTTTCCGGATATTATCAGATGGATCCTTTTCATCAGGAGATTAAAGAAGATACTATTATTTATTTTTTTCTGGAATTGGCAGGGTATGTGGGGCTTAAACAAACATTTTTATAGTAATCCTTCTGTTTTATGGAAATATGGTTTTTTCAGAGATATCGGACTGGGTGCTTAATGGTGTTTACCAGCCTATAGCTGGGATTCTTCCTGAGAGATTCAGGATCTTTCTTGATCTTGCGCTGTTTACACTGCTTATAGCCGCCTATGCCCTGTTCATCTGGAAGTTCTATAAGTTCCTTGCAAGGAGGAATATCCTTGAACTGAACCTAAGCAGGTATAACCAAAGCAAAAGCCCCCTGATAAGCAAGATTTTCGCTTCATTATTGTACCTTATAGAGTATATCCTGATAATGCCCTTGGCTGTCTTTTTCTGGTTTGGAATATTTTCGGGGTTTCTTCTTATACTTTCAGAAAGCCAGAGCGCTGCACAGGTCCTCCTTATATCTGCCATAGTCGTTTCTGCTGTAAGGTTTACCTCTTATTTCAGCGAAGATCTTTCAAATGACCTTGCGAAGATGATACCTTTGATGGTCCTTTCTGTCTTTTTGCTCAACCCCAACTTTATCTCTGTTGCAGCCTTGGCCCAGCGATTTAGCGAGCTTCCCCTTCTTTTGGATAATGCTGCAATATACCTTGTCTTCATAATAATGCTGGAAGCGGTGATGAGGGTCATCTACAGCATCGTATTTTTGTTTACGGGAGGAAAGAAAAAATGATAGAAGTATGCGCTGTAGGGGGGTATGACGAGATAGGTAAGAACATGACCGCTGTAAAGGCGGGTGATGAGGCTGTAATCATAGATATGGGGCTGCACCTTGATAGTTATATCAAATATACAGAAGGGGAAGGAGAAGATATGGTAGAGATAAGCCCTGATGAACTGGCCAAAGTCGGAGCAATACCCAATGACAGAGTAATAAAAGACTGGATGGGGAAGGTAAAGGCAATAATACCCACGCATGCACACCTTGACCATGTCGGGGCATTGACATTCCTGTCCAACAGGTATGATGCTCCTATACTATGCACGCCTTTCACATCAGAGGTAATCAAGACCATAAGCAGGGACGAGAAGATAAAACTGAGGAACAGCATAAAAGTCCTGAATGTAAATTCTGTGTACTGGGTCTCCAAGAACATCAGGATAGAGTTCATAAACATGACCCACAGCACACCCCAAACGGTCATGGTAGCTGTCCACACCCCTGAGGGGACCTTATTGTACGCCAATGACTTCAAGTTTGACAATCATCCAACATTAGGGAAGAAGCCAAACTACAAAAGGCTGGAGGAGCTTGGAAATAAAGGGGTCAAGGTGCTGATATGCGACTGCACAAGGGCCAGGCAGCCGATAAAGACGCCTTCTGAGCTTGTTGCAAAGGAGATGCTTAGGGATGTCATGCTTGGCGTGGATTCAAGAGGAAAAGCGGTTATAGTCACTACGTTCGCTTCCCACCTGGCAAGGCTAAAATCCATCATAGAGTTCGGGAAGAAGATGAACAGGAAGGTTGTATTCCTTGGAAGGAGCCTTGCCAAGTATACCCAAGCAGGAGAGAAGATAGACATAATAAGCTTCTCAAAAGATGCTGAGATAGTAAAATTCGGCAAGCAGATAAAAAACAGGCTAAGTAAGATGGGGAAACAGGGGATAGAAAAATATCTTTTGGTCGTTACCGGGCACCAGGGGGAGCCAAAATCAACATTGAGCAAGATAGTAAACGGAGAGATACCATTCAGGTTCAAGTCTGAAGACCATGTTATATTCTCCTGCACTGTCATCCCCAGCAAAGTCAATATAGAGAACAGGGCAGAGCTGGAGAGAAAGCTAAGGGAAAAAGGTGTAAGGATATTCAGGGACATCCACGCTTCAGGGCATGCTTCAAGAGAGGACCTGAGGGACCTGATAAACCTTGTCAAGCCAAAGAACATAATACCTGCCCATGGAGAGAAGGAGATGAAGGAGGCGCTTGTGGAGCTGGCTATAGAGAAAGGGTACAGAAGAGGGAAGACTGTGCATATCGTGCATGATGGGGACAAAATATCTTTTTGATAACCATAAAACATTTAAATAGGGCATAATTATTATTTCAATGTAAATTAAATGGAATGTGGGGGTGCATATCATGAAACTTACACTAGCTGAACCAAGCTACCTTAAGGAAAGCATAAACATAATCTCTGACCTGGTGAATGAAGCCAGATTCAAGATAAACAAGGATGCCATGGAACTTGTGGCCATGGACCCTGCAAATGTTGCCATGGTGATATTCAAGCTTCTGAGCTCCTGCTTTACAGAATATGATGTAAAAGAGGATACTGAGATAGCCATAAACCTTGGAAACCTCAAGCAGATATTAAGGAGAGTAGGGAGCAATGACATGCTAAGCCTGGAGCTTAAGGAAGAGGCAAAGCTTAGCATAAGGCTGAAGGGGAATACAACAAGAACATTTAACCTTCCGATAATCGAGCTGGAGGAAAAGGAGCAGAAGGTTCCTGACCTGAAGTTCCCTATCTCCATAACGATGCCTTCCAGCACACTAACAGGGGTCATAGAAGACGCTGATATAGTGGCTGAGTCTGTAACATTTGAGGTCGAGAAAGGGAGCTTTAACATACACGCTGCTGGCGACCTTTCACAGGCTAAGATCGAGGTAAAGGAAGGGGAGAATGTCAAGATCGAGGCTAATGAGAATGTCAAGGCCAAATACAGCATAGAGTACCTAAAAAAGATGATAGGTGCATCCAAGCTTAGCGAGAATGCAGAGATAAGGTTCAACAAGGATTATCCCCTAAAGATAGACTTCAAGGCTGTCGACAAGCTGCTGCTGAGCTTTATACTTGCTCCCAGGGTTGAGAATGACTGATTTCTGGATGAAGCCGTGTAAACTGCAAGTTATTTAAAGAACAAGGTTTCTCTTCTTAGGCATGATAGAGATAGACGGCTCTTACCTGGAAGGAGGAGGACAGATAGCCAGGACGGCTTTGGCCCTTTCTACAATAACGCAAAAGCCTTTTGAGATAGTGAACATAAGGAAAGGGAGGGATAAGCCGGGGCTTAAGAACCAGCATCTTTTCTGCATAAAAGCGCTGGAAAAACTATGCGGTTCTAGGGCAGAAGGGGCTGAGCTTGGCTCTACCTCCCTTAGGTACTGGCCCGGGAAGATAAAAGGAGGCACTGTTGCTGTGGATGTCGGGACTGCCGGCTCTATAAGCCTGCTGCTGCAATCAATAATCATCCCTTCCATGCTTGCAGATTCTAAGGTAAGGCTGAGGATAAAAGGAGGGACAGATGTTTCATGGAGCCCCCAATTTGACTATATGAACAATGTTATAATGCCCCACATGAGGAGATATGCTGATATTGAAGTAAGCCTCATAAAAAGAGGATATTACCCTAAAGGAGGAGGAGAGGTTGATATCAGGATAAAGCCCAGGTCCAGCCTGAAAAATGAAGGGGAACTTCCAGGGATAATACTTACAGAACAGCATAACCTTATACAGATCAAGGGGGTATCCCATGCATCTATAGACCTGGAGAAGGCTAATGTGGCTGAAAGGCAGGCAAAGTCCTCTAAGCTTACACTTAGCAAGCTTAGATGCCCAATCCAAATAAGGGCTGAATATCAAGATACTTTATCCACAGGATCAGGGATCACCTTATGGGCTGTATTTTCCAGGGACCCTGATGAGATCAATATAACAGAGCCCATAATATTGGGGGCTGACTGCCTGGGAAAAAGAGGGAGGAGGGCAGAGGATGTCGGGAAAGAGGCTGCACTTAGGATCATAGAAGAGATAAAAAGCGGAACTCCTGTCGACAGGCACCTAGCTGACAACCTAATCCCTATGATGGGCCTTGCACCTGGAAGCAGGATAAAGGTGTCTTGCATCACAGACCATACTAAGACTAACGTGTGGGTTACGGAACAGTTCCTTCCTGTAAGGTTCAAGATGGATGAACGGTCTATAGAATGCTGCACATTATGATACCAAATTGGAGGGCAAAAAAAATAGAAGAAAATCTACTTTTTCCTGAACAGGCTTCTTATCCAGCTTATTACCTTACTGAATATGGGCTGCTTAACTTCCTGACCATCACCTTCGCCTGAGAGGTTTTCTTTTTGGCCAATAGCGCCTTTTTCTTCCAGAATATCACCTTTATCCCCTTTTCCATAGGGAGTTTCATCTTTACCTCCTGATGTTTGAAGCTCTTCGGAAGCATTAATGGCCTCTTCCTCTTCTTTTAAGACCTTAACCTTATCTATCCGCTTAAGGATCACCATCTCTTCATTGAATTTTGCATTTACAACAGTCTTGAACTCTATATCATCCTCTTCATAGCCTTCAGGAACAAGCAAGGAATAGGAGTATGCCTTGACCTCTTCGTTTGGGTCCAGGCCATCCAGGAAACCTATAACATTTCCAACTAAAGACGACCTTATCTCCTTAGGGAACATATCAGAGATGTCTATAGAATTGATAACCTGGTTCCTTTGGTTCTTCAATATGACCGCTACCTTGATCTCTTCTCCAGGATAGAACTCTTTTTTATTCAATTCCCTTATTATCTCAATAATCTGAGGCTGAGCCTTGACCATCAACTGGGCAGACTTCTCGAATGAGATTGTTTTTCCTGAATCGGAAAGATAGGATCCTGTAACCTTTGTATTGAACTTATGGTCTTCGCTCAGGTAAGGGGATGTTAGGGTCTTCCTAAAAATCTCATGGGTTTCCCCTGAGCTTATGTCTGCCTTTTCGCTTATTTCCTTAAATAGGCTGCTTTCAACCTTGACCTTAACACCACTTATATCTTTTTCGCCATAGTTCTTTACAGCTATGTAGACATTATAGGGGGAGTTTGACTTCACCTCCTCCTGGACCTCTATTATAGGAAGTATGTATGAGAGGCCTACACTAAGCTGGTCTTCAAACTCCTCAGTGAAACCTTTTTCCAAAATGTTAAGGGCAACTGATGAGCTTATGTTGAATTTTCCTGCCCTGGACGAGCTTATCTTAACGGTAAAATCTCTACTTTTTCCTTTTTCAACAGCGCCTGAGAAAAAGGGCTTTCCATCCCTGATGTCCATCCCTGAAGAGAGGGAAACAATATCAACACTTGAAGGAAGGCCTATCTCCAGGCTGGTTATATCGAGATCATTAGAGCTGTCCTTGTTTTTTATGGATATATTATAACTGATCAGCTCATCCTTATCTGCCGCTTTCTTTGAGACTGAGTGGGCTATAGTGTACGGCTTCTTTACATCTATGGTCTCCTGGGATGATTTTTTCACCTTTTTTTTGCTTCCTGAATAATAGGATAACTGGGCTTCAGAATCAAATGAAACGATATCATCTGCCCTTACCTTATAAGAAAAGACTTCTTCTTCACCTGCATCTAAACTTCCGGACCATGAGGCTGTCTGCTTATTCGGCAAGACTGTCAATCCTGAAGGATAGGTATCTGTATAGAAGACATCTGCTGCATCCTTAGTCCCTGTATTCTTAAGGGTAACCTTAACATCCAGCTCCTCATTAAGATAGAGAGAGGATGAAGAGAATTCCCGTCCTATAGATACGTCCGGCTCCATGGACTCTATCCTAACCTTTATCTCAGGGTAATCCACTTCCTCGAAGCAGTACCTTATATCGCCTCTTGTCTCACATTCCCCAACTGACATCAAGCCCCCTATGTCATCCATCTTGAATATCAGGCTTTGGCTGGATTCTATATACGCAACATAGAAGTAATGGCCCTCTGCCCGAAAGGTCTCCATATCTGCAACCCAGCCTTCGAAAACAGCTGAAGCGAAAGGGATCAACAAAATGAGGATCATAAACAACGCTGATTTTTTCATCCTACACTACCATCAGGCTTAGAGTATATAAATCTTATTGCAGTTTCATTTAGGGGGTATAGTGTGTTGTGGAGACCTAACGGCGATATTGAAAAGTTACCCTACTACGCTGACCAGAACGCCATACTTCGTATGGCAACCTGGTCATCTTCGTCCTGGCCATGCCATGAATGCCTACGGTTTTAGAAAACAAGGTTTTCTAAACCATCAGAAAAACAAGTTTTTCTAAGGCATTAATGGCATTCATGGCACAGACGGTTAACTTTTCAATATCGCCG
>JAHWIN010000061.1 GCA_019322475.1 Candidatus Woesearchaeota archaeon
ACAGGCTTCTTTCTAAGGTAGCTAAAAGGCTGGGCAAGAAAAAATCCATGCTTGCAAGAGAGCTTATGGAGCAGAAGATGTACGACCTGCAGCTCATCCAGAAAGGATTTGAGGACCTTAAATGAAAAGTTCAGGAAAAACGATGATCATCGGAAAAAAAGGGCAGGTAACAGTATTCATAATAATAGGCATCCTTCTGGTGATAGGGATAGGAACCTATTCCATAATAAGCAGGAACAGGACGGAAGCAGGGCTGGATATTGGCATAGAGTCTGTCCTTGAAGAGGTCCCCTATGAATTCATGCCGGTAAGCGAATTCGTATCAGGCTGCCTTGAAGAGACCCTAAAAGTAGGTATCGAAGAGCTGGGCAATAAAGGAGGCTTCATAAATCCAAGCAGGCACGGCCTTGTAACATCTGATGACCCGACAGAATCAGACGCTGCAAGGATGGACCCTGATTCAGGCCTAAGCATAGCCTACTGGAATTACCTTAAGTCACAAAACTCCTGTTCAGGAACGTGCAGCTTCGTCCTTGTCCCTGAGAATGTGCTTTACCTGCACAAGAGAGACGGCCCATTGTCAGTAGAAAGCCAGCTTGAGGATTACATTGAAGAGAACCTGGACAGCTGCCTCTCAGGGTTCGAAGTTTTGGAAGCTCAGGGATTCAGCATAAGGAAGCTTGCGCCCATAAGCGCAAGGGTAAGCGTAAACGATGATGAGGTTGCGGCATTGGCAGATTACCCCCTTGAAGTAAGCAGGCAGGGAACAGCAGAGATCTCAGGGTTCATGGCAAGGTCAGATGTCAACCTGAAAAAGGCATATGAGCTGGCATCCGAGGTTGCATCATTGCAGGGCCAGTACAGGTACCTTGAAGGCCATCTCAAGAACCTCCTTGTAGGCTACTCAGGCCTAAGGGAAGACCTTCTCCCCCCTATGCACGAGACCATAATCGAGTTTGGCAGCGAAACCACATGGCAGGAACCAGAAGTAAAGGAAAACATAGAGAATATGCTCACATCTTATGTCCAGACGCTAAAAGTTAGCAATACAGCAAACTATATCCCGTATTTCATGGGTGGCCAATTAAGCAGCGCATTGTACAACTCAGGCATGCTTATACCTGTCCAGGGAGATTACTATGATCTTGATATAAGTTTTATGTACCTTCCAGGCTGGTGGCCCATCTACCTGAACATGGGCTGTAAAAACGGGATATGCAGGCCTGAATCATTCTCATCGAACATTCTTACCCTTATAGGCATCCAGAGGTACAGCTTCTCCTATGACATAAGCTTCCCTGTCCTGGTCAAGATAGAAGACAATTCTGCCTTCGACGGCAAAGGCTATACATTTAATTTCCTGATGGAATCCAACATGAGAGACAACCAAGCCATGCCTGCAGACTACATAGCTCCCCCTGAACCCACACCCTACAGCTCAGGCTACTGTGATGAGGAAAAAAGAGACTCAGGAAACATATACGTAACAGCTTACGACCCTGATAATTACCCGATAGATGATGCAGATGTCGTCTATTCATGTGGAGGGGAAAGCTGCAGCATAGGAAAGACCGCAGATGGCTCACTTACTGCTAAGTTCCCATCATGCTTCGGAGGAGGCGTCATCTCTGTGATAAGGGACGGGTACATTACCAAGTCTATAAAGCTGGACATAGAGCCGGGCTATTCTGAAGACATTCAGTTTGTCCTCAACCCCAAGACAGCAAAAAAGTTCATAGTGAGAAAAAAGATGATAGAAAAAGGGCAGTCAGGCTCATGGCATTACACAGGAGAGATAAGAAACCTAAGCTCAAGCGAGCAGGAAGCAGTGGTCTTCCTTGAAAGGGTGGGCTCAGATGAGGAAGAGCCGTTCCAGGCAGGAGCAGCCTTTAATGTATCTGAAGAGGAGCTGCCTCAGATAATAGTTGCAGCAGGAAAATACATGGCCAACATAATGGTTCTAAGGGATGAGAAGATGACTATCCCTGCCTCGACAGTTGAAGGCCAGTACATAGAAGCCCAGGATCTTCCACAGCCGTATATAAGCGGAGGGCTCTATGCAAACATAACCTTCAACAACTACAATCTAGAAAATTCAGACACCATAATATTCTATGTCCTCTCCCCCAACCTTTATGATGTCCCTGAAGAGCAAAGGACGATAAAAGACATGTCCTATGCTATGGACATAGAAAGATACTCAGAAAATTATGGTCTTGGAGCCATACCAAGGTACGAATAAGATGCAAAGCAAAAATATCGAGATGATCGCAGCGTTTATGATAGCCCTTATAGTCTCCATGCCGCTCTATTCCACGATAGCGCTTGCAGCGCTGAGCAGCAGCTATATCTCTGAAGAGGCAAGCGACGTAAAAGGCTATTACAGGAAAGGAGAGACCCTTAGGGTAAGCGTAGATGCGGAATTGGGGGGTATGGAGATAGATAGATCCTGGCTCCATATCCACGACATCAACGGAAAGGAATTTGATGGGTGTGTTGAAGAAGGCGGCTTATACAAATGCTACGTTACCTTAGGCCCCGGAGACTATTACTATGACACTAACTTCATAAAAGCTGACAGGCATGAGTTTAAGGTCGGGCTTTATTACAGGGAAGGCGATACCTTAAAGTCAGAGATGTCTGATCCGATAATAGGATACTTTGACACGCTTCCCCCTGAAATAAAATCATTCAGCATATCACCTTCCAGGATAAGTAATGGCAATGTGTTATTCAGCTATAACCTGCATGACTATTCTTATGAGGAAGTTGAGAATAACAGGTGCAGCGGGATAAGGAAGGTAGAGCTTTATGAAGGAGGTGAATTGATAAAGACAGACACCATCAATTCAGATCCTGGTGATTGTGAATTCATAAGAGGAGAAGGAAAAGAGAACAAGCCGTTAGAGGTTCGTATAAGCGATTTTTTATCTGAAACTGAAGAAGGCCTGATAAGCATAACGTTAAAGGCCTACGACATGCTGGGCCGCACGTCTGAAGATACAGCAACATTTATGTACGACCATACGCCTCCTTATGTGGATCCTTCATGGCAGCTTACAGGCTCAGCTGGAAATAGAATTGAGTACATAAAGGATGAACTCAGTGCGGATATAATATTCAGGGTTGAAGACCAGTCAGGAGACCTTGAAGCTGATAAGGTCTATGTAAACATATCAGAGATAAACCCTGCTAATCCATCTGCCAAGGATTACAATGAAATGAAGGCAGACTGCTCAGAAAATGATGAAGGAGGCTATAGCTGCACTATAGAAAATATCCTGGTCAATCCGGTTTTTGCTGATGGAGAAAGCTCTGCAGTGGTAAAGATATATGTCAATGTCTCTGACACAGCAGGAAACTCAGAGGTTACCGATCTGAGCAAGACGATATATTATGATGATGTAGGGCCTGTTGCAGCCATCAGCACAGACAAGGAAAGCCCAACTAGATCATATGCAGGCAAAGTTACAACATTCACAGCAGAGATAACAGAGGCAGGAGCAGGCATAGAAACTAATAAGATACTCCTTGATCTTAACGGCATAAAAAGCAGCCCAATACAGCCGGACAGCTGCACAAAGGATCCTCCAAGCACATGGACCTGCATCTGGGAAGATATAGAGCCTGACATCTCTGCACAGGACGGCCCAAAGACAGTCTCTGTCTCAGGAGAGGACCTGCTTGGAAACGTATTGGAGTGCGACCCTAAAGAGGTCATACTTGACACAACTCCGCCTAAGATTGTTGATTTTGATGCGTCTGCGGTGCTTGGTGTAACCGGCCCAACAGGGATAGGTGCAACCTTTTCTGATTACATAAAGACCCTTGATTCTATGAAGGTAAATATAAAGGTAAAGGAAAAAAACGAGATAAAAGAGGCAAAGATAAACTTTAGCACCATAACAACGTTTGATAGTGATGAAAGCAAAGACCCTGAAAATAGGGCAAGGATAGAAAATACAGATATGTTGGATATAGAGTTCAGAAGCAGCCAGATTAATGTTCCAGGCCATCATCTGATAAAGCTTCCCATAAGGATAACAGACATGGCTAACAACACAATCCCTTATTTATCAGAAGAGGTAGAGATCCATAACTACACTGATGAAAATTTCCCGATCTATTGGGACTCAAAAGTAAGGTGTTCACCAGAGCTTGTCGACAGGCAGGTCACTACCCTGATAAATTTTAATGTTATCTGCTCTATAAAACTGACTGATACGGTAGGGGATTCAAAAACAGTATCCTTAAGCCTTGACCAAAATGAGTGCACTGAAAATATTGAAGGCTCTATGGGATATATAAAAAGTGAAAACGGAATAAAGCTAAAAAACAATGCCAAAGGAAGCACAAGCCCTTACCTTGACATAAAGCTGTCACAGGTAAAGATGGACATAGACAGGATAAGCGTAAGCTGCCCGTTAGAGATAATAACTGAGTTCGAGACTGAAGATGGCAAGAAAGGCATAACAAAAAATGCCGAGATAGAAAACATCAGTATAGACCTAAGCCTCTACAACATGCCCCTTGGAGAGTTTGACAAGGTGGTAGAGCAGCAGATAAGAGATGTTGAAGATAAGATAGCTGTTGGCTGGGAATGGATAGGCAAGCTCAAAGAGGCGCTGTTCTATGCTGAAAAGGTATGCGATATCTTAAAGCTGCTGAACAGGATTGCAGGAATTTTCGGAACATCAGAGATAGCTTTTTCAAAATTCCCTGTCATAGGGCCGATAATATCCACTATAGCTGTATCGACAGAACAGTCATCAACAGCTGCAACAGCCTCTAATTTCAACCTTTGCAAGCTCATATCATGCGATCAGACATTATGGTTCAAGGATTACAGCGGCCAAAGGGGGCTTTGGGGCGACACACAGCTTGGAAAATATAAAAGATACCTGGCAAAATACAACCTGGGAACCATGTTCCCTGACAACCCTAAAGACAGCCTTATCCTAAGCGTAGCCACAGGGTGCCTTCCGGGAATAGTGTACAACATAGAGAAATGGAGGCAGATCCAGTGCAACTACGGCGTATGCCTATGGGACACCTCAGAGAACAACATGCCCATCAGCGTATGCGATGACCAAGAGTCCTATATGGTATGCAAGTTCGTCATGGGAGAGGTATTCCATGCAATCCTTCCGCTTAACTGGCTGAGGAATATATTCGATAAGATAAAAACAATATTCTCAAACCCATTTACATTTATCTTTAAGCTTCTTGAAAAGGCGTTGTGCACTACAACCCCTCCTGAAGCTCATGGAGCCTGCAGCAAATTTAAGGCAGCGATGGTCATGCTGGAGATAGCCGCAGATGTCGACAAATACTTTCAAAGTGAAACCTGGGAACTCCAGGGAGACATGTGCGAGGTATATTTTGACAGGCTGGAAAAGCTGGATCAGGAAAGCCAGATATGATAAGATGAAGAAAAAGCAAAAAACAGCAAAAAGTGATCTTTCAGAATCAGAAAAGCTGGAGTTAAAGAGGTCTACCTCTGAGCTG
>JAHWIN010000005.1 GCA_019322475.1 Candidatus Woesearchaeota archaeon
AACGGCTGTTTTGATATCCTCCACGCAGGGCATATAGGATTCCTAAAGGAAGCCAAACAGCAAGGAGACATCCTTATAGTATGCCTTAACTCAGATAGTTCAGTAAAAGAAAACAAAGGCCCGAGAAGGCCCATAAATGGTGAAAATGACAGGGCATCTGTCCTGGCTGCCTTATGGATGGTGGATTACATCACCATATTTAATGAAAAGACGCCTATAAAAATATTAGAAGTCATAAAGCCTGACGTCCATGCAAATGGGGAAGAATATGGAGAAAACTGCATAGAGTCTGGAACAGTAAAAAAAAATGGGGGAAAGATGCACCTTATTAGGTTATTAAGGGGTTATTCTACAACAAGCATACTAAAAAAGTCTAGCTAAAGATGCGCTCCCCATCTTTCTTTTTTGAAGAATAAGCCTCATAAGCAAAATAAGCTATGATAAGGGTTATTGTAACTATAAGGATTATAACCCCTATTTTCAATTTGCCGGGTTTAAACTCAAGGTTCATCTCTTCATCATCCTCATTTACCTTGATTGCTGATAAGACACCGTTAGACCTCATGATCTCTTTTTGCCCTTGGTATGTGTAAGCTTCCCATCCGGGGTACATTGAAAATTTCTCGCTCAAGACCAAAAATCCTTTTTTTGAAGGTAATGATATCCGCCTATGGTCAAAATTGATAGTCTTAACATCACCATCACTTATAGGATGATAAGCCCCGCTTAAAGTTAGGATAGATTGTAGGTCTTCAGGTAATATTTGGTTTTTCCCTTCTATTATGTTAGGTATTACTTTTCCTCCTTTTCTATAGTATTGCTCAAGTTTGAACAATGAGTTTGAGTCGACTGAATCCTTGGCAAGGATTATTGCATTATAATCCGCCAATTCTTCTATTTCATAATCATTAATTTTTTCCCTTCCAAGGACTACAGCTATATTCTTGGGATTAAACTCTTCTTGGACCATAAGCGCGTACATCATCTGTTTTGCAGAATCCCTCTCCCCTACGATCAGCACAGCATCTTCTGTAAGATAAGCCCGGGGCATGGCTTCTTCATTTATATATAAGTAAGGGCCCCCAAGTTTTTGGTATTGGGGGGTCTCTGGCCAGCATGTAGTGCAGTTCTTAAATTTCTTATAGAACCTTAAGCCGGATATGTTCAGCTCGGTGGTGCTTGTTACAAACTTAGTGTTCAGCATCCCCCAAAACTTTGCCCGATCATGGAAAGCAACACTAAGGTACTCATTCATGTAGTCTTTAAGCCATATGCCGTCATAACCATAAAGGGATTCTATCCCTAAGGGGATGTTTTGGAAATCCGTGCCCCAGTCTATCCCATTGGTTTCATAAACATGGATCCTGAATATGCCCGGCTCCTTGCTTATGTTATGCAGAAGATAGTTGCCTTCCAGAGCCTTCACAGGATCCCTCCATGGAAGGTTCCTATAAGGTAAGGGGCCGTATATTGCAAGATTCAGTATTATAAGGGCCGCTATCAAAACAAAGGCCAGATAGATTCTTTTTTGGCTCCAGTTTTTTCTCTTCAGTATGCATTTAAGCTCATAAAATCCGTATGCTGCTAAAGCAGATCCTGCGAAAACGAACATGAGTACTGTCCTATGCAAAAACCTAAAGCTTGAATAAAGGGGGAGGTGTTGCCACATGAGCCTCCATAAAAATGATCCAGTAATTATAAAAAGGAAAAATAGTATGACTGAAAGAAAAAATAAGACATTCTTGTTGTTGTATTTACGGACGATTGCAAATAGTATTAACAAAAAAGCGACTATTCCAATATGGTATCCATAATAGCCTACATGATAGCCCCTTATCGCGGGAGAAGCAGCTTTGAAGGGTTGGATCAGCCTTTGGAACCCTTCCTTAAGCAGGTTTATCCTCCCTGCCAGGGTCATGCTAAAATCCTGCCTAGATGCGCTGCTCATCCTTACATATTCCATCGTAGGAAGGGCCTTGAATGCTATAAGCCCAAAACATACAGCAATGACAAAGAAAGTTACCAAAAAGGCCTTTGTTGCCCTCTTAGGCAGCTTATTGCCTATAAGGTAGGATAGGATTGCAAACAGGAAGATAGGTGCCGTCCATAATGGCACCTTCAGGTCAGGGCCGGAAAGTACCTGCAGGGCCAAAAATATCCCTGCTATGATTGAATGATGTAGCCACTTTTTGGATTTTAAGGCCTTAAATGTAAAAAGAAGGATTATGGGGATATAAGCGTAAGCCGCAATTGTCGTAAGATGGGTTACCTCTATCCGGGAGTTGATCCAGGGATTTATCGTATAGATGAGTCCAGCTATGAAAGCGCTCTCATGATCCTTTAGAAGATAAAATACAAAAGCATACATAAATACGCCTGCAAGAAACAAGGAAAAGAATATGATCATCTTTAATGATCCAAGAACATTGCTTATTATTAAAGGAAAGGTATAATACAAGGGGGAATATGAGGGGTTTGCAAAAAGTTGTGTTCCTGAAAATGTATAGGGGTTCCACAAGGGAAAAAGATCGTTATATTCCCCGATTGACTCTCTAAGTATATATATCCTTTGGGTATAAGCGTTCACAAGATCTGTCCTTGGAAGGCTCCCGAAC
>JAHWIN010000062.1 GCA_019322475.1 Candidatus Woesearchaeota archaeon
GAGCACATAGAGCTTGCAGGCATACATTCAGGAGACTCAGCATGCTCTATCCCTCCAAGAAGCATCCCTGAGAAGCAGATAAGCGTTATGGAGGATTACACCAGGAAGATAGCCAAGGAGCTGAAGGTGATCGGCCTTATGAACATCCAGTACGCCATAGCAGACGGTAAGGTGTACATCTTAGAGGCAAACCCCCGTGCTTCAAGGACAGTCCCTCTTGTCTCAAAAGTGACCGGAGTTTCTATGGCAAGGATAGCGACACAGGTCCTTCTTGGAAAGAAGCTGAAAGATATGGATCTCAGGAAGAAGAGATACCCCCACGTAGGCATCAAGGAAGCGGTCTTTCCATTTAACATGTTTCCAGAGGTAGACCCATTGTTAGGGCCTGAGATGAGGTCTACTGGAGAGGTATTAGGGATAGCAGATTCCTTTGGGCTGGCTTTCTTCAAGGCCCAGGACGCTGCAAAGCAGAGGCTGCCTGTAAAAGGAACTGCTTTGGTTACAGTAGCCCCAAAAGACCACGAAAAGGTTGCAGACGCTGTAAAGATCCTGGAAGAGATAGGCTTTAGCATACTGGCTACAGAAGGGACAAAAGAATTTCTTGAGGCAAAGGGCATAAAGGCAGCCTTTATCAAGAAGCTGCATGAAGGCAGGCCGAACATTATAGACTCGATAAACAACAAGGAGATAAGCCTGATAATAAACACCCCCATAGGCAAAGACAGCAAATACGATGACTCATACATAAGGAAAGCTGCAATAAAGAACAGGATACCTTACATAACTACGCCGGCAGCAGCAAGGGCAGCAGCAGAAGGCATCAAGGCGTATATCGAGCAGCAGGGCATGAAGATAAAGTCCCTTCAGGAATATCACTCAGGCATAGAGTAGCTTGACCTTATAAAAAAGAGGATATCTATGAACTCAATACTAGCGCTAAAAGACGGGACAATATTCGAGGGTATAGGCTTTGGGGCAGAGAAAGAGGCAGCCGGAGAAGTGGTCTTTAACACATCCCTAGTAGGTTACGAAGAATCATTGACAGACCCGTCTTATCGTGGCCAGATCTTAACCTCCACCTACCCATTGATCGGCAACTATGGCGTAAGGAAAGAAAACTTCGAATCAGAAAAGATACAGGTTCAGGGTTTTGTAGTCAGGGAGCACCAGAAATTCTTCTCGCACAGGAATGCTGTAAAAAGCATAAGCCAATTCCTCAAAGACTACAACATTCCAGGAATATCTGGAATAGATACAAGGATGCTTACAAGAAAGATAAGGGAGCATGGGGTGATAAACGGTGCATTGGTAACTTCAAAGGAAACTATAGATAAGGATGCTGTCCTGGAAAAAGCAAAAGGTCTTAAGGACTACTCAGGCTTTAACCTGCTCCCTGAAATATCAGTAGAAAAGCCCGAGTTCATAGGTGCAAAAGGGAAAAAGACAATAGCCATGATAGATACAGGTGTAAAGCTAAGCATAATAAGGAATTTCCTGAAAAGAAATGTTAATGTTTACAGGCTTCCCTACAACGCAAAACCCCAGGAGATTATGGACTTGAAGGTGGACGGCTTGTTTGTTGCAAACGGGCCTGGAAACCCGGAGATGGCTGTAGAAGCGATCAAGGCTGTGAAAGAGCTCCAGTCAGAGCTCCCCATAACAGGGATCTGCCTTGGAAACCAGATCATAGCTCTTGCATTAGGGGCAAAAACATACAAGCTTAAGTTCGGCCATAGGGGGACAAACCAGCCTGTAAAAGGCATAGAAGAGAACAAGGTATACATCACCTCCCAGAACCATGGTTTTGCTGTAGACGATGAAAGCATGGATGGGACAGGATTAGCTATAAGCCACATCAACCTGAATGATGATAGTGTAGAAGGGATCAGGCATAAGAGGTTGCCCATATTCAGCTTCCAGTTCCATCCGGAAAGCAGCCCTGGCCCATGGGATACATTATCTTTATTTGATAAGATCGTTAAAAATTTGAGATCTTAGTCTATCATCCAAAAAAAAAAGAAAAAATGCCAAAAAGAACTGACATAAAAAAGATAATGGTAATAGGCTCAGGCCCCATTATAATAGGCCAGGCCGCAGAGTTTGACTATTCCGGCTGCCAGGCCTGCAAAGCCCTTAGGGAAGAAGGCTATTCTGTAGTTTTGGTTAATTCAAACCCTGCAACGATCATGACTGATCCGGATATGGCAGACAAGATCTATATTGAGCCGCTAACTCCGGATGTTCTTGCAGAGATAATAAGGAAAGAAAAGCCCGATGGTCTCCTCCCGACTATGGGCGGTCAGACTGGCCTGAATCTTGCCGTTGCCCTTTCAAAAAAAGGCGTATTGAAGGAGTTTGACGTAGACGTATTGGGAACGCCCATAGATGCTATAGAAGAAGGGGAAGACCGGGAGCTTTTCAAAAGCCTGATGAAAAAGATTAAAGAACCTATCCCAAAAAGCAAAACAGTAAGCACAGTCGAAGAAGCAAAAAGCTTCGTAAAGGAGATAGGCCTGCCTGCTGTTATCAGGCCTGCATACACTTTAGGAGGGACCGGAGGAGGGATAGCCTTTACAGGAGAGGAACTGGAAAAGATAGCCCAGCATGGCTTGAACCTAAGCCCGATAACTCAGGTCCTGGTAGAAGAGGCGATCCTCGGCTCTGGTGATTGGGGAGAATTTGAGCTGGAAGTTATGAGGGATAAGAACGATAACTGCATAATAATCTGCCCTATGGAGAACCTTGATCCTATGGGCATCCATACAGGGGAAAGCATAGTTACTGCACCCACACAAACATTGAACGATCACGATTTCCAGACCTTAAGATCATCTGCCATTAAGGTTATAAGGGCATTAAGGGTAGAAGGCGGCTGCAATATACAATTCGCCCTGAACTACGCTACAGGGGAATATAGGATCATTGAGGTCAACCCCCGTGTATCAAGGTCATCAGCCCTGGCCTCTAAAGCCACAGGTTATCCTATAGCACGGATAGCAGCTAAGATAGCGATAGGCATGACACTTGATGAGATACCTAATGATGTCACAAAAGAAACAAAAGCATGCTTCGAGCCTACAATAGATTATGTTGTTGTTAAGATACCAAGATGGCCCTTTGATAAATTCAGTACATCTGATAAAAGGATAGGCACCCAGATGAAATCAACAGGAGAGACTATGGCTATTGGAAGGACCTTTGAGGAATCCCTCCAAAAGGCATTAAGGTCATTGGAGGTTGGAAGGTTCGGCCTTGGCCACGACCCAAAAGACAAGGCCTGTAAGGATAAAGAAGAGATAATAAATAACCTGAAATGCCCAACCCATAAGAGGATGATGTATATTAGGGATGCTTTAAGGATAGGCATCTCTGTAGAAGAGATACATAAGCTGACCGGGATAAATAGTTGGTTCTTGGAAAAGATAAAAAATGTCTATGAAGCAGGAGAGGAAATAACTCTTACCATAGAATCAATTAGGAGTGCAAAAAGAAAAGGCTTCTCAGATGTCCAGATAGCGAATATAGCTCAAACTTCAGAAGAAGATATAAGAAAGTTCAGGATAGAAAATAAGATTATTCCCTCTTATAAGATGGTAGATACCTGTGCAGCAGAATTTAAGGCATACACCCCTTATCTTTATTCAACCTATGAAAAAGAGGATGAATCATATCCATCAAAAAACAGCAAAAAGGTCATTATTGTGGGAAGCGGCCCTATAAGGATTGGCCAGGGGATAGAGTTTGACTATGCATGCGTCCATTCTGTGTTTGCTTTGAGGGAAGAAGGCTACGAATCGATAATAATAAACAACAACCCGGAGACAGTCTCGACAGATTTTGACACCTCGGACAAGCTTTACTTTGAGCCCCTCGCATACGAGGACGTCCTTAACATAATCCAAAGGGAAAACCCTTACGGTGTTATCCTGCAGTTCGGAGGTCAGACCCCTATAAACATGGCTATGAGGCTGCAGAAAGCAGGCGTCAATATCCTTGGAACCCAGCCGGAAAGCATAGATGCTGCAGAGAACAGGGATAAGTTTGGAGATATCCTTGATAAGTTAGGGATACCTTCTGCAGAATGGGGGACAGCCTTTTCATTTGAAGATGCTATGAAAATAGCAGACAAGATCCAATACCCGGTTTTAGTAAGGCCATCTTACGTACTTGGAGGCAGGGCGATGCAGATAGTGGATAATGATGCTGAGCTTGAAAGCTACATGAAAGAGGCAGTTAATGTAAGCCCGGAACACCCTGTTCTTATAGACAAATACCTTGCAAACGCGATAGAGCTGGATGTAGATGCATTATGTGACGGAAAAGACGTTTTCGTTGCAGCGATAATGGAGCATATAGAGGAAGCAGGGGTTCATTCCGGAGACTCAGCATGCGTAATCCCTCCTCAGAACATATCAAAAGAGATAAAGGAAAAGGTCATAGATTACACTAAAAAGCTTGCTTTGGAGCTTAAGACCATAGGGCTGATAAACATCCAGATGGCGGTTAAGGATGATACAGTATACATCCTTGAAGCTAATCCGAGGGCCTCACGTACAGTCCCTTACGTAAGCAAGAGCATAGGAATGCCCTTGGCTAAGATAGCAACAAGGATAATGCTTGGAAAAAAGCTCTATGAGCTGGGATTAAAAGAATATAAAGAGCCAGGTTTTGCCTCTGTTAAGGAGGTGGTTTTTCCGTTCCTTAAGCTCGATGGAGTTATACCAGAGCTTGGTCCTGAGATGAAATCAACAGGGGAGGTTATGGGCATAGATAAAAGCTTTGGTATGGCTTTCTTCAAGGCGCAGGCTGCCGCAGGTTTTGAGCTTCCGTCAAAAGGCAATATTATGATGTCAATAGGGACGGAAGGAGATAAAAGGTTAGCTGTTCCTATAGCTAAAGAGCTTTCCAATATTGGCTTTAAGCTTTACTGCACAAGGGGAACCTCTTCCCTATTCAGCCAAAATGACATCAGCTCGATAAAGGTCCCTAAATTAAGGGACGACTCATTGATTCTTGAGATGATGAAATATGGGGAAATACAGCTTGTCATCAATATACATCGTGGTTCACACCCAAAAAGCGATTCAGCAAGGATAAGAAGGAAATGCGTGGAGTTAGGGATACCCTATATAACCACAG
Source organism: Candidatus Woesearchaeota archaeon (assembly GCA_019322475.1). Taxonomy (GTDB): domain Archaea; phylum Nanobdellota; class Nanobdellia; order Woesearchaeales; family JACPBV01; genus JAHWHQ01. Next base: position 5,140 of record JAHWIN010000062.1, read on the forward strand.
TTACAGCTGCAAAAGCAGCCTTAAGCTCGATAAGGGCTTTGGTCAATGAATCTATTTCTGTAAATAGCCTTGAGGGATATTATAGTGAATTTAATAAGTTTGACAGATAAATTTATAAAAAACTCCTCTACAATATAAGCTATGATAGCAGTCATAGATTACGGGGCAGGCAACCTGAAGTCGATAACAAACGCCCTGGATTTTCTTAATGCTCCATATAAGGTTGCAGATACCCCTTCACAGATAGAAAAGGCAGATAAGATAATATTCCCCGGCGTTGGATCATTTGGAGACTGCATCTCATCATTGAAAAAGAAAAAGCTTTTCAGCTGCCTGAAAAAAGAGCTGGAAAAAGGAAAAAAGCCGTATCTTGGCATCTGCCTCGGCCTGCAGGTCCTTTTCCAGTCTTCAGAAGAGTCCCCGGGGGTAAAAGGCATTTCCATCTTAAAAGGAAGATGCAGGAAGTTCAGGAGCAAAAACCTGAAGATACCCCAGATAGGGTGGAATTCGATAAAGATAAAAGATAAGAGCTCCCCCTTGTTCAGTGGAATAAGAGATAGTTCTTATTTCTATTTCGTCCATTCATATTATGTTGACCCGGAAGACAAGAAGATAATATCTGCAAAGACAGATTACTGCATAAGCTTCACAAGCGCTGTAAGAAAGGATAATATCTTTGCAGTGCAGTTCCACCCGGAACGGAGCGGAGACATAGGAATAAGGCTGTTAAAGAACTTTGTAAGCCTTTAATTTTTTATTAAGATGTTAGCCAAAAGGATAATTCCATGCATGGACATAAGGGGCCTGAGAGTAGTCAAGGGAATAAACTTCGTCGGCATTAAGGATGCAGGAGACCCTGTCGAGCTGGCTGAAGAATACAACAGGCAGGGAGCAGACGAACTGGTCTTCCTTGATATAACCGCCTCCCATGAGAAGAGAAAGACCGTGATAAGCCTTGTGGATAAGGTATCTAAACAGATATTCATCCCGTTTACAGTAGGCGGGGGAATCTCTTCTATTGAAGATATCAGGGCAATACTTAATGCAGGCGCAGACAAGGTAAGCATAAACACAGCAGCCGTAGAAAACCCCGGCCTGATAAAAGAAGCCTCAAAAAAGTTCGGCTCCCAATGCATAGTTGTTGCCATAGACGCAAGAAAAAACAGCAATATGCCCTCAGGATATGAGGTAGTGACATACGGAGGAAGAAACCCGACAGGCATAGACTCAGTTGGATGGGCAAAAAAGGCAGGCTCCTTAGGCGCAGGAGAGATATTATTGACATCTATGGAAAGGGACGGCACAAAGCTGGGCTTCGACCTCCCTATAACAAGAAAGATAAGCAAGTCAGTGAACATACCGGTCATAGCATCAGGAGGAGTAGGGACCCTAAAGCACTTCCTCGAAGCGTTTAAGGAAGGAAAAGCAGACGCAGCACTGGCAGCCTCGATCTTCCACTATAAGACCTACACAGTGAAGGACATAAAGGAATATCTTAGAAAGAAAGGTGTTGTGGTTAGATTTTGATAAGTAGTTAGAAATTGTACACTTTTTTATGCTTGCATTATTTAGGGACCAAATAAAATTTACAATCCTTAAATACCCCTTTATTCCTAATTCTCTATTCTTCCAAAACATTTATATACTTCTTTATAACTCCTTTATAACTGATTATAAAGGTGATAATGATGGAAACCACGATGATACAATTGAAGAAAAAGACAGCCCAAAAATTGAAGTCATTTAAAGATTATGATCGGCAGTCCTATGACGAGATAATCAACAGGCTCATCCAGGAAGCAGGGGAAGAGCCCTTGACCAAAGAAGACATCGATGAGATACAGCAGGGCCTTGAAGACATAAGGTCAGGAAGGGTAAGGCCGATAGAAGAAGTCGCCAAAGGCTGCGGGATAAGCCTAAAAGCATAAAGATGTTCTCTATAGATATCACAAGGACAGCAGATAGGTTCTTAAGTAAGCTTCCAAAAAAAGATAAGGAGATCATACTGAACAAGCTTTATTCTATAAGGTTCAGGCCGTTCCATTTCGTTAAAAAGCTGGAGGGCACAAGACTGTGGCGCTTAAGGATAAGCGATTACAGGGCAGTTTTAGATATAATCATCTCTGGCAATAAGATAACTGTCGTAAGGATAGGCCATAGAAAAAATATCTATTCCCGATTATGAGATATGCCTGCTTAAAATATGATTAGCTGGACTGGACCCCCTAGACAAAATCCGCCTCTTTGATTGTTCCCCCTCATCTTGCTGTGGTTGGTATTTTTTATTTTCCATTTCCACAAAGCTTATATATGAACCTGAATCTTTCTATCTTGAGAAAAAATGGGTGTGGTTGACGTTGAAACAGTTCCGGTTAACTCTATGTCTGATTCTGAGATAAAGGATTTTATAAAGAAGAATGCCCTTGCATTGAAGGTCTCTGAATGCAGGAAGATACATGAATTGATAGGAAGAGACCCCACTCTTACAGAGCTTCACATGTTCAACATAGAATGGAGCGAGCACTGCAGCTACAAGTCAAGCCGTGAGATACTTAAGCTTCTTCCTACATCAGGCCCTACAGTCATACAGGGCCCTAAGGAGGATGCAGGGATAATAAGGTTTGCAAAGGTAGGCAAGGCCCAGTATGGCATAGTGATCGCCCACGAATCTCATAACCACCCTTCCCAGGTCGTCCCTTATGAAGGGGCAGCTACAGGCATAGGCGGCATAGTGAGAGATGTCTTATGCATGGGCTCAAGGGTCATAGCAACAGCAGACCCGTTAAGATTTGGTGATCCAAAATCAAAAAAGAAGGGCTACATAAGGTATGTTGCAGGCTCTGTCGTTGACGGAATTGCAGGCTACTCAAACCCGATAGGCATACCCAATATAGCAGGAGACGTCTATTTCAATTCAAGCTTTGATGACAACTGCCTTGTCAACGTCGTAAGCCTGGGCATCATAAAAGAAGAGGACATAATCCATTCCTCTGCCCCAAAAGGCGCAGAAGGCTATGACATAGTGATCGTTGGAAAAGCCACAGACAACTCAGGTTTTGGAGGAGCAGCATTTGCTTCCTTGGTCCTTGATGAAGAAGAGGAGGAATACAACAAGGGAGCGGTCCAGGTCCCTGATCCCTTTCTTAAGAACATCCTGATAAGGGCGACAGAGGCCGTATTCAAGGAAGTTAGGAAGAAAGGCATAGATATAGGCTTTAAGGATATGGGAGCCGGAGGGATAATGTGCGCCAGCTCAGAGTTATGCGAATCTGGAGGCTTTGGCGCAGACATAGATGTTGATAAGATCCATGTATCCATGAAAAACCTCCCCCCTTACATAATAGCCTGTGGAGAGACCCAGGAAAGGTTTACATGGATAAGCCCCCCTGATTTCACCCCTGATCTCCTGAAGATATACAATGAGGATTTCGAGCTGCCCATGGTTGCAGAAGGCGCCCAGGCAAAGGTCATAGGAAAAGTTACAAAAGAAACTGATTATATCTTAAGAAAGGACAATAAGGTCATCTGCAATGTTCCTATAGGTGCCCTTACAAAAGGCATAAGGTATAAGAGGGAAAGAAGATCCATGAAAAGGGATTTTAAAGAGCCCCAATTAAAAGAGCCGTCTGATTATGGAAAAACAGCCCTAAAGATACTCTCTCATCCAAACATTGCATCAAAAGCAGGGATATACAAGCATTATGACACAGAGGTTCAGGGATTAGCTGTAATAAGGCCCGGAGAGGCAGATGCAGGCATGCAGGCTCCAATACCCGGCTCAAGATGCGCTTTTGCATTGTCAGTTGACCACAACCCGAAATATTCAAGGATAGACCCTTATATGGGAGCTGTAAATGCAGTTGCAGAGTCCATGAGGAACATAGCAGCGGTCGGAGCAGTCCCTTACGGCATGACAGACTGCCTTAACTTTGGAAATCCCGAAGTCCCTGAGGCATTCGACGATTTTGTCCTGAGCGTAGAGGGCATTTCAGAGGCAGCCAGAAAGCTGTGCTGGAAAGGCGATAATAAAAGCCCTGTCCCATTTGTCTCAGGAAACGTAAGCTTCTACAACGAGAGCATAGCAGGAAAGCAGGTCGACCCTTCTCCGATAATAGCCTGCCTCGGCTATATGGAAGACTACACAAAAGCCGTAACGATGAAGCTGAAAGAGGTAGGCTCCTCTATCTTCATGGTAGGCCAGAGGAAAGACGAGCTTGGCGGCTCTGTATATTACGATATAAGCGGAGAATTGGGAAAAAACATCCCACGTATTGATCTTGAAAAGGAAAAAAATACCCTATATGCAGTGATTGACTGCATAAATAAGGGGCTTCTCTTAAGCTGCCATGACATATCAGACGGCGGCTTGCTTACAGCAATATCCGAGATGATCCTTGGAGGAGAGGCAGACGGCATAATAGGCGCAGATATATCCCTTGATTTCAGCGATCTAAGAACTGATAAGGTGCTTTTTTCAGAATCCCCTGGCTTCATCTTTGAGGTCAATGGCAAAAATATTGAAAAAGTAGCTTCAATATTCAAAGGATACGGCCTTCAATTGGCTGATATCGGAAAAACGACCAGGGATAAGTCATTGGGTATAAGCAAGGATAGTGATAAGATACTAAGCCTGCCCATAGAAGGCCTGAAAAAAGCCTGGACTACAGGCTTGAAGGAGGCTTTGGAATGATAAAGGCTGTTTTGGTTGATTTTGGAGGTGTCTTATTTACTCGTGGAACTGA
>JAHWIN010000063.1 GCA_019322475.1 Candidatus Woesearchaeota archaeon
GTCGGTGTTCCCAAGACTTCAGACCGGCGGCAAATACCCCGACCGCTTTGAAATAAAATTCCAAACCCCTCAAACACAGTTTGAGATTCAGGCCTGGGATGGCCGCCGATTTGGATTATTTCAAAACCTGATGTTTACTTTACAGCTTATCTTTTAGAGGCACTGAGAGGTATTCAGAAGAAAAGAAAAATGAAAGTATTACTAATCAACCCCCCGCAGGAGAATATGATAACCTCAGAGGTTCCCTCTATCATCAATGGGGAGAGGGGATTTAACCCTCCCCTGGGCCTGCTTTATGTAGCCACTTATCTTATTAAAAACTCAGATTATGAGGTTAAGGTTTTAGATGCTTTATTAGAGCAGCTTAGCTATAATCAAATAGCAGAAAGGATAAAAAAAGAAAATCCTGATATTGTTGCCATGTCTGTGATGACCTTTACCCTGCTTGATTGCCTTAAAGTTGCACTGATAGCCAAGTCAGTGAACAGCAGAATCAAGATAGTTTTTGGTGGTATCCATGTCAATGCTTTTCCAACTGAGACCATAAACCTCCCTGAAGTTGATTATGTTGTTTTGGGGGAAGGAGAGATACCTTTTTGCAATCTTTTGAATAAACTGGATAAACCCTCAGAGCTGAAGGGTGTTAAGGGGATTGCCTTTAAGGATATAGAAAATAATATTGTCAATACAGGAGCCGGGGAACTTATCATGGACCTTGATAAGATCCCATTTCCTGATAGGAGGCTTACCCCTTATAAGAAGTATTACTCCCTCATAGCCAAGAATAGGCCGGTAACAACCATGATCACAAGCAGAGGATGCCCATATAAGTGCACTTTTTGCGACAGGCCCCACCTTGGCAAGACATTCAGGGCCAGGTCAGCAGATAATGTCCTTAGGGAGATTGAGGATTGTGTCAGCCTTGGGATCAGGGAAATTTTAATTTATGATGATACTTTCACAATAGACAGACAAAGAGTTGTTGATATATGCATGGGGCTGTTAAAGAGGAAAATTGACATCGGCTGGGATATCAGGGCCAGGGTAAATACAGTCGATCCAGAATTGCTTAGGTTATTAAGAAAAGCTGGCTGTGAACGGATCCATTATGGTGTTGAGTCAGGAAACCAGCGTATTTTAAACGTTTTAAAAAAAGGGATAACACTCCAACAGGTTGAAAAGGCGTTTAAGTGGACACGAAAAGCAGGAATAGAGACCTTGGCTTATTTTATGATAGGCTCCCCTCGAGAAACTAAAGGAACCATAATGCAGACAATCAACTTTGCAAAAAAAATCAGGCCAGATTATACCCATTTTACCGTTACAACACCATTCCCTACATCTGATATGTACCTTATGGGTTTGAGGGAAGGGATCCTGAAGAGAGATTATTGGAGAGACTTTGCAACGAAGCCCAGCAAAGAATTCGTTCCAAGACTATGGGAAGAAAATTTAAAACGAGAAGAGATCTTACATTACCTCAACCTCGCATATAAGAAATTTTATTTTAGCCCAAGAGTCATGCTAAGATTAGGGACCAAAAGCCTGACTTCATTTGACACATTAAAGAATTACTCAAAAGCGGCATTAAGAATCCTATTGAAATAATGGTTATTGGAAATCCAATATGGATTTCTAACCCTTTAGAGTGCTGATGCATTCAGAAGTAATACTCCTCACTTTAGTGTGAAATGTCAGCAGGCAACAGACTGGCATGATGGCCTGCTAAACAGCTAAAGCCATAGCGTTGACGTTTCCAAGACTTAAACCGACGGCAAATACTAAGACCCCTTGAAACAAGGTTTCAAACACTTCAACCAAAGGTTCGAGATTCAGGTCGGGGATGGCCATCGGTTTGAATTATACTTTACATTTTCTACGGGAAATAAGTGCAAGAGGACCAGGAGACCTTTCGAATAATTCCTAAGCCATCCAAACACAATATTTTTAAATGTAAAGCTATTCTAAAAATTAGGGGTTTCAATGAATATAAGCATATTTGGGATGGGTTATGTAGGGTGTATTTTAGCAGCCGGCCATGCTTCCCAGGAGCATAAGATAACAGGTGTTGATGTCAACCAAAAAAAATTAGATATCCTAAACGAAGGAAAAAGCCCCATATCTGAAAAAGGAATTGACGGCTATATAGATAATGCAGTAAAAAAACAACTGCTAAAAACAACGATTAATGTGGATGAGGCAATAAAAAACTCCGAGATGTCCTTAATCAGTGTCGGAACTCCCTGCAAAGAGAACGGTGAAATCAATACAGATTTCACAGGAAGGGTATGTGAGGATATAGCGCAATCCTTAAAAGAAAAAGAAAATTATCATCTAATCGTATTCAAAAGCACATTATTCCCAGGAACAGTAGAAAATAAGCTGATACCTCTTATAGAGAGGGTATCCGGAAAAAAAGCAGGCAAGGATTTTGGAGTCTGCCATAACCCTGAATTTCTGAGGGAGGGTTCCGGTATGGAGGATTTTTTCAATCCACCTGTAACAGTGATAGGGCAACTAGACGAAAGATCAGGAGACCTTCTTGAACAAATATATACGGGAATAAACGGAGATATAGTAAGAACCACAATAAAAATAGGGGAAATGATAAAGTATGTCAACAATACGTTCCACGGCCTGAAAGTAACATTTGCCAACGAGATAGGAAAGATAGCCAAACAATTATGTGTTGACAGCCACGAACTAATGAAGATATTCTGCATGGACAAACAGTTAAACCTATCGCCCTATTATCTAAAACCAGGTGTTCCTTATGGCGGCTCTTGCCTGACCAAGGACCTGGAGGCCCTGAAATTTGAAGCTAAAAAAAGGGATTTAAACACCCCTATATTGGATTCCATCAAAAAAAGCAATGACGCGCATATAAGCTATTGTACAGACCTGGTAGAGAAAACAAACGAAAAAAATATCGGCATCCTGGGATTAAGCTTCAAGGAAAACACAGATGACCTGAGGTCAAGCGCAATAATACTGATAATAGAAAGACTAATCAAAAAAGGCTTTAATGTTAAAGTATACGACAAAACAGTCGCAGCTACAGAAAAATTTGGAGCAAATAAGAACATAATCGAAAGACAATTCCCTTTCTTGAAAGACATACTGGTAGATGAAATAGGGGACATAATGAAACAGAAGGTGATCATAATCAAAAATAGGGATGAGGAGTACAAGAAAATAACCAACTTTTTAAAAGAAGACCAAATCATCATAGACATGGTAAGATTATTCGAAAAAAAGGACATAAAGGCAGCATATATCGGCCTTTGCTGGTAAGATGGAAGCTTCAATCATAATACCCACATATAACGAAAGGAAGAATATAGAAAAACTAATCCCCCATATTGAAAAAGTTATTTCAGAAAACAGCATAGATTCAGAGATAATAGTCATTGATGACAACAGCCCAGATAAAACAGGGGGATTGGCAGAAGAATTCAACAAAAAATACAAGAACATACGGGTAATACACAGAAAGAGCAAACAGGGTGTCGGTTCTGCAAGAAGATTGGGCTTTGAAAAGGCTTCAAAAAAAATAATAATAAGCATGGAAGGGGATAACACCCATAACCCTAAATATATCCCCTTATTCATAAAGAAGATAGAACAGGGGGCCGATCTTGTAATAGGAAGCAGATACTTAAAAGATTCAAAGATCATAAACTGGCCATTAAAAAGGAAGATAGTAAGCAAATTTGCCAACCTTATCGCAAGATTCTTTGCTGGCACAAAAATTACTGATGTAACCAACGGCTACAGGGCTTTCACAAAAGACCTTTTTAGCAGCCTCACAATAGACTCCACAAGCTTTCCATTCAATATGGAATTTGTATGTGAAGCCTGGTCAAGAAATTTTAAAATAGACGAGATACCCATAGTTTTCATAGACAGAAAAGAGGGAAAGTCAAAACTCAGCGTAGGAAAGGAATTTATATCTTTCATCAATACAGCATTTAGGTTTGCTTATACTTACAGGCCAATGAAGGTATTCGGAAGTCTTGGCTTTTTACTCATACTAATCGGCATATTACACAGCATATACCTAATCTATCTGAAAATAACAATAGGGGTAATTGGAAATAGAATCCCTTTAATATTCCTTGCAGTAGTCCTGATCCTATCCGGGATCCAAATAATCTCCTTCGGCCTTATAGTCAATGTGATGTCCAAACTAAGAAGAGAGATCCTCAAATGAACAAAAAGATATTCTTAGAAATTGCGCTTTCAAGGATACCCTGTTTGCTCAGCCTACAGGACAAAAATCCTTTCTCACCAACTTACGGCTCATTTGACAGAGAATATTGGCAATATAAAAAAGTTGACACCCCTTATGCAAGTGTCCAAGGAGCAGTTTTTTCCTTAGCATTGTTGTACAAGAACAAATTGCAGGATAACCCTTACTATAAAAACAAAAGGGTCCTGGAATGGGCAATCGCCGGCCTTAAATTCCTGCCAAAAATCCAAAAAAGAAACGGAAGTTTTGATGAATACTACCCAAATGAAAAATCATATATAGGCACGGCATTAACTCTCTATCCCTGCGCTGAGGCTTTTAACCTCATAAAAGACGAAATCGAAGAAAAAGACAAGAAAACCATAATAAGCTCGCTTAAAAAAGCTGCTTATTTTCTAGCAGAAAACACAGAACCCCTAGTAATAAACCAAGAAATGATGGCTGCCTTGTCCATATACTGCGTCAACCAAACACTAAAAAAAGAAAAACTAAAAAAATCCTTCGAAAAAAAATTAAGTTTTGTTCTTAAAAGCCAGACAAAAGAAGGCTGGTTTCCAGAATATGAAGGCTGTGATGTAGGTTATTTAAGCTATACAATAGACTTCCTCGCAACATACTTCAAGAAAAGCAAAGACAAAAGAGTAATCGAGCCGCTAAACAAAGCAATTGAGTTTATAAGCTACCTGATCCACCCAAATGGAACAGCTGGAGGGGAATACACAGCAAGAAATACAGAGTATCTGGTACCTCATGGTTTTGAGATCACGGGAAACCTTAACCCGCTTTCAAAATCAATAGCTGAATTCATAGCGAAATCTTTAGATAGGGACAATATGACTTCCCCTAAAAATATGGATAACCGCTATACCCCATTATATGTCCATCAATATATCCAAACATTCTTAGAGCATACTAAAAACACCGAAAAAAAACCGCTGCCTTTTGAAAGAGGGGAGTTTACAAAGTATTTCAGGGATGCAGGAATACTGATCACAAAAAGAGGAAAAAAATATATAATAATAGGAGCAAAAAAAGGGGGGGTAATAAGAGTTTATGACCTTAAAAATAATGAAATAGAATTTTCCAGCTGCGGATACATAATCAAAAACAAGAATAGGGTGTCTTCTTCAACTTACCTTGACAATAAGAGGGAAATAACCATAAAAGAAAACAGGATAATAATCAAGGGGATGTTCTATGATGTCGTATGGATAAAATCAAGCCCTCTAAAGCATATATCTCTCAGAATAATACTTTTTTCTGGAGCAATAAGCGGTTTTGTACGCGAATTAATCAAAAAAATCCTAATCACCAGAAAGAAACTAAACAGAGTAAGATTCATCAGAGAAATAAGCTTCAATAAAGATAAGATGACTATTGAAGATAAAATCAAATCTAAAAAGGCAGTGCAGGCATGGTCCATAGACAAATTCGCATTTAGGTATATCCCCTCATCAAGATTTTTTCAGAAACAAGAACTTAAGACAGAAGGGACAATATTCAAGGGGCACCAAAAAAGATTTAAATCTACACAAACTATAAGATTATAGGATGGAATTAACAGAAGCAATTTATGGAAGGAGGAGTGTCAGAAGATTCATCAAGAAAGATATAGAACCTGAAAAATTAAGGAAAATAATATCGGCCGGAACATTTGCCCCTTCAGCCTGCAATATCCAAGGATGGAAGTTCATAGTCGTTGATAACCAAAGATTAAAAGAAAGGTTAGTCAACAAGGGAACAATAGAATTTATAAAATTTGCCCCCATCGGGATCCTCGTCTTGTATGATAATGTATCAGGGAACCCCGACTATGAAGACTATATACAGAGCGCATCTGCAGCCATACAAAATATGATCCTTACTTCGCATTCTTTAGGGATAGGCTCCTGTTGGATCTGCCATCTTCCGTCTAAGAAATCATTAAGAAAGTTATTCCATATACCTTCCTGCTACGATCCAATAGCATACGTTGCATTGGGTTATTACAAAAAATTGCCCAACCCCCTACCAAGAAAACACGGTTTTAATGACATAGTTTCATTCAATAAGTTCAATTTTAGCAAAAAGACAAACAAAAAGACAATAATCTTGAGGTCCTCAAAAAGGCAGCTATTCAGATTATACAAACTGCTTCCCTTCAAAAAATTATTCCTGCCAATCACAAAAAAGTTTGAAAAGTTCAATGCAGATTCCAAATAAAGTAATAGGCATTGCCTATCCCAACCGCAGCAAGCTGAGGGGTATTAGGCCCAAAGAGGGATAAACTCAGGGCGGGGCATAGATCAAATTAATCACCCTTAAATCTCTAATTGCCGGACAGCCTGTTTAGCTTGGAGAGACGGCCATATATGATCAAATAAAGAAAATATCCTAAGATAAGCAATAATGCAGCAATAGAGATGACCTTACCATAAAAATAAGACCTGGGACAATAAATGAAATCTGCCTCTTTTTCCTCCTTGCCTACATAGACTGAACTTACAACACCATTTACCCTCAAAATCTCTTTTTCATCTCCATCGACAAGAACACTCCACCCAGGAGTTATGCTGTATTTCTCTGACATGACAAGAAATCCTTCCTGACCAGGGAGTTCCAGCTGCTTCCTGCTGAATTTTATCGTTTTAACCTTACCCTCATCGATAACTACGCTGCTTTTATTGAGGCTCTTCAATAAGGCATTAACCTTATCCTCAGATAGCTGATTCTCGCCTTTTACTACATTAGGGTACAAAGAACCACCGCCATCCAAATAGCTCTGAAGCAAATAAATGGAATTCTGGTCAACAGAACCTTGGGTCAAAAAGACAGCATCAAATTTCTTTAAAAATTCAATATCTTCAACCTTGCCTTCTTTCAAAGCAACAACAGTAGATTTGGGGTTGAAATCCTTATTTAGAAGCAACGCATACATCGTCTGTTTTGCAGCTTCCTTATCACCAGCTACCAATATAGAATTTCCAGCAACAAAAGCTCTCGGTACAAATTCAAGATTTTCGTGTAAGTAAGGCCCATAAACCTTATGGATCCTCTCTTCGTCAGGAAAACATTCTTCACACTCATTAAATCTCTTTATAAACTTCAATCCAGTCAGATTGAGTTCTTGCTGTGATGTCACATACTTAGCATTCATTATTCCCCAGAACTTTGCAGGTGAGTTCCATGCTATCCCCAAAAATTCATTCATGTACTCCTGCAACCAAATATTAGTATAGCCAAATATGTTTTCTATCCCTAATGGGACAGTCGTGTACTCAGTACCCCAATCAATCCCTTTTGTTTCAAATACGTCTATCCTAAACAAGCCGGGCTGTTTCGATATGTACTGCATAATCTCGTTATTATCAATCATGCTCTTAATATTTCTCTCTTTATTAGCAACCCTATAAGGAGAATAACTAAAAACTGCCAAGTTAAGGAATACCAGCCCAATCAAAACCCATGATATTGCCTTAATTTTACCCAAGCTGAACTTCTTTTTTAATACACCTGCCAACTCCTTGAGACCATAACCTGCTAATACACTACCTGCAAATACAAACATGACTAATGACCTATCTACATACCTTGCGCTTGAAAAGGGAGGGATATATTTCCAGATGAAATAATAAACAAATGAGCCTGTTGCAAGGAACAAGGAGAGTATTGCAGCAGCAGAAAAAAATATAACATTTTTGTCTTTTCTTTTTTTGTAGACGCCATAACAAGCCAATAAAAATGCCATTATGCCAATGTGGTCACCAACACCCTTTTTCCTTGGAACGAAAGGATTTTTAAGCGGCTGAACCAATCTTGAGAACAAATCATTAATCTTCAGCCTCCTAGAAGCCGATTCCTCATAAGACAGATTTTTTTTAACCGATACACCCATATATTCTTTTATGGGAAGTATCTTTTGCGCACTTAATGCAAAAACAAGCAAACCTACGACCGTTATTATAAGGACTGACTTAACAGCCCTTTTTTGCAGATTTTTTCCAAGCAGGAATATCGGAGCATATAAACCAAAAACAAGCATCAACCACATAAAAACCTTCAAGTCAGTCCCAGCCCTTATCTGCAATGCAAATAAGACCGCTACAATAACCGAATAAAACAGCCACTTTTTTGTCTTGTAAGCCTTAATAGTGAAAAGGATTATCAGTGGAGAAAACAACATAGCATTCATAGTACTTAACCAACCCCATTGAAAAATCTTAAACGCAAATCCGTTGAACATAAAAACAATAGATGATAAAAAAGCCGCTTCATGTTTTTTTGTCAGGTAATAGACCAAAAAATACATCCCAATTCCGCCTAAAATATAAGTAAGAATCGATCCAAATTTCAATGCCATCAATGGCGTCGGCAATATCAGGACCATTATCCCAAGGAGATTATCATAAACTGTAATTTCCGCAGGCTTAACTGCCAAAGGCATGCCGCCCATATGATAAGGATTCCATAATGTTTCAAAATCATGATATTCTTGAACCGATTCTTTAAGTATCTGGAAACGCGGAAGATAGTAAATTAACCTATCACCAGACCTTAGGGTAGAAGTGTCCAAAAAACTATAAAAAGCCCCTAATACAAGGATAATGATCAGAGCAATATATATCAGATGTTTTTTTTTCATTAGAAAAATCCCATCTTCAAAAAAACTTATTAAATCCCTTAACAACCCCACCAATACAACTAAGCGTGTAATCAAATCTCTTTATTTAAAGATTACAGAAAAGAATAATATTGAGTTTATATATTTTTGCTTTTTTCGATTCTATGACCTATCCCAAAAACTTTTCCCTGATGATGAAAATGATTTAGTGTCTCCTACAGTCCAGCAAGCATATATCTCTTATTTCTTATGATTATGCTATGGGTTTGGGGGGATGGAAGAACTGCCAAAGATGGGATATACCTGAAAGGAAGCCCTACGTGATCATCATAAACTAGATTGATTGTGCAACAAAGCATCATTCCCTATAACAGTTCTTTTACCGATTTTATCGCTCTTTTTATATTTTCTTTTCTTTTGAGTTTGAATAACTGCTTTAGGATGAAAGAGGGCCTGAAATAGAAGCTTCTGTTTATTCTTTTTACCAATTCGGACTGTTTTTCTGGAGGGAAGTCTTTAAGATTTAAGTTCCCGCTGCTTTCTCTTATGCTCTTTGATATTTTTCTATCTTTGTTCATATACCATGCTTTATTCTGCAGGGCATTATTTTCAACTGCCCACTTATGAATTCCGGTTCCAGGATAAGCTACGGTAACACCAAATGTCGCTAAATCAAGCTTAAGCTTTTTTGCCATCTCTAATGTTTTTTTTGCGTCTTCCTCTGTTTCTCCGGGACTTCCAATCATGAAATAACCCACGGTCTCCAAACCTGCCTTTTTACAGAGGCTTACCCCTCTTTTTATCTGTTCAATGGTTATCCCTTTGTTGAGTTTGTCAAGGACTTTCTGGCTTCCTGATTCAATGCCGAAGAATACCATATAACAGCCAGCATCTTTCATCGCCCTTAAGATATCTTCATTGACCATATCGACTCTTGTGTTACATGTCCAGTTTATCTTTAGGTTTCTATCCTTTATTTCAGAGCAGACCTCATAAACCCACCTTTTGTTAACTGTGAATGTGCTATCCTTGATCATGACCTGTTTTATATCGTATTCCTTATAGTTCCTTTCAAGTTCCTCAACGATGTTTCCAGGCGACCTTAACCTTAACCTTTTTCCATGAGTAGCGTAAGCATCACAAAAAGTGCAGTTAAAAGGGCACCCTCTTGATGCCATTATAGATGTTAATGGCAATGATCTGGCATAATAGCTGTCGTATTTTTTGAGATTGACTAAACTTAGATCTGGGAACGGCAAATTATCAAGATCCCCTATCGGTTGAGGAGGGTTGTTCACCATTATTTTACCTTCTTTTCTATATATAAGGCCACTCACATCTTCAAATGGAAGACCTTTTTCCAAAGCTTCAATAAACCCGTGCATTGCCTTTTCACCTTCTCCATAGATGAGAAAGTCTACGTCTCTTGTAAAATTAAAAAGCTCATCTTTTGTTGAGCTTATATGGGGGCCGCCAACAACAATCTTTATCGAAGGGTTGGTTTTTTTGAGTTCTTTTGCAATATCCAATACTTGGTTGACCTGGCAACTCATAGAGCTAAATCCGACTATATCCGGATTTTCTTTTA
Source organism: Candidatus Woesearchaeota archaeon (assembly GCA_019322475.1). GTDB lineage: Archaea > Nanobdellota > Nanobdellia > Woesearchaeales > JACPBV01 > JAHWHQ01. The sequence goes on from JAHWIN010000063.1 coordinate 10,441, forward strand.
GTATCTCATTTTTAAGCTCTTCTAGTGTGTACCCTTCTATGAACGCATCTATCACTTTTACATCAATCCCTTTTTCTTTTAGAAAGCTTGCCAAATATAGCGATCCCAAGGGAGGGAATCCAAACCCTCTTTTCTTTCCAAAGACCATGGGGGGATATATTAAAACTACTTTACTCATTTTTTTGCCTGCTTATTATCTCTTTTATCAAGTTTGTTGTCGAGAACCCTTTTTTTAGCCTGATAAGGTGTATTCTTCCCCCATCCTTCTTTATGGTTTCAGCCTCTATGCATCCTTTACCGTATTCTTCTCCGTTGCAATGGACGTTTGGCTGGATAGATTCTAGAATCTTTATCGGTGTTTTTTCATTGAAAATCACTACATAGTCTGTCATCTTCAGGGCTGCTAATACTTCTGCCCTGCTTTTTTCATCATTTATCGGCCTTTTTGGACCTTTGTTCTCTTTTACAGATTGGTTTGAGTTTAAGCCTACAATCAGGATGTCTCCTTGCTGTTTGGCTTCCTTTAGGAATCCTATATGCCCTGCGTGGAGGATATCAAAACAGCCGTTGCAGGTCACTATCTTTTTACCTTCTTTTTTTAGCTTTTCTGCTATAACCCTTATCTCTTCTCTTGTTCTTATCTTAGTATCCATCGTGCTGCCTCTAGTATGCTGTTTGCCGTAAAGTCGGGCTTTACATCCATATCTTCCTTGTGCTTTTTTCCATGGCCTGTAAGCATATATATAGTCTTGCATCCGGCATTTTTTCCGAGCTCTATGTCATGGGGATGGTCTCCAATCACCCATGACCCTTTCAGGTCCAGATTGAACTCTTTTTCCGCTTCTTTCATAAACCTGATATTTGGCTTCCTACAGTCACACATCTCTTCCGGGTGGTGGGGGCAAAAATAGGTCTTTTCTATCTGGATGCCCTCTTTTTTTAGCTCATTGACAAGCCTGCTGTTGAACCTGAGGAAATCCTCTTTGCTATAATAACCTCGCCCTATCCCGGACTGGTTTGTTATTATTATGAACTTGAACTTCTCTTTTAACAGGCTCAATGCCTTGAAAACATCGGGGAAAAACTTCAGGTCATTTGTCTTGTAGGTATATCCCTCATCGATATTCAGAGTTCCGTCCCTGTCCAGGAATATTGCCTTATTCATCTTCCAGACTTTGCCTTATCTCTTCCAAGCTTACTGTTGATGTTCCAACCTTTCCTACTGTAATGCCTGCTGCGTGGTTTGCGATCATGGCAGCCTGCCTTAGGGAGGAGCCTGAGGACAAGGCCAATGACAATACAGCAACTACTGTGTCTCCTGCACCTGAAACGTCATATACCTCTTTTGCTTTTGCAGGTATATCAGTCACTTTCCCACCCTTTTCATATAGTGACATGCCTTTTTCACCCTTAGTCACAAGAATTGGCGCATTTAGCTCAATCAGCAGGCCTTCTTCTTTGTCTGACATGGCCCCTGCCTCTTTTAGGTTGGGAGTGATGAGGGTCACATCCTTGTAGAATCTTTTGTGTTTTGGCTTTGGGTCTGCAATAACCACTTTTTCTTTTGCCAGCTTTTTTATCTCTTTTACAAGGGTCTCGGTTATAACACCCTTGGCATAGTCTGAGATTATAACTGCATCTGTGCAGCTTATCTTCTCTTTGATCAGGCGTATCATCCTTATTTCTGTTTCCCTATCTAGATAATCCTTGTTTTCATAATCCAGCCTTAGCAACTGCTGTTTTTGCCCAAGGATCCTTATCTTATGGGTGGTTGGTTTTTTATAGACTTCGAATATTCCCTTAGTTTGAATATTCCTTTTTTTTAGCTCTTCTAATAATATCTCTCCCTGCCTATCATTTCCTATAACTCCAACCATGAAGACATTTGCGCCCAGTGAAGCTATGTTGTTAGAGACGTTGGCTGCCCCTCCAGGGATATACTTTTCTTCCTTTACGTTCACTACCTGGACAGGGGCTTCGGGAGATATCCTTTCAACATCCCCGAATATGTACTTGTCGAGCATTATATCCCCTATTACAAGGATGTTTTTTCCTTTGAACCTTTCCAGAACAGCCAGCAGGTCAGGATCCATCTTTATCAAGCCACCCCCTATAGTCCTTTATGCCCTCTTTTAACGTGTATTTTGCCCTGAATTTCAGCTCTTTTTCTGCCAGGGAGGTATCTGCCTGGGTATTTTCCTGGTATGTTCTCATGTCATAAGGGCTTTCAAAGTATTCAGGCTGAAAATCTAAGTTTAGGACTTCATTTAGGCTCTTTATCAGCTCGTTGAATGTTGTGGCGACACCTGTCCCTACATTATATATCCCTGATCTTGCATCCAATGCTTTTATCGTTGCAGACACCACATCCTTTACATATATATGGTCCCTTTTTTGCTCACCATAACTGAATATCCTAGGATTCTTTCCAGCTTTCATCTGACAGCTTAAATGGTAGACCATAGAGGCAGCCCTTCCTTTGTTCTTTTCTCCGGGGCCAAAGACATTGAAGTATCTTAGCCCTACAATATGCATCCTGTCAAAATACTTTTCGGCTAATCCATCCATCATAAGTTTTGATCTTCCGTATGCGCTTATCAGCTCTTTTTTTTGGCTTTCTTTCATAGGGACAGGGCCGTTTCCGTACAGGTTGGCTGTAGATGCATAGACAAGCTTAGCATCATTTTTTTCTGCAAGGCTTATGATATTTTTGAACCCATCCAGGTTTGCCCTCAGCATCTCATCGTCATCCTTGAACCTTGGGTCTGTGATAGCTGCTTCGTGGAATATAGCATCCAGCTTCTTCCCCATATCAAACGGCCTTGATACATCAATATCCAGGACTTCTCCCCTGAAGCCATGCAGGTTGCCTTTTGCTCCAGTAAGCAGGCTGTCAGCTACTACGACCTCATTGCCCCTTTTTTCCAGCTCCAGCGCAAGATTAGAGCCTATAAATCCTGCACCTCCTGTAACAAGACATCTCATGGTCCTTCACCCGGCAGGCTTATCTTATCCAGATCCACCTTTCCTGAAACCTCATCGCGGTAGGAGTCAGAATCCTCATGATGGGTCGAGAACTCTATTATCTCTGAGTCTTCCAGGCCTGTGAACCTGTGTTTTGCATACGGCAGTATCCTTATAGAATCTCCCGGAAGCATAACTTTCTTTTGGCCTTTTACTTCCATAAGGACCTTGCCTTTTGTTATGTAGAATGTTTCGTCCTTGTTCTTGTGATGGTGCATAGAGCACCTGAATCCCTTGTTCAATGTGAGCTTTTTTCCGCAGTAATCATAATTTGCAATCCATGTCTCTTTTCCCCACACCTTCGGAACTTCCTTGTGCCAAGTCATTTTTACACCTCTCTGTGGTGGTATGAATAGTTCATACTTTTGGTTGTTTGTATTCTTATTTAAACTTTTCGCTTTGCGGCTACAATCAGACAGCTATCTTTTTGGGATACTTTTACGACTTTTATAATATCGAGTGAGCCCAACAGAAAGGTTTTTATAGTAGTATTACCAGTTCATACTTTCATCTATCCTGGGGCGGTTTTTACTTGCCTTTAGGGGATCCAGACCATGAAAAAGCCAAAGATAGCGATATCACTTGACAAGCCCCTGCTTGATGAGATAGACTCGAGGGTTGACGGCTCTGTGATAAGGTCAAGAAGCCAGGCTATCGAATATTTTCTTAGAAAGGGGCTTAAGGAAAGCTCTATCGACACTGCAGTTCTTCTTGTCAAAGGGGAGCACCAGAAGAGCCTTCTTAAGGAGATCAAAGGGAAATCCCTGATCAGAAGGCAGATAGGCCTTTTTGCCTCGAACGGAATAAAAAAGGCGTATGTCATTACACAGCGCACCCCTTTGACCAACAGGGTCCTTTTGGAGATAGAGGATTCTCCTATCGATGTAGAGCTGGTCCAGAAAGAGGCGAGGGGGAATGCAGAGGCTTTACTTTCAATCAAGGGCGAGCTTAAGCGTGATTTTATAGTCATGTCGGGCGATACATATAATAATTTTGGGCTCATGAGGATGATAAAGAAGCATCTCGAGCTTGATAAGCTGGCTACTATGGGGCTTATGAGCATAGACAAGCCGTCAAGATACGGCAACGCTGTTGTTGACGGGGACCTGATCATAGACTTCCAGGAAAAGCCTAAGTCTGCAGCTTCTAACGTTGTAAATGCAGGCGTCTATGCCTTTAAGAAGGACGTTTTTGAGCTTTTTGACAATATCAGCTCCCTTGAGAGGGATCTTTTTCCCAAGCTGGCAAGGATAAAACAGCTGATAGGGTTTTTTACGCACGGGGAATACATCCATTTCAGTTAAGTTTTTAAACAGCCTAAAAATCCTTAAGCCTGGTGATACAATGGCATTTGACCCCAATCTAGACAAAAAGTTGTTTTCAGAGGTAAAGGAGTTTGAGACAAGCAGGATAACTGTTGCAGTGCACCAGTACAATGAGGGAGAGAAGAAGCTGCAGATCTCCAGGGAGAACAGGAACCAGGACGGCGAATGGAAGTTTGCAAAGCTCGGAAGGATGTTCAAGGACGAGGCTGAAGCGATAATCCCTTTGATGCAGAAGGCTTTAGAGCATATGTGAGAGGAAGCTTAAACATAATCAAGAACATCTTTTACTTTTATCTTTTTCATACATTTCTGGTAATCTTTGGTGCCTTTTGGGAAAAGGCATTCCGGAACCTTTCCTTCATGCACATTTATGCATGGGGAGCACGGCACTTTTTTGTAGAGGGCTATACTTTTTCTGTTCAGCGGCGAGAACCTTACAGGGAGGTTAGGGCCAAACAACCCTATGGTCTTTACGCCCATGGCTGCAGCGATATGCATAGGGCCTGAGTCGTTTCCTATGAATAGAGAGCATCTTGAGGCCAGATAAAACAGCTGCCTTAAGCTTAATTTGCCTGCAAGGTTAAACACCCTATTCCTTATCTTTTTATCTGCTATCCGGCTTATTATCGAGGAATTTAGCTTCTTTTCATGATCTGAGCCTGTAAGAATAACACTTACATCTTTTTTCTTTTTGCATATCCCTTCAATAAGCTCCGCAAACCTTTCTTCCGGCCACATCCTTGACCTGGAGGATTCTGCAACTCCCGGGGCTATCCCTACTATCTGTGATCTGTTTAGGCCCAGGCCATCCAGTATAGAGCCAGCCATCTTCCTGTCCTTTTCAGTGTAATTTAGCCTTTCCAGCTTTTGAGGGTATCCTTTGATCCCTAGCTCCTTTACCAGGTCAAAGAATGTTTTTGAGGCGTGCTGCCTGCTCTTGTACTTTACTTTTTTAGAGTAGGCCAATGACCTTAGGCCATGGGAATATCCAATCCTGTATTTTCCTGTGAAGAATGAGATTATTGAGGATATATTCAGGTATTCTTCCATATCGATCACTATATCATAGCTTTTCCAGTTTTTCAGCATGAACCACTTTAGTGAGAACAGATTTAGCCTTATGATATTCAGCTTTCTGATGAACGGATAGTTAAAGTAAACATCCTTGTTTCTTGAGGTGCATAGTATATCTATGGCTGCTTTGTTGTATTTTCCTTTTAGGGCTTTTATCGCAGGAATCGTAAGTATAGTCTCTCCTATGCCCCAGAGCTGGATTATCAGGATTTTTCTTATCTTATCTGAAGGCTTTTTTTTTGATAATGGCCTTATAATTCCCAGAAACAGGCAAAACGGGGCGCCTATAACCCTGTCGATGAACCTTATGAGCTTTACTGCCATCTTTTCTGAAAAGAAGATACCGCTTATAAATCTTGTGAACTGAAAAACTATTTCTTTTCAAGGGCTATCTTCCTTACTATCTCTTCGAGCCTTTTTTGGTTTGACCTTACCAGGAGGTATATGTAGAATATGCTTCCTATCAGGAACATGAACCCTGAAACTATAAAGAAGTCCATTGTCCTTGCGAATCCTATTGATTTTACAAACGGCTTTAAGGAGTTAGGGAAAAGCGTAAGCAGGATGAACACTATCCAAAGGCAGGTCCAGAAAGAATATTCCTTTATTGTCAGCTCTTTCCTTTTATGCTGCAGGAAAACATAATACAGCATGAATATTCCGAAAAGAAGCCCGATTATCTGTATCCCTAATATTCCTGATGTCATCCTGATAACCTCCACCATATCATGTTAAAGACCACTTTTATCCCATCTATCACTGTAGTGCCCTTGTACCTATCGTTGTATATGGTCTTTATACCTATCTCCCTGTATTTAAGGCCTTTTTTGCCTATGTTAGCTATCATCTCTGATTCCATGCTATAGCTTGAGGATCTCCACCTTATCTGCCTGTATGCTTCTGCTGTAAATGCCCTATATCCGCATTGGGTATCATGGAGATCAAGAGAATATAATATTTTTGTTATCCTGTTTATCATGATGTTTCCTAATCTTAAGATGAAAGGCATAGCCTGGCCTAATTCCCTGCATCCCAGCACCACATCTGCGTCATTAAGCTCTTCCAGGAACCGGGGTATCTCTGAAGGCTCGTGCTGGGCATCTGCATCTAACACTATTATCCTGTCTGCCCCTTTTTCTATGGCGTAATCACAGCCTGTTTTCAGAGCAGCCCCCTTTCCAAGGTTTATGATATGCTTAAGGACTTTTATGCCCTGGCTTTCAGCCTCTTTAGCTGTATCATCCTTTGAGCCGTCGTCAACCAATATTATATTTTTGATATATTTCCTGGTTTCAGATACTATACCTTTGATGCTGATCCCCTCATTATATGCAGGGATAACAGCAAAAACAGCCGATTCCATTCACTGGCTAGAATTATCTGTCATATTTATATCTTGTGAATCATCCGTATCTTCCATATCTTCACTGCCATAAATATCTTCTATTTTTTCTTCTATATCTGGGATTGCGTTTTCTTCCATGTCCCTTATATCTTGTGAATCATCTGTGTCTTCTATATCCGAGTTTTGTGGTTCTTTTATATCCGGGCTGGAGTTTTCTGTCGCTTCTTCTTCTTCTTCTTCTTCTTCTTCTTCTTCTTCTTCTTCTTCTTCAAGGATGTCACCTGTTTTTTCTTTTACTGAAGCGTTAGATTTCTCTTCGATCTCCCCCTCCATATCTTCTTCCGGAACCGGCTTTGGCTGGTAATATTCAAGAAGGTTTGTGGAACTGCCTTCCCAGTCAACCTTCCAGACAATGATCCTTCCTCCAGTTATATCTGTCACGTCACTGAACTTTTCAAAGTAATTAAGGCCATGGCCGTTCAGGTAAAACATGATGGTGAACATTGACATCTCAAGCTCTGGCTGCAGCATCAATGCCCTGTAGGAGCTTTCTCCCTGGGGGATGAGAACAAGGCTTATCCCTATCGTATCGTTAAATTTCCTTTTCCTATATGTTCCATCACTTACCGGGAGGACGACTGAGTTAGGGTGCATCACTCCGTTCGATGTCTGGATATCTGATTGCAGGGTTTCCAGGTCAATCTCTACAACTGCTCCCTGGCCCACATCACAGCTGGTCTTATTGTCTTTTACAGGCCTGCATCCTGCATAGCCTCCATATGACGGCCATGGGGCTATCCAAGAATTTGCTTCTGCGTCATTGCTTATAGCCTGGATATCATAATATATGTTTTCGGCTTTTTCCAAAGAGTAGTTGAACCTGTCCTGCAGGAATGAAACACTTTTTTCCAGGTCATTTTTGTATTCTTTCTTTTTTAATGTATTGTATATAAGTGACCTGTCAAAATTCCATGATCCGAAATGAGCCCATACCCCTGATTTTCCTATCATGTCATAGGAGGTTATAAAGTAATCTTCAGGAGGATTGCAGTGGGAGTATCTCAGGACTTCTTCATTTTCTTCCTCGCTCAGGCCCTCTTCCAAAAGGAGCTCTTTTGAATTTTCCCTGTCCAGCCTGACTGCCTTATGCAGTATCTCTATAGATTTTGCTTCATCCCCTATGACCCCGTTTAAAGCTTCAAATGCCTTGTTCTGGCCGCAGTCAACCATCCTTAATGTGCCTACAGCATAAGCCTCATCATTTGAAAGCAGGGTGGAGCCTATCCAGTGGGCATTGGGAGAATTTTGGGATGTTCCATCGAACGAAACTGCCCTGTTGCCTATCATCTTAAACCAGTGGCCGAAATCCCACCATGAGTTTATTATGGCATCAGGCTCAGCTTCTATGTCAATCTTTTTTAGGGAATTGAACCATCCATCATTCATAGATGGAATCTCATTCTTAGCTGTAGCCTTTCCTGACCTGTAGGGCCCCAATAACAGGATGCATAATAAAACTATAACTGTTGCTTTTGAGAGGTGCTTATTTATCTTAAGGCCTTTTGTTACCAGGACATGCAGGTAATTGAACGTTATGCCTAATGCTACGCCAAAGGCTATGGCGAATGCAGGGACTGCCAGAAGGGTGAATCTTACGCCTTTTACGCTTGCATATATGGTAGCGATAAACCACAGGATAAGCAGGATAGCAGCCTTTATGTCCACTGAGAAATCCTTTTCCCTTATTATCATCGCAAGCTTTACTATTATAGGGAGGCTTATGAGGCCTAAAAATACTGTTAGATTTTGAGGCTTTATCCCAAGTATGATTATGAACCATATTACAGCCCCTATAGCGAACCACAAGTCAGATACTTTTTTGGTGCCTTTCTTAAGCATGGTCAAGGCTATGCCTGTCAGGCCTATCAGGAAAAGAAGGGCGCTTCCCACTCCTATCTGAGATATGACTGAGTTTAAGGAAGCAGGATTCTGTTCTGCAACTGTAGTGTAAACATTAGGCCAGATGGTAGTTATAGCGACCTGCTTCAGGTTTGCAAATGCAAGAGGGCCCCTTAGGAAAGCACCTATGAAGTTTTTGAAGTCAGAGAATATTATGGTAAAGAATGCAGAGGAGGCTATGAATATCGACAATAAAGACAGTATGTTCCTGAAGCTTGGCTTTTTCAGAAATTTTCCTATGTCTTTCAGCTCTTCCCTGTTTATGGCTATGAAGAAGGCCATATAGATAGCGGATGACAGCAGTATGAAATCAAATATATAGAACCAGCCACCCCATGCGAAGCTGAAAAGGCCTACAAAGAATCCAGACAATACAGAGCAGATAATCATCTTTTTTTTGTCCTTTGCTTCAAACGCTTCAAGGAAAAGCCAGGTTATTACCAAAGGAAGAAGGACATTATACGCATCTGTGTCTGCAAATCCTCCTGCAGTCCGTGTCAGGAATGCCGGATGGACGGCTATCATAAATGAGGATATAAAACCCCCGAAGTTTCCTGCCAGCCTTTTTCCAATGAAGAAAGCAGGGAAGATGCACAGCGCAGATAATATTATAGGAAGATAAAAGGCTAATGCCATGAGGCTGAGGTCTCTTTTGAAGAACCTGAGGAACCTGTAAAGGTATGCTTCAAAGTATGCATGGAACATGTCTTTAGGGACATACCTGCCTATAGGAGCATACATGTGGGTGTCATAAGGTTCTCCATCCCTAAGCTCATCCCCTGGATGGCCGTTTTCTATCACGTTGTTAGCGTGCCTCATCCAGAAGTAAGGGTCTATGGCCAGAAGATATGTCTGGCCGTCTTCATCCTGCATCCTGCTCTTAAAGTAGTTTGATGTCCCTTCGATCTGCTGTTCTATCTGGGTTTTCTGTTCACTGAGGACCTTTTCAAATTCAGCCTCTACGATAGAGTTTTTGTTGGCTTCAGGAAGATTAGGGTATTGCTGGTCAATCTGAGACTTTATCTCTGACCTTACATGATTATGAACAGAGCTTCTTGCCCAATTTTCTGTAGGCGGAAGGTAGGCTGGCTGAGCCCTTAGGAATATGCAGAAGAACAGGGAAATGATAATCAATAATGAGGGGATGATAACTTTCTTATGGGAATTGAAGAAACTTACCGCTTTTTTTATGTCAAGAGAGACCTCTTCGTCAGACTCATCCCCTTTCATGCTGCTCTTCAAGCCTTTGAAGAAACCCTTTACCTTTCCAAAATCAATGCTTATCTCTTCATCATCTTTCGGCGTTTCATCCTTACTTTCTTTTTCTGGTTCCTGCTTTTCTTTCTTTCCTTTAAACAGATTCTTGATCCTGCTGAAGTCTATGCTTATCTCGTCTTCATCATGCTCTTCGGGCTTTACTGCCGGCTGAACATCCATCTTGTCTTCTTCAGCCTTATGATCAGGCTCTTTAGAATCAGCAGCTATATCTTCTTTTTTTTGGATTTCCTGATATTCTGCTGCAGTTTCCTTTGGGCTTTCCTGGTTCTTGGGCCTTTCTTCTGCAGCTTTCTCTTCAGGAGCTTTTTTCTTCCTCTTAAAGAAGCTCTTTATCTTAGAGAAGTCTATATTTATCTCTTCATCTTCGCTGTTATCGTCAAAATCCATGAGACCACCTGAGAAGCTTAGAAAATGGTATATCAAATAAAAAGGTTTCTATTTGGGAAATTTTAGGTTGCGCCAATATCTATCCTAGCTATCCTTTTGACAGTTTCACGGAGCTCATTATTTTTTTGATGTGCTGTATCTAATTTTTCTCTTAATTTTGTAGGAAGACTCTCATCTTCCCTTTCTTGAACTAACTCACTTATCTCTCCAAAAACTTTTTTACTTCTTTTTATATAAATTTTCTTTTGATGTTCACTTAATCTACCAGGTTCGTAGAGGATTTCAAATATACCTTTAATTTGACTTATGTATCCAATAACCTCTTTATCTGCCATATCTGGCTCCCTAATTAAGGTTCTAAGGGTAGTTTTTTTTACGAAAGAACGTGCACCTGCTATAAAGCCATCTCCAAAATCAACGGTTGACCGATATTCGTTGTGATTATTTTCATTATAACTTCCCATTTTGCATTAGTAAGTAGTAATTATATTTAAATCTTATTATTTTGCTAAGGGCTATGAACTAGAACAGGAATTTCAGGAAGCATAGCAGCCTTGGCTCATTTAAGACAAGCTTTGACATCAGCTTAGTGGGGTGGTCCCTGTCGAAGCTTTCTATTATATCTTTTGGCTTGTCTTTTTTGAATGTCTCTATCAGGTGATTCCAGTCATCATCTTTGAACTTATCCATGATGCTTCTCATCTTTAGGTGGAGCCAGAGGCCTTTTCCTATCTCTTTTTTCCACCCTTTTTCGTAATCCTTTTGTTTTATGATGGAACTGGCAAGGGATCCTGCTGCTTTCAGGCCCTGTATTATGCCTCCTCCGGTTGTCGCTTTTACCTGCGATGCAGCGTCCCCTACAAGAAAGACATTATCTTTTTTTGTCTTTAGCTTAGGATCATATAGGGGTATCAATCCCCCCTGTTTTTCTATTATGCTTTTGTTTTCTATGCTTTTTAGCTTGAGGAGCTCTTTGAAAGCGTATTTAGGGTTTGTGTAAGAGGCTGATCCTATCCTGCAAATTTCCTTGTTTTCAGGAACTACCCAGGAGAATGTTCCAAGGGAAGGGTAGAACTCAATGCAGTTATCGTTCTTTAGCCTGACGATCGCCTGCAGGCCTGTCATGAAGCTTTTTTTGTTTTCAGGGAAATTACGTTTTTCAACGCTGCTTAAAGGGCCGTCTGCACCTATAAGATAATCTGTTTTTAGGATTGTTTCTTTTTTTTGGCTGTAAGACACCTTTATGAGATTTTTTTTGTTATCTATGAACCTGCAGTTGAGGAATATCTTTGCTCCTTTAGCTATGGCGAGGTCTGCCAGGTCATTGTCAAAGCTTTTCCTGTCCAGGACAAGGTTCTTTTCCTTCAGCTTCAGGTCCAGGGAGGTGTTTTTGGAGATTATCCTTACATCACTTATCCTGTTCATTATAGAGCTTTCTTTTGGCTTCAGCACCTCTTTGATAGAGCTGGTAACCAATCCTGTGCAACGGACAGGCGAGCCTATTTCTTTATGCTCTTCAAAGAGCTGGACATCTTTTCCTGCCTCTGCCAGCAATGAAGCTGTGTAGCAGCCGGCAGGGCCTGCCCCTATGATGGAAACCATGCTTTTAGGACAGGAGGTGATTTTAAAATACTTTTGAATCTTTGGCTTTGGCTTTTGAAAACTATCACTTAGGAATATAGGTTATTAACTATTTTTTAATAGTAAAAATATCAAAAGGTTTAAATATGCTGGTGATTTACCTGGGGGTATTAAAGTGTTTGGGGGATATTATGGTTGTTGATGAAGGTAATCTGGATAGGAGGGGTTTAGCAGGAGATTTTACTGTCCCTCTTCAAGTATTCTTATCTTCGGTAGTCTTACTTACAACATTGATTATTACCTCTTGTTCACACACAAATCGGGTAAAGCCACATCCAAAATATACCCGTTCTTTGGAGGGAATATGCTCCTGCACTACCCCTCCTTGTCCAGACAACCCTAGAATATTTTATCCTGATTCTGGCTATTCGGATCCGATAGGACTCTATAACCATCAATTTGAACTACAGGAATCTAAACACCTTGAAACAGAACCTCCATCCCCTCCTCAAGGCATAGACCCTTATATGAAACATCCTTATGATATCATTTCTATATTTGAGGAGAGGTTTGTTAAGCTTGTTTTTTCTCGTTCTGAAAAGGGAGATTCTAGAGTGAAAGACCCAGCCTATTTGGACACTAACACCCACGCTATGATTGACCAGCTCTATAGAAGGTTTTATAGGCAGGTTTCAGAAGCGTACGAGGATGATATGGGTTCAAGGGAGAGGGATGATAGGTGTGACCGACTTGTTAGATCATTAAGAACTTTGCGCGGCTATGGATCACTTTCCTCACTGAAAAATCCCTATGCAGCTCTTAGTTCTCCTTCATCATCGCCCTCATCACCAAGTCCAGCATATATAACTGCTCTTTTTAGTGTTGTGGGGGAAAGGGCAAATAATCCTGATTTAGGGAAATCATTAAAAAAAATAATCAAATCCACTGGGAATAGTATCAAATCTAATCCTGAACAGTGGAGAAGACATCAAACTGAACGCAATGATGCTAGGCAGGCATTAATCGATGATTATCACCTTAAGCAAGAATATAATCCTAATAAAGGATTACTTACCCGGATGTTTACTTGGACATATAACAAATTTAAGTCCGCTTTTACTTCATCTCTTCCAGGTTATGAGATAGGTTACCTTCTTGATCATATGGGATCACCTAATGTCAGAAAAACCTACCAAAAAGAAAATGAGCTTCAACTAAATGATCTTGAAGAAAAAACCAGAGACTATATTTTTGAAAATAATCTATGGTCGCACGTTAACGGGAGGAATATATTTGACATAGACAAGGCATGGGATATGATCTCGGATTATGACAGAAATATTGAGTCTGCTAATCTGGAGAAACTCAAATATATGCGAAAAGCTATAGATTATGCTCTGTCAGGGAAGCTTTATAGTGATAAGGTGCAAAAGTCTTTTCTTGAGGTCTTGCTCCATAGGACCAATAAAACATTAGCCTGGAAAGAATATGGGGGTGCTTTGTCTTCTTTTGGAAAATATGTGGGTTTTATGCAAAATTGTGAATTTGGTAAAGCATATAGTAGTTTAGCAGAAGCGAGTGCCCGTGCTTTTGCAGCTTACATATCTGCGGGAGACCTATGCGACCAGGAAATTTTCTTGGGTGCTTGGATTTTCTATAGGAATCAAATGAAAGGATGGACGGGTGGCAAAAATATTGAGAAGGATACTTATGAAAGGGTACTTTACCCTTTTCACATGGATGAGTTAAGCAAGGTTAATCTAAGGAAAAGACTTACAGAACCTTCTTTGGCTGTCATTAAAACTGCAACATGGGGTTATTTTATTTCAGACCTTTTTAGTTCTGGCGGAGCAGCTTCTTCCAAGGTTCCAGTTAGCGTACCTATCATTCCAGGGGAGGGTGGAGGCATAGATATAGAAGGGGGGCCGATAGTACCACACTAAAATGAAAATCGTGAAATTACTCTTGTTTTTTGCTGCTTTTTTTGTTTTATCTTCTTTATCTGTTCTCGCTTATGATGTTAATATAAGAGTTAACTCAAATATTGGCGATTTCAATACTTATGTCTATAAGTGTGTTGACCCTTCATGTGAACCTATAAATTATTATACAGAATCACATACAGGAACCACCCGAAATGATTATAGGCTTGTAGGTACAGCTGCTGAGTCTAATAAGGATTATTATATGGAATATAATTATCTGGATTGTTATTGGCCCAATATCCTTAGGCTTTCTATTTGGGGTCCTGTTGTAGGAACTTATGGCCATACAGTAGATCTTGAAAATAGGAACTGCCGTGCCGTCATCAATTCTGCCGGCCTGTCAGGTAATGATATAGAAATTGATGAATCAGTAAAAATAACTGCAAATGTCCAGAGCGCATTTGATTACCCATTCAGTGTTCCTGAAACAGCAGCCATACCTGATAATATCAAGACACATTATTCCTCTGATACAAGGGTCACTTTTTATGCAAACGGTGTTGAGATAGGGCAGATAGAGGATGAAATACTTATCTCTTCTGATAAGGACTTTTCTTTTGAGTGGATTCCTGGAGCTGAGGGGACCTATGATATAACTGTCAAGACAGAGGTCATTGACTGCTCCTGCGACCTTTCCAATTCAATGGAGCAGACTCTTTTTGCAGGGACTGTAGAGGTTGTCAATCCGGATAAGGACGGTGACGGGTATAAGGTTCCTGAGGATTGTGATGATAATGACCCTTATGTCAATCCCGGAGCAGAGGAGATATGCGACGGTATTGATAACGATTGTGATGATGCAGTTGATGAGTCTGATGATTCAATCGATGAGCCACTGAGCCAGGCTTGCGGCTCTGGAAACTGCCAGGGAAACAGGGTTTGTATTGCAGCATGGCAGTGGTCTGATTGCGATACTGAAGGGATTGACGTAGGAATCTGCATAATATGCGATGCAGACGGGAATGAGGCTTATGATGAAACACAGGATTCGGACTGTGATGATGGGTTTTATTGTAACGGGGAAGAGGAATGCCTGGGCATAGGAAGCTGCACAGACCCTGATGATATTGACTGCTCTTATCTTGACGACCAATGCAACCAAGGGGTGTGCAATGATAATGATGGTGTGGATAACTGCGAAACCCAGCCAATCAACGAAGGGGTTGACTGTGATGACGACCTATTCTGTAATACTGGCGAAACCTGCCAGGCAGGAATATGCGGCGGCGGGCAGGAAATGGATTGTGATGACGGCAAGTTCTGCACTGTAAACGAAAGATGCGATGAAGCAACAGACAGCTGCATCTCTGATGCAAGAGACTGCTCTTTGAATGACCTGCCTGAGATTGCAACATGCTTCAACGACCCTGATAACAACCCTTTTACATGGGATTCTTTGGATGCTTTTACTTCAATCTGCGATGAGGATGCAGACCATTGCACAACATCCATAGCATCAATAGATCATACCTGCAATTTCGATGACTGCGAAGCAGAATGCGACGACGATAACCCCTGTTCTGCTACAGACTGCGACCATCTTGACGGCTGCGTCGATGACGATTATCATGATTATGCAGATGCTTCTAATGACTGTCTTAGCAGCTGTGAGTGCGAACAGAATTCCTGCGCCATCCCTGTAATATCTTATAATGATGCAAGATGCACTGAGTGCCAGAAAGATGATGACTGCAACAGCTTAGACAGGGATTACTGCTCATTTGACATCAGGATGCACGATGAAGGCAGATGCGTGAACTACATATGCGAAACAGAAACTTCAGAGGCTGAAGACTGCGACCAGAAGAACGGCATAATGGACGACTGCGGAGTTATGGAATGGACATGCATAGAGGAGGATAGTGAAGCGCTATGCGTCATCGATAATATTGATGCAGATGACAGCCTGTGCCCTGATACATGCGACGGCAGCATAAGGGTAGACAGCTACTGCAACCCTGTAACCTATAACTGCGATTCAATAACTGAGGAATGCAATAACGGCTTGTTCTGTGACGGCATAGAGACATGCAGCGGTGCACAGTGCATGGCAGGAGCAAAGCCTGACTGCAACGATAATATAGCATGCACAGACGACACCTGCAACGAGGCTACAGACAGCTGCGACAACACAGCAGATGACGCTAACTGTGATGATGGTGTTGGATGCACTGATGATACGTGTGACTCCGTAAAGGACTGCCAGTTCACCCCTTCTGATGCCAACTGCAACGACAATGTAGGATGCACCAAGGATACATGCGACGCAATAGACGACTGCCAGTTCGCTATCAACGATTCTTACTGTGATAACGGTTTATTCTGCGACGGGATAGAGACCTGTGACGCCATAACCAACTGCCAGCCAGGAACACAGGTAGACTGCTCAGACAACGAGTTCTGCACTGTAAACGAAAGATGCGATGAAGCAACAGACAGCTGCATCTCTGATGCAAGGGGCTGCTCAGGCAACGATATAGAAAAGATTGCAACATGCTTCAACGACCCTGA
>JAHWIN010000064.1 GCA_019322475.1 Candidatus Woesearchaeota archaeon
CAAAAAACCGTAACCTTTAAATAGTACTGCTTATTCATCATTTTCGCTTATTTTAGCTAAAACTTGGAGGGTGATAACATGAGCAAAGAGATACAGCCTATAT
This sequence comes from Candidatus Woesearchaeota archaeon, assembly GCA_019322475.1. Lineage (GTDB taxonomy): Archaea > Nanobdellota > Nanobdellia > Woesearchaeales > JACPBV01 > JAHWHQ01. The sequence continues at coordinate 104 of JAHWIN010000064.1, forward strand.
TTATACTGCCGGAAGGCACACAGAGAAGCACAGGCAAGAATGCCCAGAGGACAAACATAATGGCAGCCAAGCTGGTTGCAGAGACAGTAAGGACCACTTTGGGGCCTAAGGGCATGGACAAGATGATAGTCGATTCTATGGGTGACGTAACTGTCACCAATGACGGAGTTACTATACTTGAAGAGATGCAGATTGAGCATCCTTCTGCAAAGATGATAGTCGAGGTGGCTAAGACACAGGAGGATGAGGTAGGGGACGGCACTACAACTGCTGTTGTCCTTGCAGGAGAGCTTCTTAAGAACGCTGAAGCGCTTCTTGACCAGGAGGTGCATCCCACTATCGTAGCAAAGGGATACAGGCTGGCTGAGGCCAAGGCCCAGTCAATCCTTAATGACATAGCAGAGGATGTTTCTGAAAAAGACACAGATGTCCTGAAGAAGATAGCCATGACAGCCATGACCGGAAAGGGGGCTGAAAGCTCAAAGGAGAAGCTGAGCCTTATCGCTGTTGAGGCTGTGAGGTCTGTCATAGAGGAAGAGAACGGAAACAAGATAATAGACAATGACAACATCAAGCTTGAGAAAAAAGTTGGCGCTTCTGTTGAGGACAGCGAACTTGTAGAGGGGATAGTGCTTGACAAGGAAAGGGTTCATTCAGGGATGCCAAGGATGATAAAGAACGCCAAGATAGCGCTGGTGGATTCTGCAGTCGAGATAAAGAACACAGAGATAGATGCTAAGATACAGATAACAGACCCTGCACAGATGCAGGCTTTTATCGACCAGGAAGAGAAGATGCTTAGGGACAAGGTGGAGAAGATAAGCTCTTCAGGGGCAAATGTGGTGATATGCCAGAAAGGCATAGATGACATGGCCCAGCATTTCCTTGCAAAGAAAGGGATCTATGCTGTGAGAAGGGCAAAACAGAGCGACATGAAGGCATTGTCAAGGGCAACAGGCGGAAAGATAGTGTCTAACCTTGACGACTTAAGCAAGGATGACCTGGGATCTGCAGGGATCGTTGAGGAGGTAAAGGTAGGAGACGAGGAGATGACCTACATAAAGAACTGCAAGAACCCAAAATCGGTTACAATACTTATAAGAGGCGGGACAGAGCATGTCGTCGATGAGGTAAAGAGGGCGATGGAGGATGCCCTGGGAGATGTCGCTGCAAGCCTTAAGAACGGCAAGATAGTCGGAGGAGCAGGCGCCCCAGAGGTTGAGCTGGCAAAGCAGCTTAGGAAATATGCTGACAGCCTGAGCGGAAGAGAACAATTGGCGGTGCAGGCCTTTGCAAGCTCTGTAGAGATAATACCCAGGACACTTGCAGAGAACGCAGGAATAGACCCTATCGACGTCTTAACAGAGCTTAAGGCAGCCCATGACAAGGGAGAGAAATGGGCAGGCATAGATGTCTTCAAGGGAAAGCCCATAGACGCTTTCAAGAAGGGCATAATAGAGCCTTTGAAGATAAAGACACAGGCTGTAAGCTCGGCTTCAGAGGTGGCAGTCATGATATTGAGGATAGATGATGTTATCGCAGGAAGCGGGTCTGGAAAAGGGCCTGAGATGCCTCCTGGAATGCCACCCGGCGGGATGCCTCCTGGGATGGGGATGTGAGAGTCCTTTATATCAGCTAATCCTAATCCAATTTTAGGGCAAAGCACAACATACTACAATAACTGATAATGACAAAAACAAAGCTTCTTAGTCCGCCAGAAAAGATTATCCAACAGGTTATATTAGGCGGAAGATTCAATCATCCGGGTTTTTCTCCATTGATCAGGGAATTATTTGGCAGCTCAACTGAAGCGATACTTGCTTCATATGTCAAGCCAGGTAAAAAGACTGAAAATAATATCCGGTTTACTTTAACCCATCGCGATACCCATCGTGATAACAGCAGCATCATGCTTCTTTTAACCTCTTTGTATGATTCGAATGGTAGGATAGAATCAATAATTGAAGAGTCTCATGGGAATGATGCCAGAACATCTTTTAAGCTGCATAAGTTTGAGTATGATTGTAAAGGGAGAGTTACATATATTAAAACATCATTTATAAGTTCTGATCCTGATCCTGAATCTTATAAGCCATATAAGATGGGAGATACATTAAAAAATGTTTATAAGAATGGAAGCATTGATGAATCCTTAATCCGTCTGGGTTACATGCAGGAATTCACTTATGAAAAAAATGAAGTGAATGTGAATGCCTATCCGACTAGTAAGGATACAATCATGAAAGAGAGTTATCCTCCCATAGTTAATTCAAAATTTAAATTCAACGGAAATGAAATTACTCTTCTTTCAAAAGACCGATCACTTACAATCATCCTTAATGAAAAAGGGAATATGGACACACTAAATCTTACTGATAGAACTTCTTCAAAAAAGAGAGAGTTATCTGGAAAATTCACCTATAACCCAGAAAAATCATTAGAGATTTGTTATGATACAAAACAAAAAAAAGTAACATGGAGGGGTGATTTTAAAACTAAAGAATCTTTTTTAGAAGATCAGCCTCCAAGGTTTTGGGAAAGAGATAAAGGGGGTGGCGCATTGAAGCATTATATTGGTAACCATAAGGATCCTTCTATCATTTTAGGTTCATTTGGCAAGTATCATCCAGATTTTATGGATGGACAGTTGCCCTCCATATTTCGTGTGGAATTAAAGGGTAAGTCTCACCAGTATGCATTATTAAAAGTAGATGGCAGATTATTGACATTATTCCGAAGAGAAAATAATCCGTCTTACCTAAATATAAATGCTTTGAAATAGTTAAACATGGCAGAAAACAAAACTAGCAGCCTGGAAAATATTATAGGCCTGGGTTCAGGAGGATTAGTTGGTTATGCAGGATTAAGCTATGGCAAATATCTTGCTCCCTTAGTCACTCATGCTGCTATGGATTATCTTAAGCTTTCTTATTATACCTCTTCATTTTTGGGATTTAGCTCAGCTGTCGGTTTAGGTGCCTTAGGGCTTTATGGTGGATATAAGGCTGGCGAATTTGCATATAAGAATGTTTTAGAGCCGGCTGTAAAGAATGTTGTAAAGCCTGTTGTTTCAGGGGCGCTGAACGGGCTTTATTTTTTAGATAACCTTGTTTCTTCTGTGCTGGGGTTTTTTAGCGGCGGCAGCACACCAGCTTCGGCACCAGCTCCTAACGGATAACATATTCCTGAGATGTTCTGATTCTTCTTTGATGCTTTAGGCTCCACTTTGCTTCAGAAACAAAAAGATTTAAATATAAAGTAACTTTTAGTAACTTTTGATAACTATTGGTAACTACAGCCCTTTTGAATCGTGGCCATGAAACCTGAGTTCTCTTCGTGAAAAGCGAAACCTTTATATAGTAACTATTAGTAACTATTAGTAACTTGAAGGACGTTCCTGTAAAGATAGACGGTGAATTGAAGAAACGGATAGAGGAATTTATTTCTAAAGGCGAGAATCGGTTTGATTTTCCTTCAGTAAAGAACTTTGTGGATAAGGCAGTTCTCAAGCTTTTGAAAGAAAAGGGGGAAAAAGGTGAAAGATAAGAGGCTAATCTGGATATTTGCAGCTCTGGTTTCAGTAGCAGGAGCTATGGCTGCAGAAGAGGCCCTTTCACCTGCAGGAAATATAGCCAGATTTATCGTGAACGTATTTGTCGTCTTCTCTATCCTGTTCCTGGTCCAGATATTCCTGCTCAAGGACGTGATAAAAGACAAGAACCAGAAGAAGATAGTGTATGTCCTTATCATGGCAGGCTCTCTCTTCATATCCTGGGCCTATGGAAGAAGCGGGTATATATGGAGCAGAGGGAAGTATGCTGCCTATATCAACCCTCAGTTTATAGTAAATTCTGTCATCTTTACACTGATACTCTTTATACTCTATGAGGCGCTGGCAAAGAAACACATGCCTCAGGGGAAGGAGGCTAAGTTCGGAGCTACAATATTGCTGCTGCTTTTAGGCATAGGCTTTGCAGGAAGCCTCTATAGGTCTCCTTCAGGCAATGTAGGCGGGAAGCCTGTCTACTTATGGGAAACTAACTGGTGGAGCACTGGGAAGAACTATCTGTTCAGCCCTCCCAGGGGAATATTTGTGCTTACCAAGGCTAATCCTAACCTGGTCATCCTGATAGTGTCATTCTTCTTTTTCATCTGGCTCTTTAACCGTTTGCTTTCAGCTGACCAGAACAAGCTGCCTGTTCAGGCAAAGATAGCATTATCATTGCTGCTTGCAGCGCAGATCGCAAGCGGAGGGTACAGCCTCAACAGCCTGCTTGAACTGATATACTGGATCATCCTGATATTGATGTATATAGAGATGAAGAAGAATGCTGATAACAACAAATCATGGGGGATGCAGTTTGGGCTCTATTGGGCGGTAATGGATATTGTTGCAGAGATGATAGGCGGGAAAGAATCATGCGTGTTATGCAAATTTGGAAACCCCTTTACGGTACAAGCAGGCCAGATAGATTTTATCGGAAGGATACTTATGGGCATGATAATAGGAAAGATCCTTAGCGTAATATGGAATGAAGGGGGCATGCTGAAGAACGGCATGAAGGCATTTAAGGAAAGGGTTGTTCCTGAGATGTGGAATAAGACATTAGGAAGGATACATCCTGTCTTGGAGGCAAACAGCAAAAGCGTACAGGAATGCTATAATGGATTTAGTGCTGATGCAAAACAGCTTGCAATCTATCAGAGGAAACTGGAGAAGGAGAAGGCAGACATAGCAAAGCTAGAGCAACATAAAGATAACCTGATATCTGAGATCAAGGATCTAGTCAGGGAATGGAGGGAGTTGAACCTAAGGGGCGCTGCTTATGATAGTGATAGAAGAGCGATCTGGGATGGACAAGTTGCTATTCCAGGAAATCCTCCTAGGGATGTAAATCCTTCAATCATTAACCCCCTTACACTTGATACAAATGTGCTTGACGCTATAATAAATGGACCAAATACTGGTTTGATAAAAAATGCTGTTTCAAAGCTTTATCCCATCTGGAGAGTAGTTGGTGGGGATCCTGAAAAGGTTGATCCTAATTGTGCAATCGGAAAGCACAACGAAGAAAAAAAGGATTATACCTGGAGAGGGAAACTATTATGGGGGGCAGCTGGTCGTCCACCTCAAATACCGCCTGCACTTCCTTTGACAAGGACCTGGGATGTCATGAATGATAAGGAAGACAATCATGCTCCTGATGCAGACACATACCCTGCATTGGATTCTATCAGGGGCCTAACATATAAGATGGCTAATAAATTAGAGAAAGCCATGAAATATGATGAAGAAGGCCTGAAGACGATATTGAACAACTTAGGAATAAAAGACCCAAGATACCAGGCGGGCGGAGGTGGCTCATGATGAAGCTGCCTTTCTTTAAGCCTAAAACGGTAGAGCCTGAACAGGTTTTACGGGAACAACAGGCTAACCTACAGGAAAATATTAGGATCAGGGAAAAGATGAGATTCTTAGACATGGTCATGGCCTGGAAAGAGAATGTTGAGAAGCTGCTTAGTGAAAAAGGAAGGTGGGCTTTGCGTATTAAGTACTATGATGATGTCATTAAGGCCCTGGATCAGGCAAAGGCAAGGAAAGTGGCATTGTCAGATATGAACTTGAAAAACTTAAAGAGCGGGAAAATCAGGCTTTTGCAGGATGAGTCAGCATACCTTAAGAGGCTGGCAGGGGTGATTAATGGGATGAGGGTTGATAGTGAGACTATCAAGAACATGGAGGGCTGGCTTGTTAACATAGGGAATGAACTGAAAATCTATATGGAGCCTGCTTTTGCAGAATCAATCGTCAAGAGTACTGAGGCAAGAAAACTGGTCAATTTTAAAAATGTTATGGAGATGATCGAGAACCAGAATAATGTGGTCAACAGTGCATGGAAATCCGGAAACTGGAGTGACTTCTGGAGTACCTTTAAGAATATCGAAGGGATAATAACCGACTTTAAGAAAGCAGGGTTCAATGATATTGCAGAATACTTTGAAAGAACTGAAAAAAAGATAACACATGCTAAGAGGAGCCTGGTACTTTGGAAGAATCTTTTTGATCAGATCTATCCTCCTGTCAAGAGCGGAAGATATCTTCAGTCTGCTGTGTGGAAATTCAAGAAAATCATGGCAGAGAAGATAGAAGAACAACAAGGGGTGATCCTGGAAAAGGTAATAGAGGCCATGGTCCTAAGGAAAGAACGCATAATCAGGGCAAGGGAAAGGCTGAAAAGGACGATAGAAAGAGAGATGAAGCCTTTTGAAAGCGAGATAAGGGAATTCATGATAATCCAGGGGGTTATTGCTGCGGGGAAAGAGGAAAAAACTGCATTAGAGAGGGAATATAGGCCTTACATATCAGCTATAAGCAGGATGGTTGCGGGCTTACGAAAGGAGTCAGAGAGGGATAACTGGCTGAGCCGGGTCATGAAGATGGCAGAGGAAAGAAGGCCTGAAAATGTATTTACCCCTAAGGTCATAATGCAGCTTGTAGAGCAGTCCAATCTTGCCAGGTCAGAGAAGGAAGGGATGTGGGACAAGATCTTGCTTGTGTACAGGAAAGCTGAAAGCATAATGAGGAAGATGAACTATTCGGTTGACAAGAACAATAAGCTTGTCGAAAAGATGGACTCCATGACTGATGTGATAATGAGGATCTATAAAGATATAAGGCCTAAGGTTGATACTCTTCTTAAGAGGTTTGAAGGTATGGAGACAGAACCAGTCTATGCCTGATGATCTTGGGAAATAAAACCTTCTTTATCTTTCAAAAAAGAAAAGTTTATATATAATTAGATTATACATATCATCCAAGATGCAGGTATTTGAAGCTGTTCCTAAACAATGGGGTAATTCAGTAGGCATAACCATACCAAAGGATATAATAAAAAAAGAGCATATCTGCCCAAAAAGGAAAGCCAGGTTTCTGATAATAGGCTCAGACATGGATGCCCTAAAGAGATCGTTCGGGTCTTTGAAACTGAAGAAACCTGCCCAGGAAGCCATGGATGAGATTGATGAGGGATATGACTGAAACAAAGATATTTCTGGCAGACACCTATGCCCTGATTGAGATACTAGGTGGCAACACGAACTACAAGCCTTATATGGGCCATATACTGATAACTACAAGGTTTAACCTTGTTGAGCTCTATTATCATTTTCTGCATGATTACGATAAAGAAACTGCGGATAGGTACCTTAGGCTGTACTCTAAATTTGTGGTTCCTGTCTCTTACAGCAGCATCAGGTTCGGGATGCAGTTTAAACTGGAGCATAGGAAAGAAAAAGTCAGCTATGTTGATTGTATAGGATATGCCCTTGCCCTGGAGCTGGGAATCAGGTTTCTTACAGGGGATGGGAAATTTGAGGATAAGCATAATGTCGAGTTTGTCAAGTGAATGGTAGATTTTTCTTAACACTTGTTTATTATTTTTGAATTAATACATCTTTTTATTTTATATTAATTTGATATTTTTAGATTTTTGTTTTATATTTATTTACTTTGTAATAGAAATATTTAAATATAAGTAAATAAATTATTGATAAATATTAGATATTTTTAAGAATGATATCATTAAGCAAGAACGAGTTTAATGTAATCGGGTTTTTGATTAGAAACTTCTCTAAGAGATTTACTATAAGGAACGTCGCTTCTAAGATAGGGATTACGGCTGCAGGAGCGCATGCTGCGCTCAAGAAGCTTGAAGGCAATAGGATAGTTAGGGCTGAGAAGCTGGGGACAGGGCTTTTCTATGAGGTTAATCTTGACGACAAGGCAGCCTTCCATCTTGCCGCTTTCAGCTTGTTGAGGCATTTTGAGATTAAGGATATGGATATGGATGAACTGAAGGAGGCAGGCAGGGCTGCTGCCTTTGACGGAAAAAATATCCTGGTCGTAGCAAACGATAAGGAAAAGGCAAAGGACATATGCTACACCAGCTTTAAGGGCATCAAGGCCATATGCAGGAAGGAAGAGGAGCTTATCGGGGACCTGAGGGATGATGAAAGCGAGGCATCAGCCATCTTAAGGAAAGGGAATGTGCTTTTTGGAGAGGAGCTTGTATTATCTGTGATAAAGAGGGCTGTGAGATGAAAAAGCAGGCAAGGATAATCATATTGGCTGTTCTCCTAGCAGTACTTATATCCTTTGGAGCGAATGCTGCATTGACCGATGTTTTCAGGGCAGGGCTGGGTCCTCTAGAGGATTTCTTCAGCGGAGGGTGGAGGGATTATGAAAAGACTTTGGCCTTTGTAGTGTTCTTTTTCATGTTCTTTTCAGTGTATATGATAGGGATGAAAAGCCCTTCCGGAAAGAAGTTCTTCGGTGACAAGCTTTCAAGGCCGCACATGGTCTTTGCATTCACCATTGCGCTGCTCTCTTCTTTTATAATAGTTGTGAGCACAAGGTTTGACTGGATCAACCTGAAGTATATAGCATGGTTTTTGCTGGGGTTCCTTGGCTTCTATATACTTTATTCCCTGCTTTCAAAACTTCTTGGAAAGAAGAAGTTCTGGGCATTTTTGCTTGCGCTGCTCCTCACGCTTTTGCTTCTATGGCTGTTTTGGTATCTTGTAGGGCAGGGAAGGCCCCTGGAAAGCTTTGGAGGGATAGGGGATTGGTTTGAGGATGTAGGGGCGGGAGATAGGGTAGAGCCAGGTCCGCCTATAGTAGATCCAGGGCAGGCTCAACCGCCAGCTGCTCAACCTCCGCCACCTGCTGGAGGCGTGGATGAGGGATGGCTTAATATGGGCAATCTTGGGAAAGGTGGGCTTGGCTTAGGGGGGTTAATCATACTTATACTCTTACTGATGTTTTTGAAGAAGAAGAAAGGGCATGTGACACCTCCAGGACAGACAAAAGCTCCTGGAGAAGAGGCGCAAGGAGCAGGAATTGGCCCTTCACAAGAAGCTGCAAGAACAGCAGCAGGCCAGCCGCCAACTATAGATAATGCTGCTGAAGTC
>JAHWIN010000065.1 GCA_019322475.1 Candidatus Woesearchaeota archaeon
GATAAATGACACGTTTAAGCAAACCCTAAGGTTCTTCAAGAAACAATATGTAGTCCTTACCCTCGCAACGATAACAGCTATCCTCTGCATGATCTTCATAGTAACCATACCCCCATTGATCTTCGGGATATACTTCATGTGCATACAGCTGATGAAGGGAAAAAAGATAAAGGTCTCTGACCTGTTCCATGGCTTCAGCTATTTCTTTAGGAGTTGGGGGCTGTTCATCCTGGCTTTTCTTGCAATTCTCTTAGGCCTGATCCTTCTTGTAATACCCGGCCTCCTGCTTATCGTGCTTTTCCAGTATGCCGTAGCAGTATCCCTGCTTGAAGACAAAGGCCCCATTGATTCACTCAAGAGAAGCTTTGCCATAGGAAAAGAAAACTTTGCATTCTCTGTCATGCTGTTTGTACTTACAGCGGTGATCAGTTCTATAGGCGGCCTGACCCGTGTAGGGATATTGATTACGATACCGTTCACTGCGCTGTGGGTATGTGTATCATCTTTCAGATTAGCCAAAAAGACAAAAGCTGCCTGAAACACAGCTTTTTTTTCTTCACAATCAAAACTTTTAAATAGAAATATAGAACCTATGCAGATATGCTTGACATAAGGTTTGTAAAGGAAAATCCTTCTATAGTAAAGAAAGACATGGAAAAAAGGCAGGACACAGAAAAGATTAGCTGGGTAGATGAGATAATAATAAAAGACAACAAATACAGGGCGCTTCTCCAGCTGAACCAGGAGCTAAGGCACAAGAGAAACCTCATAACAGGAGAGATAAACAGGCTAAGAAAAGAAGGAAAGGATATTTCTGATAAGGTCAAAGAGGCTAAAGAGCTTCCGGGAAAGATAAAGGAAGCCGATGAGAAGGTGCAAAAGCTGCAGCAGGAGATAAGGTACTACCTGATGAGGCTTCCTAACATACTGGATAAAAGCGTTCCGTTCGGAAAGGACGAGACAGAAAATAAGACGGTAAGGGAATGGGGGGTAAAAAGAAAGTTCAATTTCGAGCTCAAGTCCCATGGAGAGCTTATCGAAGACCTTAAGATAGGCAATTTTGAGGATGCTGCAAAGGTCTCTGGAAAAGGGTTCTATTATCTCATAGGAGACCTGGCCATGATGGAGCAGGCCCTTCAAAGGCTTGCAATAGACTTCCTGGCAAAAAAAGGCTTCCTGCTGGTAGAGCCTCCTTTCATGATGAGAAAAAAGCCCTATGAAGGAGTGACAGACCTTGCTGACTTTGAAACGATGATGTATAAGGTGGATGGAGGGGATGAAGATCTCTTTCTTATAGCGACCTCTGAACACCCTATAGGCGCCATGATGATGGGCAAAATCCTGGATGAAAAAGAGATGCCTTTAAAGTACTGCGGCGTTTCAAGCTGCTTCAGGAAAGAGATAGGAAGCCACGGCATAGATGAAAAGGGCCTCTTCAGGGTCCACCAGTTCAACAAGATAGAGCAGTTCATATTCTGCAGGCCTGAAGACAGCTGGAAGCTGCACGAAGAGCTGATAGAAAATGCAGAAAAGCTGTTCCAGAAGCTAAAGCTTCCTTACAGGATAGTGAACATATGCACAGGAGACATAGGCATAGTTGCCGCTAAGAAATATGACCTGGAGCTGTGGATGCCAAGGGAAAATTCCTATAAGGAGGCTGTAAGCTGCAGCAACTGCACCTCTTATCAGGCAGTAAGGCTTAACATCAGGTACAAGAAAGGCGAAGAAAAAAACTACATACACACCTTAAATTCGACTGCTATCGCAACAGGAAGGGCCCTGAGGGCGATAATAGAGAACTATCAGCAGAAAGACGGAACTATAAAGGTCCCTAATGCCCTTGTCCCATATATGAATGGAACTAAGGTTATAGTAAAAAGAGAATAGGATATAAGTGTTAAAAAAAGGAGGTATCAATAAGATGGTCAAGATCCATTGGTCTTTCTACCTTATGCTTGGAGCTGGAGTCCTCTTCGCATCTTACCGCATAGATCCCAGGAAATTCACCATGTTCATATGGGTTGGGTATCTTTTCCTCATCATAGGGACTGCAAAGATAGTATACTGGTTTATAGGGAGGGAAAAAGAGACCAAGTCTGAAAAAAAAACGATAAGAAGGCAGATCCATCCTAAGGAACCCCCCAGGATTCCGGCAGCATACTGCCAAAAGTGCGGAAACAGGCTATATGGAAACGAAAATTTCTGCCCAAGATGCGGGCAAAGGATGCGTAACCTCTCCTATTCTCATTAAGCTTAAGCTATATGTCCAGCTCTTTCTTCCAGAACCCGCATATCCTATCTACCTTTTTTGATGAGATGCCTGTGTAATTTTCAGGGTTGTTCAATATGCCTATCTGCTTTTTGCTGAACTTAGAGATATACTGCTTAAGGCTTTCATCCTTAAAAAAAAGCTCCCTAAAAGGCTTTCCGGTCTCCTGTGACCTTAATGTTATCTGCTTTACGTGCTCGTGCGCATCAGGATGGTTATGTGCTGCCAATAATATGTAAGCAGGCTCTGCTGTTATCATCTCCTTGTTCATGCTGAAATTCCTGTCCAGGCTTTTCTTGTCAACAACTAATTTGGACATCACCCTGTTCATCCTTATTATAGAAAGGTACAGGGCTGCAAGTATCTCAGGGACAAACCTAGATGTTGCTGAATTCGTAAGGTCCCTCTGATGCTCGCATATCTGGTCCATATAGGCAGTATTCATCCTGGGCATGAACTCCTTCCACATCGACTTCACGTTCTCAAAGTTTATCGGGTTCCTCTTATGGGGCATGGTTGAAGATCCTACCTGCTTTTTCTCAAAGGCTTCTGCAACCTCTGCTATCTCGCTTCTCTGAAGATGCCTCATGTCATCCGCCAGGTTAGCCAATACCCCAAAGCAGGAAGTGACAGAATGGAGAAGGTCTGCCATGTACTCTGCCTCGACAACCTGGGTGGATATAGGAGAGGGCTTAAGCTTCATCTCCTTTAAGACATCCTGCTCAAATCCCTCAGGATCGTCAAAAAACAATGAAGATGCATTATAAGCGCCTACAGCCCCTGCTATCTTCCCCCTAAGGTTGTTTGCAGACTTCTGTATGGCCTTTATCCTTGTCCCTATCCTTGAAACATACTGGGCAACAGCAAACCCAAATGTTATAGGCTCTGCATGCTGCCCGTGCGTCCTTCCTATCTGCAGGGTATTTTTCTCCCTTAAAGCGATATGTATAAGCGTCTTCTCCAGGTTGGCAAGCGAAGGCAGCAATACATCGTTTGAAAAATCCTTGAGCCTTGCCGCATCTGCAGTGCAGATTATATCATGCGAAGTTGTAGTGAAATGCACATAGGGCTTTGCACTGTCTGAAACCCGTTTCCTGATGGAGTTAGCTAAAGCTCTGATGTTATGTTTTATCCTGTCCTCCTCAATATATACCTCCTGCGCCGTTACCTGCTTAGATGCTCTTTCAACCTCATCAGATACCTTTTTGCTGCAGATCCCTCTCCTGGCAAGCGCCCTTGTAAGCGCTGCCTCAACCTTAGCCAGGTATCTTACAGCCCCTTCCTCTGAGAGATAAGGCTTCAGCCTCTCCCTGACCTTCTTTTTCCTCCCGTAATACCTGAAATCCAAAGGGGATATATTTTCAAATATGGGCATCGTCTCCTCTTCATCCTCTTCTCTTTTTTCTGCCCCCATCATAGCCTCTATGTTCCTAAGCAGCCTGTTGCTCTTGTTGAGCTTTATTATCTTTCTGTTCTTGTCCCTTATCTCATTGACTATGTTATGCCTCTTAAAAAGCTGTATGGTCCCATGGACCTTTGCAGGGCTTACCTTAAGCCTATTTGCGATGTCCCTTATATGCAAAGATTCCTTCTCCAGAAGGTTAAGTATCTCTATGTTCTTTTTCGTAAAAATTTTTGAAATCTCCATCTGCGTCACCTTTTGTCCCTACAATTTCTTAGCATGCATCAGAAGCAGGATAAACTGCTCCTAAAGCTAAAGATAGAATGTTCATTATTTATAAACTTTTCTATAAATCATGATAAAAATGTTTATTTTTTAAGAACGATATTGATAAGCCAGATTTTAGCCAAAGATACGATGTTCAGAAATGCTATCGGCGCACCCTCTTCTGCAGTTCCATGCACTCCAGGGTATTCTCGAGCAGGCAGGCGATTGTCATAGGCCCGACGCCTCCAGGAACAGGGGTTATATATCCAGCTGTCTTCTTGACCTCACCAAGATCAACATCCCCTACAAGCTTATCAAAAACCTTGCTCGTTCCTGCATCTATCACTATAGCTCCCTTCTTGACCATGTCCTTTGTTATCACCCTCGGCTTGCCTACCGCAACAACAAGTATGTCCGCCTGCTTTGTATGTCCCTTAAGGTTTCTTGTCTTTGAATGGCACATGGTGACTGTGCAGTTCTTCTGCTGCAAAAGCACAGAAACAGGCTTTCCTACGATATTTGACCTTCCTACAACAACTGCATGTTTTCCCTCTAGCTCAACCCCTGTTGACTCTAACAGCTTTATTATCCCTTTAGGTGTTGCAGGGATGACCATATTTTTGCCTATAAGCAGGTTCCCCATGTTGATAGGATGGAAGCCGTCAGCATCCTTATATGGAAGTATGGCATCTATTATCAGGTTTTCATCGATATGCTCAGGCAAAGGCAGCTGCACAAGCATGCCATGTATCTTTGGGTCCTGGTTAAGCCCATCCACAATTCCAAGAAGCTCCTCTTCAGGTGTATCCTCAGGCAGCACTATCTTCTTTGAATAGAACCCTATCTCCGCGCATTTCTTCTCCTTCATGTTCACATATACCTGTGAAGCAGGATCATTCCCGACCAGAACAACAGCCAATCCGGGCTTTTCCTTCAGCCTGCTGGCCTTCTCCTTAAGGCTTTTCCTTATCTTCTCAGAAATCTTCCTTCCGTCTATTAGTCTAGCTGCCATATGATATATAGTTATTGTTGGAGTTATTAATAAAGTTTTTGTTGTATAACTACTTCAATATCTCAAGCCCGGGATAAAGCGGAAACTGCTTGCAGAGTTCCTGGATATCCTCTTTCACCTTCTTCAACACAGCCTTATCCTTATAATTATCGATAACATCTGCAATCCCTTTTGCTATAACCTTCATCTCAGGTTGCTTCATCCCCCTTGTGGTTATAGCAGGAGTCCCTAATCTTATGCCGCTTGGGTAGAATGGCGACCCTGGCTCATAAGGTATTGTATTCTTGTTTACAAAGATCTCTGCTTCCTCCAAAGCATCCTGCACATCCTTTCCCTTGCCTGTTAACCCTTTTCCTGTCAGTTTTATAAGCAGAAGGTGGTTGTCTGTCCCCCCGGATACAAGGTCTATCCCCAAAGACATAAGCTCATCAGCAAGAGCCTTGGCATTCTTCACTATCTGTTTTGAATAATCCTTAAAGTCAGGCTGTAATGCCTCTTCAAAAGCAACAGCCTTTGCAGCATTGATATGATCATGCGGGCCGCCCTGTATGCCGGGAAAAACATTAAAATCGATCATTCCTGCCAGGTCTTTTTTCCAGTCCGGATGATATTTTTCTTTTAATCTGTCCTCTTTCCTGCAGAGTATTATCGCCCCTCTCGGGCCTCTTAGAGTTTTATGCGTTGTTGTAGTGACAACATCTGCATAAGGCACTGGTGATTCATGAACACCAGTTACGCACAAGCCTGCTATATGCGCAATATCAGAGAAATGGTATGCCCCTACAGAATCTGCAATCTCCTGGAATGCCTTAAAGTCAAGCTTTCTGGGGTAAGCAGTAAATCCTGACTGTATCATTTTCGGCTTTTCCTTTACAGCCAATTTCTTTATCTCATCATAATCCAGCATCTCTGTTTTTTTATCAACATTGTAGGGTATGCACTTAAACAATTTTCCTGAAAAATTTACAGGGCTTCCGTGTGTAAGGTGTCCTCCGGATGTCAGGTTAAATCCCAGGAACTTATCTCCAACCTCCATAAGGGTAAAGAAAACAGCCATGTTTGCAGGGCTTCCCGAATAGGGCTGGACATTGGCGTGCTCAGCCTTGAAAAGCTTCTTAGCCCTCTCTATGGCCAGATCCTCGACAACATCGACAAACTCCTGCCCTCCGTAATACCTTTTATGGGGGTATCCTTCAGAATACTTACATGTAAAGACAGAGCCCATAGCCTGCAGGACAGCCTTGCTTGGAAAATTCTCAGAAGGGATAAGCTCAACACCGCCCCTTATCCTTTTCATCTCGTTTTTGATTGCGTTGCTTATCGGAATATCCTTTTTTTCTATATCGCTCATAAAATCCATGATATCACCTAACAACCTAGGCAGCAGCTTCTTTAAATATATTTCTATACTTAATAAGTATTATCCTATGCGTCGCTTATGACATAATCAAGCTGGACATCCCACTCGTCCCTTGGGATTATCTCAAGGACCTGCATGCCAAACGCCAGCCCGATAGACCTTCCCTTAAAGCCGTTTAAGAAGCTGTCATAATACCCTTTCCCATACCCTATCCTATGGTTTCTTTTGTCAAAGACAACACCTGGAACTATAATAAGGTCTATCTTATCCTTATCGATTTTTTTCGGCTCTGAAGGCTCTGGTATCCCATACCTATTCTTAGCACTAAGGTCTCCTAGCTTGCTTATCTCAGAAGCTGTCATCCCGTCAGCCTCAACAACAGGAACACACACCTTTTTTTCCTTAAGCGCCTCTTTTATCATACCTGAAGTGTCCGCCTCAGATCCGAAAGATACGTAGAACATGACGGTCTTTGCCTCTTTGTAAAAGGCGGAATCAAAAAGCTTTTTCTTGATGATAGAGGATTTTATATCCCTTTCCTCCCTGGAAAGCCTGTTCCTCTTCCTCAATATGACGTTTCTGTTTATTCTTTTCATCTGCTGACAAGCCTCCTGCCCCTGCTTTCCTGATCAGGCATCATTCCCGTTCCACTGAAGCTTCCCTTCTGTCGCCTGCGCGATATTTACCAGGTGATCCCCGATCTTCTCAAAGTTCATGAGCATGTCGATAAAGACGACGCTGGATATATGATGGCATGTCCCCTTTTTTAATCTTTCTGCATGTGTAGTCCTGTATTCCACGACAAGGCTGTTTAGCTTATCCTCCATGCTCAAGATACCCCTTGCCTTGGCCTTATCTAAGCTTGAAAGAGCATCTGAAGCCCCGTCTATCATCTCGTTCACGACCGCCTCTACCCTCTGTATCTCTTCCAGGGACCCATTGGTAAACTTTAGCTTATGGTCCATCTTCCTTTCTGCAAGCTCTGCGATGTTGACAGCATGGTCCCCTATCCTCTCTATATCATTGATAGAATGGAGCAGGGCAGGAATCATAGAGGCCTCTTTCTCGCTGATCTCTTTCTCAGTTATCCCTACAAGATAAGCTGTTATGGCTTCCTGCAGCTCGTCAAGCGCATCCTCTTTTGTAAGGACATTCTGTATGCTTTTCCTGTTCCCTTCATAAAATGATTCTATAGAGGTTTTCACCATATCCCTTGCCAGCCTAAGCGCCCTTAATATCTCCTTCTTTGCTGCATCGATAGCCAATGAAGGCGTATTTAAGAGGTTCTTCGCAAGGTACTTTGGCCCCCTCTCCATGGTCTCCTCTTCGCCGGGCATCAGTTTTTTCATCGCTTTGGCAAACAATGGCGTAAACCCAATGAATATGATAGCATTAGTTATGTTGAATATGGTATGGAAGTTGGCTATCTGCCTCATAAGGTCTGTTGAGCTTCTTACCGTAAGAAAGATGAAGAGAGGCCACAGTATCAAAGCAAGAAAAGCCCCCGCCACCTTAAATATTATATGCGCAACTGCAACCCTCCTTGCAGAAAGGTTTGTCCCTATGCTCGCCAGAAGGGCCGTCACGCAAGTACCGATATTTGCTCCAAGGACAAGAGGCATGGCCCCTCTTAAGTCAAGCAATCCCACTCCTGCAAGTGCAAGGATGATGCCTGTGCTGACAGAAGAGCTCTGGATGACGGCAGTTGCTATCGTCCCCACCAGGATCCCCAAGAATGGGTTTCGGCTGAACCTTGTAAAAGAGTTCTTTACGGCTGCGCTGTTTCCAAGGGGCTTTACTCCCAGGGACATTATGTTCAGCCCCAAAAAAAGGATGCCAAAGCCAAGGATAGATTCCCCTAACTGTTTTGTCCTCTTCCTTGTTCCAAAAAGATACATGGCTGCCCCCACGCCGATTATAGGAAGAGCATAGTCTGTAAGATTAAATGCTATAAGCTGTGCAGTTATCGTTGTCCCTACAGCAGCTCCCAATATGATGGGAATAGCCTGGGCCAGGCTTATTATCCCTGCATTCACAAACCCTACAAGCATGACGGTCGTTGCAGAGCTGCTTTGTATTATAGAGGTTACTAATGCTCCTATGCCTGCTCCCATAAGCCTGTTGTCAGTAAGATAGCTGACTATAGCCCTCATCTTCTGGCCCGCTATCTTCTGAAGGCCGTCGCCCATCATCTTGATGCCATAGATAAAAAGGCCTAAGCCGCCTAGAATGCTGAATACCAAGGATACAACACTAAAATCCCCCATAGCCCAGGCTAACAGGGAATCATTTATATAATTTTTTGTTCAAAAAGAAGCAAAAAGAAGATTAGTATGCTGCATGGATTTAATCAAAGATAAAGATATCCTCTATAGTTGTCTTAAGCACCCTGGAAACGTCATAAGCCAGCTTCAGGGAAGGGTTGTACTTTCCTTTCTCCAAAAAAACTATAGTCTCCCTCCTGACCCCTGCCTTCTTCGCAAGCCCTTCCTGTGTAAGGTTATGCCTGGCCCTTAGCTCCTTTATCCGGGTCTTCATTTTCCTATATCCCTTTCTTATTGTAATATGCCCAAAAAACAGCAAACAAAAGGGCCATCCCTCCGACAGCAAGGCCTGTTGCCTGGCTTACATCCCTGAATTTTATTATGCCGTCAGAAAAAAACCCTACTGCCAGAAGAAGATACAATGAAACATAAAAAGCCAGTGAGCTCGCTTTCTCCATCACCCTCCTGCTCCTCTCATCCTGCAAAGGCAGCCCCTGCTTTAGGTCTCTATTCCCTCTCCTAAAGACTACGAAAGCGAATGCAAGTATCATGGCAGCGATAAATATCCCTATGATCCCTCCTGCAATCTCCCCCTCCATGAATGATTTAACAGAAAACAAAGCTCCGCTCAGTATCACAAGCAGGCTGATTATGGCGATTGCTGCCATCCTTGCTTTATCCCTGTTTCTTGTGTCGTTTTTTTTCACCATGTTTTAGCCCATTTCTTCCTTTCTTGAAACTTCCTCTCATGATTATCAGGATGCCCCAGATCATAGAAACCAAAAAACCTAAAGGGCATACAAACACAGCTATGATAAAAAATGCTGCATGCAGGATCTCCATCAGGGATTTCAGGACAGCAGCATCAAAAAGGGCACCCAGCCCGTAAAACAGGTTATGCAAAAGTATGCAGACTAAAAACCCAAAGGAAAAAGCCCCGCTCAATATAAAGAACAGCTTAACCTTTCCTTCCGGCTTTTCCCGTATCGCAAATATAAGCAAAGCCAGCCCCAGCAGGGAGAATATGCCTATGGGCAGAAGAAAAAAAGTGCCCCCTAAAAGCCCTCTCGCTGCAGGAACGAAAAATTGTACCATTACGATAAGGCTAACAAGCACCAGAGTCCAAAACAGTGCATAGCTTATTTTTTTGCCCTTAGCCATTTTTCCGACAATTGTTATATTTTTTAAACATTTTGTTAGATTAAACTAACCTTAAGTTAGAAATAGATAACATAACTTATATTTAAATGTTTTGGTTACCGGCTAAAAATTTCATAAAAACTGACTCACATCCACCACTCTAAAAAATAATATCAACAACCCCTTCAGAAAAAAAGCACAATATTACCATTAAAAACGTTATCTAAAAATAAATCATCATCTCTGCATAGGCGCAGTCGGATGCTGCTCAACCCTTTTAGGCGCAGGAGCCTGCTTTGGTGCATGCACCTTAGGATGCTCTTTCTTTATCTCCTTGATGGCCTCTTTCTCAGCAGCCCTTGTCTCCTTGGCCTTATCATCTGTAATCTTCTTCTTTTCAGTATCCTCTCCGCCAAGGGCATCCTTCACCTGGACCTCAACATCTTTCTCGCTTTTCTTCTCTTTTTTCTTAGGCTCAGCCTTTGGCTTTTCCTCAGGAGCTCCTACAAGCTCTGCCTTGACTACACCTTCCTCATCCTTGATGCAGGTGACCCTTATATGATGCGGAGGGTTTTTTCCCCCGTGCTTCCAAAGCTCAAGATTGGCATATTTCCCTATCTTCACGATATCTGCCTTCATATGCTTTCGGATAAATTCACGAAGCGCCTTTACAGACCTGTTGGTCCTTTTCCATCTTGGAGCCCTCTGGTACATCTTTCTGAGGGGAACATTATAGGCTCTCTCAAGAACAATCTTCGCTTCCTTTTTATCGTCTTTCTTTGCCATCTTACATCAAAAAGCTGCAGCTAAGCCTTTGTCTTGGTCCTTCTCCAGCTTCTCTTGACAGTGGTATGCCTTCCTGGATGGACCCTTCTGCCAGGCCCATATTTCTTAGGCACTGTCCAAAAAGGCGCCCACCTGGTCTGGCTGTTCAGCTTGCTTAATCTCTTCTTCTTTGAAGGATGCTTGTATTTTGACATTTTTACCTTATCTTATGTTTATCTTGAATTCCTTTTTCCTGGGCTGCATATCCCTTAACAGGGCTTTCAGGCCTTCATCGCTGATCTCTTCCCTTACTTTCCCTTTCTGGATAGCATTCCCCAGGACAACCAACAGCTGGACTGCTTTTTCCGGATGTGCAGCCTTGATGTTGCCGTATCTCTGCAGCGCCTCTTTAGACAAGAAGCGCCTGACCATGATCTCAAGCTCGTTAATCTGCTCCTGAACCCTTTGCTCTTCCCTTAATTCGTCATGCTTCCGGTTCTGGATCTCTGCTAGTTTTCTTCTTCTGATCTCTTCCAGCTCATCCATTTTGCTTTTCAGCCGATTCTTTCTTGGCTGGTTCAGCTTCCTTTGGAGCTTGGCTCTTGGGATCAGCCTTTGGAGGCTGGACCTCATCCGGCTTCTTCTCTTCTTCCTTTAAACCTTTCTTTTTTTCTTTATCAGCATTACTTTCTGGAGAAGGCTTGCTTTTAACGACATCCTTTCCTTTGCCTGAAGCATCTTCCTTCTTCTTTACATCGGGATTGCCTTCTTCTTTCTTAGCAGCCTGCTTTTTTTCAGGAGGCTTAGCAGAAGGCTTGTGCCCGCTGATCTTATTAGAGATATTATCTATGAATTTTATTCCCTTAGGGGTTATCACCCGCCCTTTATGCGCCCCTTTCTCGCCTTTCTTTATAAGCTCGGCCTTTTCCAGCTGCTGGAGTATCTTCCGGATTATGTTTCCGGAGCCTTTCTTGAACCTTTCAGGGGCATAGCCCATGTTTTTCTTTCCGCCATAGAATATCCTAAGCTTAGAAACACCTATAGGCCCCTTTAGCCTTACCTTCCTTAACACAGAAGCTGCCCTGACATACCACCAGTCCTCTCTTGCAGGCTGCCGTTCCTTATGGACCCCTGTCTTTACAAAAAAAGCCCATCCAGGGGGCTCTATCTGCTCTACGTTCTGCATCTCCTTAGCTAGCTCCTCTATAAGCTCGGTTGCGTCAACATCATACATTGTCATTTTAATCCTCAGTCTTCATGCCTTACGGCATTAGAACGGCTATACTGAAATAACCTAAATACAAGAAATAAGGGCCTCTTTATAAATGTTTTGAATGCTTCCTCTCCAGATACCTGTCAAAAGCCAGCTCGACAGGCCTGCAGCTGCCACCCCTAAGCTCAGAAGGGTACTGCCTGCATATCCTGGGCCTTGCACCATATATCCTGCAGGAAGCCTTCTTCCCCTTTTTTAAGAACATGCACCACCCTTTCTTCTCCTTTATATAGCTGTTCCCGAAATTATCCCTGTAGGAAAAATCCTCTTCCCTGTAACCAATCTTCTTGATCCTTTTTATGTCAAAGGCGTAAAGCCTGGGCGGCCTGCAGCATTCCCCGCATCTCGTACACTCAAATTTATCAGCCATTCTAGGCAAATTTTTTTCAACATTTATATTATTTACTTTAAATCATATACTTTAAAACATAGAAATATTTAAATATAAGCTTATCATAAAAAATAAGCATATCTAGTTACTTTTTTTAAGTGATACACAATATATAGTGTTATGGATAGAAATATTTAAATACGAGTATAAGAAGTATATATAGTGCAGATAAAACAAAAAAACACTAGATATAGAAAATGAGATGCCCATACTGCAGTTTTGGAGAAACAAAGGTCATTGAGACGAGGGAAGCAGAAGACTCAGATGTAACCCGAAGAAGAAGGGAATGCCTAAGATGCAGCAAAAGGTTCACGACCTATGAAAGGGTTGAGATAGTAGAGCTTAGGGTAGTGAAGAAAAACGGAGATATAGAGGCATTTGACCGGAACAAGGTGCTGAGGGGGATTACAAAAGCCTGTGAAAAAAGGCCCATCAAGATAGAAAAGATAGAGCGGATCGTTGATGGCATCGAGTCAGACCTAAGGAAAAAAGAGAGCGTAGAGATCCCAACATCAGTGATAGGCGAGCTTGTCATGGAAAGCCTGAAAGAGATGGATCACGTAGCTTACATAAGGTTTGCATCTGTATACAGGGAATTTAATGACCTTAAAGGCTTTGAAAAAGAGCTGAAAGGCCTAAGCAGGGGAAAAAACTGAAGGCATCTTAAAAAAGAGGGATAAAAATGGGAGATGGGTCTTTTATGATCTCGAAGATAAGGAAACGGGATGGAAGGATAGTGGAGTTTGCGCCTGAAAAGATAAGCCATGCGATATTCAAGGCTGCTCAGGGCATAGCCATAAAGGAAGGAAAGCATATAGATAAAAGCTCGGTTGAAGAGATATGCAGCAAGGTAAATACCATCCTTGAATACCAGTTCACTGAAAAAGAGATTCCCACAGTCGAGGAAGTGCAGGATATCGTCGAAAAGGTCCTGATAAAGTCAGGCCATGCAAAGACAGCCAAGGCATATATACTCTACAGGCAGCAGCACGCAAAGCTGAGAGAAACAAAAGACATGCTTGTGGATGTAGGCAAGACCATAAACTCTTATGTAAAGCAGGAAGACTGGAAAGTCAAGGAAAACAGCAACGAGGATTACAGCTTCTCAGGGCTTTTGCTTTATGCCGCAGGAAAGGTTATAGGAAACTATGCCCTGAATGAGATATATCCCCCGGAGATAAAGGAAGCCCACATAAAAGGGTATTTCCATATACATGACCTAAGCAACGCCGTCATAGGATACTGCTGCGGCCACTCGCTGAAAAAGCTTCTTGAGATGGGCTTTGGTGGAGTCCCAAATAAGGTGGACTGCAACCCTGCCAAGCATCTCAACACAGTAATACACCAGATGGTCAATTATATCGGATGCCTCCAGATGGAATTCGCAGGGGCCCAGGCATTCTCTTCCGTAGATACGTTGCTGGCGCCTTTTATCAGGGCAGACAACCTATCGTTCAAAGAAGCAAAGCAGTGCATCCAGCAGCTGGTATTCTCATTGAACATACCCTCAAGATGGGGCAGCCAGTATCCCTTCTCAAACCTGACATTCGACTGGGTCGTCCCTGAAGACCTGAAAGGCGAAAAGGCGGTAATAGGCGGAAAAAAGCAGGATTTCACATATGGGAGCTGCCAGAAGGAGATGGACATCATAAACAAGGCATTCCTTGAGGTCATGCTTGAAGGCGACTCCAAAGGAAGGATCTTTACGTTCCCTATCCCTACATATAACCTTACAAAGGACTTTGACTGGGACAGCGAAAACAGCAGGCTGCTCTTTGAGGTTACTGCAAAATACGGCCTTCCTTATTTCCAGAATTACATGGGAAGCGACTTAGACCCCAAAAGCATCCGTGCCATGTGCTGCCGCCTTAACCTTGACCAAAACCAGCTGATAAAAAGGCCTGGAGGAATGTGGGGTCCGGGAGACGCCACAGGCTCAGTAGGAGTAGTGACTATCAACATGAACAGGATGGGTTATGAATCAAGTTCAAAAGAGGAATTTTTTGAAAAGCTCTCCTATTACATGGGGCTTGCAAAGAATTCATTGGAAATAAAAAGAAAGATAGTAGAGAGCAATATGAAGAATGGCCTTATGCCTTTCGCCAAGGTCTATCTTGGAACGTTCAGAAACCACTTCTCGACCATAGGCCTTTGCGGGATGAATGAATGCTGCCTGAACTTCATAGAAAAAGACATAAGCTCTGAGGAAGGCACTGAATTTACAATAGAGACCCTGAACTTCATGAGAAAAAAGCTGGTAGAATTCCAGGAAGAGACAGGAAGCCTCTACAACCTCGAAGCCACGCCTGCAGAATCAACCTCCTACAGGCTTGCAAGGCTGGATAAGAAGATGTACCCTGAAATAATTACTTCAGGTGACAGCGAACCTTTCCTTACAAACTCAACCCAGCTTCCTGTTGACAAGACAGATGACATAATAGAAGCGTTAGAGCACCAGAACAGGATACAGCCATTGTACACAGGAGGCACCATGTTCCATACCTTCCTGGGGGAAAAGGTAAGCTCAGGGGAATCATGCAGGGAACTGGTAAAAAAGATAGCTTCAAACACCCAGCTCCCTTATTTCTCGATAAGCCCCACATTCAGCATATGCCCTTCACACAGCTATATCGCAGGAGAGGTCCCAAAATGCCCTGACTGCGGAGCTGAAACAGAGGTCTACTCCAGGATAGTTGGGTATTACAGGCCCATAAAGCAGTGGAACAACGGAAAAAAAGAGGAGTTCAGAAAAAGGGTAGAATTCAGTGAAAAAAAGGCGTTTGAAAAAAAATTGGAGATAAAGGCTGTCATAGGAGAGCAGGGAATAAGTGTCTCTGACACAGAAGGCCTGATCTCAAACAGCTCAGGAATAATAAACAGGTTCAGGATATTCAGCCTGCCTCATTGCGATAAGTGTGCAGCTGCAAAAGAATATCTCAACGGAAAAGTAGAAGGGGAAACTGTAGATCTTGGCTCTGACGAAGGCCTGAAAGAATTCAGGACAGCCTATAAGGAGCTGAAAGACAGGATCCAGAGGAACAAGGACGGAAGCCTTCCTATACCTACCATCCTGCTTTACGACTCTGAAGACAATCTAGTTACAGTAGCCCATCATGTAGATGATGTAAGGCAGATAGTCTAAGCCATTGAAATTTTTCATCATAGCAAGTGACACAAATTTTTATGCAATACGCTATAGGTTGATATCCTGCGCTTAGGCCGGGGGTGGCCATCAGTTTGGATTACATGGAACAGGTAAATAACATGCCATTAAGGATAAAAGGCCTGCAGAAGGCAAGCCTGATAGACTACCCGCCATACGCCTGCTGTGTCGTCTTTCTTTCAGGCTGCAACTTCAGGTGCGGATTCTGCCATAATCCCGAACTGGTTCTTGGCAAGTCCAACACAGAAACCATATCTGAAGAAGAGTTCTTTAGTTTTCTCAGTAAAAGGAAAAAGTGGCTTGACGCTGTATGCATAACAGGAGGGGAGCCGTGCCTTAACAAAGAGCTTCCAAAGTTTATATCCAAGATAAAAGATCATGGATATAAGGTAAAGCTGGACACCAACGGAAGCAGCCCTGATATGCTGGATGAGCTTTTGGACAAAGGGCTGTTGGACTATATAGCCATGGACATCAAAGGGAATCTAAATCAGTATGAAAAAGTGGC
>JAHWIN010000066.1 GCA_019322475.1 Candidatus Woesearchaeota archaeon
AATAAATCCAGGGTTTCAAACTTACTAAAATACCTCAATTTAAATCAAGCCTCCAGAAAAGATAGGGGTTTTAACCCCCTATCCCAAAAAAAGAGATGCCCTAGATTATTATAGCCGCAGACTTCTCGTCCTTTTCCTCGTCGAAGTCCGTAACTACTGACTCTGTCGTGAGGATCATGGCAGCTATCGAAGCGGCGTTCTGGAGCTCGTTCCTTACAACTTTTGTAGGGTCTATCACTCCTGCCTTGATCATGTCCTCGTAGCAGCCTTTCTTGGCGTTGAAGCCCATGTTCTCGTTCTTGTCCTCTTTCAGGGCAGCTATTACCTCTGCTCCTTCCTTTCCTGCATTATGGGCTATCTGCCTGATAGGCTCTTCAAGAGCCCTTTTGATTATCTCTACGCCTACAAGGTGGCTTCCTTCCGCCTTTATGTCTTTCAAAGCCCCTTTTGCCCTGAAAAGAGCGACACCTCCTCCGGCAACCACTCCCTCTTCTACAGCCGCTTTGGTTGCATTAAGGGCGTCATCTATGCGCATCTTCTTCTCCTTCATCTCTGTCTCTGTCGCAGCGCCTACCTTTATTACAGCTACACCGCCCCCTAGTTTAGCAAGCCTTTTCTTAAGGTCTGTTTTTTTGTATTCTGAATCTTCTGAATCTGCCTGGGCCTCTATGACAGCTTTTCTGGCATCTATGTCTTTCTTGCTCCCTTTGCCCTCTACTATTATAGTCTTTTCGTTGTCAACATTTATCTTTCTTGCGCTTCCAAGCATATCGGGAGAGAAGGTCTCAAGCTTCATGCCCTTTGCTTCGCTCACTACCTTTGCTCCTGTCAATACTGCTATGTCTTCAAGCATCTCTTTCTGCTCGTCCCCAAAGCCAGGAGACTTTACAGCGCATACCTTCAAAGATCCCCTTATTATGTTCAGGATGATGGCTGCCTGCGCCTCTCCGTCTATGTCTTCAGCTATTATAAAAAGAGGCTTTCCTTCCTGGGCTGACTTTTCCAGTACAGGCACTATCTCTTTCATGCTGCTGAGCTTCTTGTCGACTATAAGCACATATGGGTCTTCCTGCTCGCATACCATCTTCTCCTGGTCAGTAGCCATGTATGGAGAGATAAACCCTCTTTCAAACTGCATTCCCTCTACAACCTCAAGGTCTGTCTCTATGCTTTTCCCGTCCTCTACAGTTATTACGCCGTCGTTCCCTACCTTTTCCATGGCATCCGCTATAAGCTTGCCTATGACCTCGTCATTGTTTGCGGATATTGTAGCTACCTGGGTTATCTTCTCCTTATCCTTGACAGCAAGGCTCTTCTGCTTAAGATATTCCACTATCTTGTTGGAAGCTGCTTCTATGCCCTTTTTTACCTCGATTGGGTTTGCCCCTGCTGTTATGTTCTTAAGGCCCTCAGTTATCATGGCCTGGACAAGCAGAGTAGCAGTAGTTGTTCCGTCCCCTGCATTGTCCTGTGTCTTGGAGGCTACCTCTTTGACAAGCTTTGCCCCTATGTTCTCAAACTTGTCCTTAAGCTCTATCTCTTTTGCTATAGTGACCCCGTCATTCGTTATTGTGGGGCTGGACATCTTGTCCAGAACGACATTCCTCCCTCTTGGCCCTAATGTCACCTTTACAGTGTTTGCCACCTTATCGATCCCTTTCAGCAATGCCTGCCTGGCATTTTCATCGAACATGATCTGTTTTGATCCCATTTTTCAGCACCTCATATAGTTTTTGCAAGGATATCCTTAAAGTCCACGAATAAGAGCTTCTCTCCTTTTATCTCTACCTCGTCAGAGCTGTAGCCCCCGTATATTACCTTGTCGCCTTTCTTCAGGGGAAGCTCTTTGCCGTCTTTGTATGTTCCAGCAGCGATAACCTCTCCTTGTTTCCTCTCTTCCTTTGCAGAATCAGGGACATATATGCCTCCTGCTGTCCTCTCTTCCTTTTTTTCCTGCCTTAGAAGTACCCTTTCACCCATAGGGATGATTTCCATCATTACCACCTCACTCTTGTTCGGTATCTTTTATTTTCTGTTTATGCCTAAACATAAGCATATAGCAGATGGATAATATTTAACCTGTACCTGAAGGGAAAGATAATCCATATTTAAATTTTATTATTTTAAAATATATCTATTTATCTTAATTGAAACCATTTAGATTAAGCATCGAAATATTTAAATATATGGATGAACAATTAATCTTATGCATCAGGAAATTCTGCTGCGAAACATAAATAAGCCAAAAGAGGCGGATGTTCATAAGGATATAGACTGGCTTTGTGAAAGCCTTGGCTTTAATGCCGGAAGGGATATAGAAAAAACCTCTTCCAGGGTGGTGCACAGCATCCTTAAGGACATTGTAGGGGGAGGCTTCACATCAGCAGATGACATCGCCAGGGACCTGGAGATCGCTGCGCAAAGGGTAAATTACCATGTCCGTTCATTGGCAAGTTCTGGCTTTGTTTTTAGGGAAAAAAGGCAGATATTTCTCAGGGAAGGCAGCGTCAAGTCCTCTATAGAGGAGATGAGGAAAGACGCTAACAGGATATTTGACAAGCTTTCTGTGATAGGGGAGCAGATAGACGTATGCCTTGGCCTGAAAAACAGGTAATGCTTAACATGGGCATATTGCTAAACATGCGATAATAGCAGATATAAAATACATGGGGGAGATATAGATGAACCAGGAGATAAAGAGGCTTAATGAAAAGGCAGAGGGCTATGCCCGGTCTATAGATAAGGTAAAGTCAGAGATAGGAAATGTTATAGTGGGGCAGGATAAGATCATAGAAAAGCTTCTTATAGCGCTTATATCAGACGGCCATGTGCTAATAGAGGGTGTCCCTGGCCTGGCAAAGACCCTTATGATAAAGACCCTGTCTGAATGCCTGGACTGTGGTTTTGCAAGGCTCCAGTTCACCCCTGACCTGCTGCCTGCAGACATAACAGGGACAAAGATATATGACCACAGGAATTCCTCTTTTAAGACTGTAAAGGGGCCTATATTCACCAATTTTATACTTGCAGACGAGATAAACCGTGCTCCCCCAAAAGTGCAGTCAGCCCTTCTTGAAGCTATGCAGGAGAAGCAGGTAAGCATACAGGGGGAGACGAATGAGCTTAAGAAACCGTTTATGGTCCTTGCCACACAGAATCCTATAGAGAGCGAAGGGACATATAAGCTGCCTGAGGCTCAGGTAGACAGGTTCATGTTCAAGGTCCTCATAGGCTACCCGTCTAAGGATGAAGAGATAAGGATCATAGACAGGTTCACAGAAAAGATAGGGTGTTCTGCCTCACGGCTTCTTTCCACAAAGCAGATAATAGAGATGCAGCAGTTCAACCACGAGGTATATGCTGACAGGAAGATCAAGGAATATGTTGCAGAGATCGTCGATGCAAGCAGGCACCCTAAAAGATACCGCCTGGATATAGACGGCCACATAGAATATGGGGCTTCGCCAAGGGCTTCGCTATGGCTGATACTTGCTGCAAAGGCCCATGCAATGATAAATGGCAGAGGGTATGTAAAGCCTGAGGATGTAAAGGCTATAGCCTATGAAGTGCTGAGGCACAGGATACTTCTAAGCTATGAGGCTGAGGCAGAGCAGAAGACCAGCGACGAGATAATAACTATGATATTAGGAAAGATCAGGGTTCCATGAATATTTTCTGAAGAAATAATCAAACATACTAAAAGATGCAGGAAACAAAAGAGATAATCAGGCAGGTCAGGAAGATAGAGATAAGCACAAAGCACCTTGTAGACGGCATAATAGCGGGAAACTACCATTCCGTGTTTAAGGGCAACGGGATAGAATTCTCAGATATCCGGGATTATAGGCCTGGTGATGACATAAGGTCGATAGACTGGAAGGTGACTGCAAGGTTCAACCATCCGTTCATAAAGGAGTTCATAGAGGAAAGGGACCTAAGGGTGTATTTTATCTTTGACTGTTCAGGGTCAGGAAGCTTCGGAAGCAGGGTAGAGAAAAAAAGAAAAGCTATAGAGATGACTGCAACACTGGCCTTTTCAGCCATAAGGAACAATGATAATGCAGGGCTTTTTATATTTACAGATTCTGTAGAAAAATTTATACCTGCAAGAAAAGGCAGGAAGCACGCATTGAAGCTTATAAGCTCTCTTGTCTCGCATGAGGCAAGGTCCGCAAAGACCGACATAGGCAGGGCGCTTGCTTATGTTTCCAATGTAGTAAAAAAAAGAAGCGTCATGTTCATCATATCTGACTTCTATTCTGACAATTTCATAAGGCCCCTCAAGATACTGAAGAACAGGCATGATGTTATTGCGATAAAGGTAAGGGATGAAAGGGAAAAAGACATCCCTGATGTCGGCCTTATAGAATTAGAGGATGAAGAGACAGGGGAGCAGGTTCTTGTCGATACCTCAGACGAGGGATTCAGGAAAAGTTATAAGAAGCTTATGGAAGATGAAGGGATCAGGATAAGCTCAGGGTTCAGGAAGCATAAGATAGACTGTGTTGAGATAAGCACTGAAGGGCCTTATGAAAGGCCGCTGAAAAGGTTCTTTAAGATAAGGCAAAAAAGGGTGATAGCCTGATGGCAGGGTTCCAATCTCCCTGGATCCTGATATCCCTGTTAGGTATCCCCATGATGGTGTACCTATATAGAAGGATCCTGCTCAAGAAGAAGAAAGAGGCCATAAGGTTCAGCAACATAAGCTTCATAAAGTCGCTTATAGGGAACAAGAAGAGGTCAAAGAGGAGCGATATGCTGTTTTTTCTCTCTTTGGCAGCAATATCTCTTATGATCATAGGGTTCTCTAACCCCCACATACCCTTGAAGAAAACTAAAGAGGGGGTTAATGTCGTATTGGTCATGGATGTTTCAGGAAGCATGCAGGCGACAGACTACAAGCCGACAAGGCTCGAGTCTGCAAAAAGCTCAGCAGAGATACTCCTAAAGTCATTGAAGCCCAAGGACCATGCAGGCATAGTTATCTTTGAGTCAGGGGCCACAACAGCAGCTTACCTAAGCCCTTTCAAGGAAAAAGTGATAGAAAAGCTTAGGGGGATAGCCCCTAAAGAGGGAAAGACAGCTATAGGCGACGGCCTCTCCCTTGGTATAGACATGGCAACATCCATAGCCAACAAGAAAAAGGTAGTGATATTGCTCTCTGACGGGGTAAACAATGCCGGAGTGATCTCTCCGGAGGAATCGGTGGCGTTTGCAAAAGCAAATGATATACAGGTATATTCTATAGGCATGGGATCTGAAGGCAGGGTTGTTCTTGGATATGACTTCTTCGGAAGGCCCCAGTATGCAGAGCTTGACGAAGGCACGCTCAAAGCTATCGCTTCTGAGACAGGAGGTGAATACTTCAAGTCTGTAGATGAAAAGACCTTAAGCCAGATATACAAGAGCATAAGCGAAAACATCAAAAGGGAAAAGGAAGAGACGAACATAAAGGACTGGTTTTTCCTTGGGGCCCTTATAATATTCCTCATCCAGATTTACCTAAGGTACGGAGGAAGGAGGATCATACAGTGAAGAAGCTTCTTGTTTTGCTGCTTGCTGTCATGCTCCTGGTTCCCTGCGCATATGCAAAAGAGATAACATTTTCTGTAGGGCAAAAAGAGTATTATTTCCTTACAGGAGAAGAAGCCATAATCAATCTTAAGACAGAGAACACGTACAAGAAGGGCATAGAAGGCATATTAAGCTATAAGATAACCCAGAACATAAACCAGGGAGGCTTCCAGTATTCAAGCTCTAACAGCCAGTCTTCAGCGTTTTCTGTAAGTGAAGGAGAAAATGAGGTGCCTATAGGGCTGGGCACATCAGACAGCCCGGCAGAGCTTACCCTTGACCTTACATTCTCATATGCTGAAAAGGATGATATGGAGGTTATCCTTGAAGGAATAAAGGTATATTTTGTCCAGGATCAGCAGCAAAAGAGCAGCCAGAAGGATGAGCAGAAAAGCTCATCGCAGAAAAAAGATTCTGGAAATGGAAATGAGCCTTCTTCAAGCCGGACAGAGCAGATGCAGCAGATGATGGAAAAGATGTTCGGCAATGGCCAGCAGCAAAGCCCGGATACGCAGCAGAAGCTGCAGAACAGCCAGATGCCCCAGGACAGCTCCGCCCTTAAACAGCAGATGCAGAAACAGGTTGAAGAGCAGCAGCGGCTGAAAGAGGAGTTCCAGAAAGAGCTTGCTGATAATGGGGATTTTCAGAAAGAGCACCAGGACCTTCTCGACAAAGGGTATAAGGTAGAGAAGGGAGAGCTTAACCCTTCGTCAAAAGACACAGGCAGCTTTGACCTTCAGTATAAGGACGATAAAGGGGAGCAGGCAAGCCTAAAAGGGAACATGCAGGACGGAGAGATAAAAGATATGCAGAAAGATACGCCTGAACAGAGAAAAGAGATGCTTGATAAGCTTAACAACGATGAAAGGTTCATGGAGATGCAGCAGAAGCTGCAAAGCCAGGGCCTTAATGCAAAAGAGCCTGAATTTAGCATAGGTCAGAACAAGAGCACCATCAGGATAGGGTATGAAGGGGAGGGAAACAAGACTGCAGAGATAAGCGCTGAGTTCATAAACGGCAGCATAGAAAAGGTAGAGCTAAAAAAGGATAGTGATGCTAAAAGGAAAAGCTATCTCTGGATCTTCCTGCTTGCCGCAGCATTGGCTGCAGCAGGAATCTTATACGCTTACAGGCATAAAAAAAGCAAAAGGAAGGAAGCTGAAACTGAAGATGATGAAGCTGAAGAGCCCTTTGATTATATTGCAGAATCAAGGGCCATGCTGGAAAAGGCAAAAGAGCTTTTCAGGAAAAAAGAGTACAAGGAATCCTATGGAAAGGCAGGGCAGGCATTAAGGCTTTATTTAAGCTATAAGAACAAGCTGAAAAAAGAGCTTACAAACGATGACATGATAAGCCACCTGAAAAAAAACAAAAAGCCCTATAAGGAAGTGAAAGGATGCTTTGACCTCTGCAGCCTTGTGGAGTTTGCAAAATATAAGGCCAATAAAGAGGATTTTGGCAGAATAATGGAATATGCAGAGAAAGTTATTAAGTGACCGAAGCATATCCTTGCAGAAGGCCGGCCTGAAAGCTCTTGGGTGTCTACTTTTGATAATTGTAGACACCTTGAGAAGGGCATTTTGAGAAGATAGTAATGTACGCGGAGAGGACCATAAGGTAACCTTAAAGGTTGGACATTGTTGGAAATTCCCAAGACCTTAAACCTTCGACTGCAGGTTGAATCATTACCGTAACTATTAAAAACACCCTATTGCTACCGCTATTGTAAGAGTTATAAGAAGGGGGATCCATATGCCAAAGATATACATAATAGACGTAACTAACAGGGACGGAGTTCAAACCTCCAGAGTGGGCCTGGCCAAGCTGGAAAAGACGATCCTGAACATCAAGCTTAATTCAATGGGTGTCTTTCAGTCTGAGTTCGGCTTCCCTGTAACTAAGCACGAGATTAATTACCTTAACGGGAATATCGAGCTTGCCAAGACAGGGGTGTTAAGCCCTATGAGGCTTTCCGGATGGATCAGGGCAGTAAAGCAGGATGTAGAGAAGGCATTCGAGAACGTTCCTGGGATAAAGCACTTCAACATATCCATATCAACATCTGACCAGATGATCCAGGGCAAGTTCCAGGGAAGGAAGACAAAAGATGATGTCATAAATATGATGGTTGAGGCCCTAAAAAGGGCAAAGGAGCTTGGCGCAGAGACCGTCGGCGTAAATGCAGAGGATGCTTCAAGGACAGATATGGATTACCTTATCAGATTTTCTATGGCGGCAAAAGAGAATGGAGCAGACAGGATAAGATATTGTGACACATTAGGGTTTGATGACCCTACCATGATATACTCAAGGATCAAAAAGCTGGCTGAAAAGGTGCAGATGCCTATAGAGCTGCACTGCCACAACGACTTAGGGCTGGCAGTTGCAAATTCCATTGCAGGGGCAAAGGCATGCATAGATGCCGGCCAGGATGCATACATAAACACCACCATAAACGGCATAGGGGAAAGGGCAGGCAACGCTGATATGCTTTCAGTGGTCCTGGCTATAAAGAAGTCATCAGGGTTAAGGGACAGCTGTTCAGGATCCCTTCATGAGATAGACCTAAAGAAATCATACAACCTTGCAAAATACGCCTCTTACTCATTCAAGATACCCATACCGCAAAACCAGGTAGGAGTAGGCGAGAATGCGTTTGCCCATGAATCAGGGATACATGCAGACGGAGCATTGAAAGACAGGAGAAACTACGAGCTTTATGATTTTGAGGATCTAGGAAGAGGAGATCTGGAACTTTTTGAGACAGGAAGGCAGATAACAACCGGAGAATACGGCGGGATAAAGGGCTTCAGGCACGTCATGGACAAGCTCTGCAAAGAGGGAAAGTTCTGCGTGGAATTCAAGGATGATGAAGAGGCAAACAGGATAATGGAGCTCGTAAGGTTCGCAAACGTGCATACGCAGAAGCCGTTGACAGAGGAAGAGCTTAGGTTTATCTCTACTTATCCAGAGATAGCGAAGAAGATTATGACTGTGGCGCCTTAACCTTAGGAATACACATCACCACACAAACCCGGAACTCCTTAAAATCTTCTTGTCCCTTGTTATCATCAGGCACTCTGCGCCATCGATAGACTCTATCAGATTTAATCCCTCCTCTTTTCCCAAAACAAATGCTGATGTAGAGAGGGCGTCTGCATCCATCGCCTTCTCTGCTATTACCGTAACAGACATCAGCTCGTCCGCAGAATAGCCTGTCCTTGGGTCTATTATATGGTGGAAATCCCCGGAATCGTCAAAAAACCTCTCATAATCCCCTGAAGTTGCAACTGACATGTTGTTGAGGGGTATTATCGTTATATAGTCCTGCTTTTTTCTTGGGTTTTGCAGGGCTATATTCCACTCCTCGCCCATCTTGCTTCCTGATGCCCTTATGTCCCCTCCCGCATTTATGAGCGCATTTTCTATGCCGTTTTTCTCTAAGGAGGCTGCTGCCTTATCTATTATATACCCTTTAGCTATCCCCCCCAGGGTTATCTTCATTCCCGGCCTTGTGAATTCTATATCCCTGTTCCTTATGAATATGCCCTCATATCCGACAAAATCCAAAGATTCCCTAACCTCCCCTTCAGTCGGAGGCCTTCCCAGCTCTTCAAACGTGTGCTTGTAAAGGTCAAGGATCGGCTGGACGGTTATGTCAAAAGACCCCTTAGAGATGTCTCCATACCTTAAAGATCTTCCTATCACATAGGTAAGCTCATCGCTTGCCCCCTCTATCTTTCCATCCCGGTTTAACATATAAACCTCAGAAGAATTGATATAGGCGCTCATGGCTGATTCTATCCTGGCTATCTCATCAAAGGCCATGCCTATCGCTTTTTCAGCTTCTCCCCTGTCTTCATGATAAACAGTTATAGAAACCTCGGTGCCCATCATCTCTTTTTTCAGCTCTGTTTTCTTGGAAGAAGAGCATCCTGCCAGAAGCAAGAGAAAAAATATGGATGCTAAAAAAACAGGCTTCAGTGAACCGCTATTAAGGTATCCTCTCATAGTCGTGATAAAATATAAGCTGATATAAAAAGGTTTATATATCTATATTTGTAATCCATAAACTTAGATGAAGCTGTCCATAAATGGGATATATCCGAAGCATAATAAGATAACAAGAAGGGAAAAGATAGCTGCTGCTCCTCTTCCAGCAAAGGTCATACTTCCCCTGCAGCAGCATATAGGCCAGACCTGTGAGCCTCTTGTAGGGCTGGGGGAAAAGGTAAAGGCAGGGCAGAAGATAGCTGGATCTGCAAAAGGGCTTTCTGCTCCCATACATGCGCCTATCTCAGGAACTGTATCTGCAATAAAAAAAGAGATCCATCCTTCCCTAAAGGAGTGCAAAGCTATAACTATAGAATCTGACGGAAGGATGGAATATGGTGGATCTATCATCCCAAGGAGAGGTATAGAAAGGCTGGAAAAAGAGGAACTGAAAAGGATAATAAAAGAGGCAGGTATCGTAGGCTTAGGCGGTGCGGCATTCCCGACCTATGCCAAGCTATCCCCTCCGCCTGATAAGAAGATCGACACTATAATAATAAACGGGGCTGAATGCGAGCCCCATCTTACATGCGACCACAGGGTTATGCTGGAACATGCAGAGAAGGTGATAAAAGGCATCAGGATAATCATGAAGATACTGGAGCCTGAACATGCTTACATAGGAATAGAAAGCAACAAGGAAAATGCCATAGAGCTTATGGATGAAAAGATTCTTGAGATGAAGCTCCAAAAAGAGATAAAGGTTATCAGGCTTGATGCTATATATCCCCAGGGAGCAGAGAAAAACCTCATATATTCTATAACAGGAAGAAAGGTCCCGATCAAAGGGGGGCTTCCAATGGATGTGGGTGTTGTTGTCCAGAATGTACAGACAGCAAAAGCGGTATATGATGCTGTTTATGAAAACAAGCCGCTGATAGAAAGGGTGATCACCGTAACCGGGGCTGTAAATGAGCCTAAGAACATATTAGCAAGGATAGGAACCCCGATCAGGGAGCTTATAGGGTTCTGCAAAGGGTATAGCGGAAGCGTAGGAAAGATAATCATGGGAGGGCCTATGACCGGAGTAGCCCAGTTCAGCGAAGAGGTTCCTGTAATAAAAGGGTCCTCAGGGATATTGGTGCAGAGGAAGAGGGTTATAGAAGAGGAGGAAAAAGGGTGTATAAGGTGCGGCAGGTGCATAGAAAAGTGCCCCATAGGGCTCATGCCTTCAATGATATTCCAGAATGCAAGGAAAGGGGATATCGAAAGCTGCAAAAAACTTTTTGTATCTGAGTGTTATGAATGCGGATGCTGCAGCTATGTATGCCCAAGCAAGATCCCTTTGACCCATTGGATGAGATATGCAAAGGACAGGGTGGCAAAAGGATGACGGAAGATAAGGAGATAGGGATGAAAAAGGAAAAAGATACCAAAGAAAAGCAAACTAAACTAGGCATCCTGGATGTTTCATCAAGCCCTCATATAAGGGATAAGGATGATATAAGCAGGATAATGTGGAGCGTGGTCCTTGCTCTGGCCCCTGCATCCCTGGCAGGGGCATATTTCTTCGGAATAAGGGCCTTATGGATAATATTATTGTCCATCTTCTCTTCAGTCTCAGCTGAATTTACTATCCAAAAGGCTGCCAAAAGAAGGTCAAGCATAGGTGACGGGTCTGCTGTGTTGACCGGCCTGCTTCTTGGGCTGGTTCTCCCCCCCTTGACACCCTGGTGGATGGTGGTGTTAGGCTCTGTCTTTGCAATAGCCATAGGAAAGATGGTTTTTGGGGGATTAGGAAACAACATATTCAACCCTGCATTGGCGGGAAGGGCTTTCCTGACCATCTCGTGGCCCGCGCTTATGGCCGGATGGCTTCTGCCTGATGCTGCCACAGGGGCAACTCCCTTAACACTTCTTAAGATGGAAGGCATAAAGGCTGGATACTCAAGCCTGTTCCTGGGAAATATAGGCGGGTGTATAGGAGAGACGTCTGCAATAGCCCTTCTGATCGGTGCAGCATTCCTTTTCTACAAAGGGATAATAGGCTGGAGGATCCCTTCAGCTTACATAGGCTCAGTGTTCCTGCTCTCCTTATTTTTTGGCCAGGACCCGTTTTTCCATATCCTTGCTGGAGGCCTTCTTATAGGGGCTTTCTTCATGGCCACTGATTATGTCACTTCACCTATAACCCCCAACGGAAAGATCATATTCGGCATAGGGTGCGGCTTTTTTACGATAGTCTTAAGGCTGTTCTCAAGCTATGCTGAAGGTGTCATGTTCGCCATACTGCTCATGAACGCTGCAGTCCCTTTGATAGAGAGGCATACGAAAAAAAAGCCGTTAGGCTACAGGAGAAAAAGATGAAAGATATCATAAGATTAGGGATGACGCTTATGGCTGTAACATTGATAGCTTCATTAGCCCTTGCTGTAACAAATTATTATACTGCTCCTAAGATAGCCATGCAGAAAGAGGCTGCTATAAAAGAATCATTAAACAGGATCATGGATGCTGGATCTTTTGCAGAAGAAGACAGCTATTATAATGCCTATGATGCAGAGGGAAATCTTATAGGAAAAGTCATGAAGATAGAGGTGCATGGATACTCATCTATCATCCATGCCCTGGCAGGAATCAGCCTGGAGAATGAGATTACAGGCATAGAGGTGATAAGCCAGCAGGAAACTCCCGGCTTAGGTGCAAAGATAGAGAAAGAAGGTTTTTTAAGCCAGTTCAGGGGAAAGAAAGAAAAAGACATAGCCCTTAAAAAATACGGAGGAAAGATAGACGGCGTAACAGGGGCTACAACATCCTCAAATGCCCTGGCCAAAGGGTTAAGGTCAGCCGCAGAAGAACACGCCTTTGAAAACAGCACCTTAAATGGCAGGATGAGCATTACAGAAAAGCAGGACAGCAGGCACTTAGAAGAAAATGGCAGCATCAAAAGGCAGCCAAATGCCCCGGGCAATATCTTAAGTAAAGCCGATGCGTCCCTCATGAATTCAACCGGTAAAGAGAACAGGACAGGATAGCAGGATGAAAAAAGAAAATTTCATGGAATTTTGGAAAGGGCTTTTTAAGAAAAATCCTATCTTCTGCCTGGTCTTAGGATTATGCCCGTTCCTGGCTGTATCTACCTCCCTGGATAATGCGATAGGCATGGGAGGGGCAGCAACGTTTGTGCTTCTTAGCTCTAATGTTATAATCTCGCTTATAAGAAAGAAGGCACCTTCAAAGATAAGGATACCCATTTTCATAGTTGTTATAGCATCCTTTGTAACTATCGTCAGCCTCTTTATGCAGGCTTATCTTCCTGCGCTTAACAGGGCTTTAGGCATATATGTGCCTTTGATAGTGGTAAACTGCATAATACTCGGAAGGGCAGAGGCATTCGCTTCAAAAAATGGGGTATTTAAGTCTGCGCTGGACGGCCTGGGCATGGGCATAGGGTTTACATTATCTTTGCTTTTGATAAGCTCTATAAGGGAACTTTTAGGAACAGGCGGGCTTAAGCTTTTTGGCATAACACTTTTAAGCCTTCATATAGAGCCAGCAACGATATTTATCCTGGCTCCTGGAGCCCTGCTTGTAACAGGGCTGTTGCTGGCATTGTTCGCGCATATCAGGGATACAAGGGCA
Source organism: Candidatus Woesearchaeota archaeon (assembly GCA_019322475.1). Classification (GTDB taxonomy): domain Archaea; phylum Nanobdellota; class Nanobdellia; order Woesearchaeales; family JACPBV01; genus JAHWHQ01. The sequence continues at coordinate 13,210 of JAHWIN010000066.1, forward strand.
GACAAGATAAAAGGATGCCAAGGGGATAAAGAATGACACATACATTGATATCGATAATAATCGGAGCGATATTTGTAAATAATTTTATACTGACAAGGTTCTTAGGCTTATGCCCTTTCTTTGGGGTGTCCAAAAAAACAAAGCCCGCCCTGGGTATGGGGCTGGCAGTGATATTTGTCATGACCCTTACTTCAATAATGACCTGGATAGTCTATAACCTGATATTGGTGCCATTGGGCCTTGAGTACCTAAAGATAATAGTGTTTATCCTTGTGATAGCTGCGCTTGTCCAGTTCGTAGAGCTCTTCCTGAAGAAAAGCAACCCCGTACTCTATAAGGCATTAGGGATATATCTTCCCCTTATAACCACAAATTGCGCTATATTAGGGGTAGCGCTGATCAACGTTCAGGAAAGCTACACATTCATAGCTGCACTGGTCTTTGGGGTTTCGGCAGGAGCCGGCTTTTTGCTGGCCTTGATGCTTATGTCAGGGATAAGAGAAAGGCTTGAGTTAAGCGATGTTCCGAAGGCTTTTTCAGGCCTGCCCATAGCCTTCATAGTCGCTGCGCTTATGTCTATGGCATTTATAGCATTTTCAGGGATGATCTAAGATGATAATAGAATCGATAATAGTGCTAGGCGCCTTAGGGCTTGTCTTTGGGTTGATGCTTGCTTTCTTTTCCAGAAAGTTCAAGGTAGATGAAGACCCAAGGATAAGCAGGGTCATCAAGGTTCTTCCCGGAACCAACTGCGGAGCATGCGGATATGCAGGCTGCTCCGACTATGCAAAGGCAGTTACAGAAAGCAGGGATGTTCCTATAGGTCTGTGTGTGCTTGGGCAGAAAGAGACTGCAGAAAAGATAGGAAAGATCCTTGAAAGGAAGATTGAAAGGGAAACAGTGCAGTTAGCTGCTCTTCTGAAATGTAAAGGAGGAAGAAAAGAGACAAGAAAGGCATTCAATTATGAGGGCATAAGGATGTGCAAGGCTGCTTCATCCATAAACCGATGGCCAAGCTCATGCAGCTACGGCTGTATAGGCCTTGGGGACTGTGTTAAGTCATGTAAGTTCGATGCCCTGAAGATAGGAGATGACGGCCTGCCTGTCGTTGACAGGGAAAAGTGCGTAGGATGCGGAGCATGCGTAAAGGCCTGCCCTAACTCCCTTTTCAAGCTTGTTCCCAAAGACAAGAATATCCATGTGCTGTGCAGCTCTAAAGACCTTGCCAAGGACGTCATAGCATCATGCAGCGTAGGCTGCATAGCCTGCAAGGCATGTGAAAGGGCGTGCCCCGAAGACGCCATCCACGTAAACGGCAACATCGCAGAGATAGACTATTCTAAGTGCACTCAATGCGGCAAGTGTGTAATTGCTTGCCCAATGAATATCATAGTTGATGTGGGAATAAAGGGAAAGCCATAAAAGATAGTATATTGATTGTCACTACTTCTAAGGAATCATAAAATCAAAAGATTTAAATACTATCAAATTCCAAAAACCCTACTGAAAATAAGGCAGCAAAGAAAGCTTGGCGTCTGTCGTGACGTTCATGTTCAGCCTTATAAGCCCTGCTTCGTCTCCCGGGGTAGGAAGATGTGTTATGTGCATCTCGCAGTTTTTCAG
>JAHWIN010000067.1 GCA_019322475.1 Candidatus Woesearchaeota archaeon
AAATCCTATGCTACTACACTGACCATACGCAGAAATTACTTCTTAATTTCTGGTATCCCGTTCGGCTTAGCCTCTGGGATAACCCTAAACTCTGTTTAGGAACATGGTCAGCTCGCTTTGAAAAGCTCCGCTTTTCTAACCTCTTACCTTGCTTCGCAAGCTAAGACGTCCTGGCCATGCCATGAATGCCTGCGGTTTTAGAAAACAAGGTTTTCTAAACCATCAGAAAAACAAGTTTTTCTAAGGCATTAATGGCATTCATGGCACAGACGCCTAGGATTTCTACGGGGTCCACAAAAAGAAATATTTATATATATCTTATACAGATAAGAGCATATGGCAACCAAAAAAAGAGGAAAAAAAAGCACAGCTAGGAAGATGCCTTCAGAAGAGAGCAGGGCAAAGCCTGTCAGGAGGATTACCCTTTGGAAATGGATCGTAATCTCTATTCCGCTGGTCGTGGGGATCATGTGGGCGATAAGCATACTTTCTGTCTATAATGAGATACCTGTAGTTTATGAGCAGGCTTCTCCCAGCGGAGTGAATATGCTGCTTGTGCTGATATTTATCTTTATAGCAAGCTATGGGGCATTTGTCTTTATGCGCTTCAGAAGAAAACCTGTTGTTTTGGGAAAAGCAAAAAAGATACCAGCTAAGGCAAGGTGAGTCTTTGCCCTAATATGGCATACTTTTCACTTTACAGAATTATCCCTTAATGTTATCTTTCTTTTTCTTATCCTTCTCTTCAGGATTATCTCCTCGATGTCCATCTCTTCTATCCTTATCTCTTTTCCTACTGTCTTTTCCTGGGCCTTTAGTATCTCACTTATTATCTCTTTCTGGGGGTTTTTTATCACTATAGGATCTGCGCCTGTCTTAGGTATTGCAGATCCGCTGTCTTCAGCAGCAAAATGACCTTGGCTGGAGTATGCCTCCAGAGGAAGGCCTTCTATCGCCCTTTTTATCTCCCTTAAGCTCTTATCGTAGCCGATCTCTGTCCTGCTGTACTTTAGCTCAGAAAGGGCCTCATGCTCTGTGCTGAAATAGAAGCCGTGGGCGTACTGCGGGATGTCAGCATTAACTATAGACTCGTAGGTAGCTGAAGCGCAGCCATGGCTGCCAAGATTATAGCAGCCGCCACATCCTAAAGCTATATTTCCTAATGCGTAAGGGTTTTGCCATGACATCTTCAATCATCAACATAGATCATTTCTTTCTCTTCTTCCATAGCCTTGTTGATAGCATCCTCTATGGACTTATGCTCTTTTTTGTTTTTCTTGCTTTTTTTAGCTTCAATCCCTTCCTTATGAAGCTCAGAAGCAGCCTTCTTCCGGATATCCTCTTCGCTTAGCTTGTCTTTGGAGCTGTATTTCTTTTCCTGGTCCAGCTCTTTTTCTATGCCCTTTGATCCTTCCTTTTCCTTTTCTTTTTCCCCTTTCTCTGTGTTATAGATATCATCCTGCCTGCTTTCTGATGAATATGCCTCATTTGACCCATAACCAGGATTAGCTTTGTCCCTTCCTGCAGCTACATTATCATACCTTTCATGCCTTTCCTGCTCCTGATCCCATATCGAGTGGCCCTTGTACATCTTACACTTTGTTGGGGTAAAAGCCCTTTATAAATCTTTCTATTTTTAACTACCCTTTAGTAATACTATTCCTGGATAAGCTTTTCCTGCTTTATCCACTTGTCTATGGCCTTTGCAGCCTTTTTTCCTGCTCCCATAGCGTTTATTACAGTAGCTCCAGAGCCCTCTTCCCCTCCGGTTATGTCCCCTCCTGCAAAGACCCCTGGCATGGATGTCATCATGTTTTCATCTACGATGATATACCCTTTTTCATTATGGGCTATATTAATAGTCCTTGTAAGGACGGGGTTGGGGCCCTGGCCTATGGCATCGATAACCTGGTCACACTCTAATGTGAATTCAGAGCCCTCCAAAGGGATAGGCTTCCTCCTTCCAGAATCATCAGGCTCTCCCAGCATCATCTGGATGCATACTATCCCTTCCACCTTTTTTTCCCCTAATATCCTGACAGGATTTGTAAGGAGCATGAAGTGGATGCCTTCTCCCTGCGCATGCTCTATCTCTTCTTTCCTTGCAGGCATCTCATCAAGAGACCTTCTATACAGCACAGTTACGTCAGAGCCCATCCTCCTGGCACACCTTGCTGAATCCATAGCTACATTTCCTCCGCCTATAACAACGACCTTTTTCCCTTTTTTTAAAGGAGTAAGGTATTCAGGAAACAGGTAGGCTTTCATAAGGTTGATCCTTGTCAGAAATTCGTTTGCAGAGTAAACATTTGCAAGATTTTCCCCTTCTATCCCCATAAACTTAGGCAGGCCTGCACCTGCCCCTATAAATACAGCGTCATATTTTTTTCTTAGCTCATCAAGGCCAAAAAGCCTTCCTATGACAGAATTCTTTTTTATCTCGACACCAAGGCTTTCTATATATCCTATCTCTTTGTCGACGATGTCTTTTGGCAGCCTGAATCCAGGTATGCCATACTTTAAGACCCCTCCACTTTCGTGCAAGGCCTCGAATATGACAGCCTTGTGCCCTTTGACAGCAAGGTCAGAAGCACATGTAAGCCCGGCAGGCCCTGACCCTACAACAGCTACCTTTTTCTTGCCCCTGCTTATTTCCGGAGCCTTGAATGAAGGTTCTTCAGAATCAGCAGCAAACCTTTCCAGCTTGCCTATGTTTATGGGCTCCTCTTTTATGCCCATTATGCACCCCTTTTCGCATTGCTGCTCCTGCGGACAGACCCTTCCGCAGATGCCCGGAAGATTGTTTGTCCTTTTTATGGTCTTTAAGGCCATATAGTTCTTTCCTTCTTTTATATACCTTATGAACCTGGGTATGTCTATGCCTACAGGGCAGCCCTCCATGCACTTGGGGTTCTTGCACTGAAGGCACCTTTCAGCCTCTTTTTTTGCCTCCTCTCCAGTATATCCAAGATCAACCTCATCAAAGTTTTTTATCCTCTTATCCGATTCCTGCTTTCTTGTCAAAACCTGCTTGTTTTTCATCTATGATAAAAAACGGAAAATAAAATGATATATAAAATCTTCTAAAAACATTCACAGAAAAAACTGAAACAAGAAAACTTTATAAATAAGCCAGGACTATTAAAGATTGGTGTTAAGATGGGCAAGACAATAATGGTCCTTGGAGGCCAATGGGGCGATGAAGGAAAAGGGAAGATCGTTGATTTCTTGGCAGAAAAAGCCGATATCGTAGCAAGGGCAACAGGGGGCAATAATGCAGGCCATACAGTATGTGTCAAAGAGAAGGTTTTCAAGTTCCACCTTATCCCTTCAGGGATAATCCATAAGGGCATGCTTAATATCTGCGGCAACGGCATGGTCATCTACCCTAAGCAGATAATAAAGGAGATTACAGGGCTTGAAGGCCAGGGCTTCAAGATAACAGGGCATGAGCTGGCTATAAGCTCTTCAGCCCATGTAATAACAGAGGAACAGGTAGAGAAAGACAGGAAGACCGGAAAGAAGGTAGGGACTACCGGAAGAGGGATAGGCCCCTGCTATATGGCAAAGGTGGAAAGGACAGGAGTGAGGATCTCTGAATTTGTAAAACAGGATAATACGGAAGCAAAAAGATTAAGGCCCTTTGTAAAGGACACTTACACACTGCTTGACAAGGCTATAGAGGATAAGAAGAACATCCTTATAGAGGGGGCCCAGGGGACCATGCTTGATATAGACCATGGAACATACCCTTATGTAACCTCATCTAACCCGACGGCAGGAGGGCAATGCACCGGCTTAGGTATAGGCCCTACAAAAGTGGATGCTGTCATAGGCATACTGAAGGCGTACACGACAAGGGTAGGCAGAGGCCCATTTCCTACAGAATTAGGGACTGATGAAGACACTTCTAAAGAAGGAACATGGGATAAGATAGGGCCTGATCATGAGCTTTATCTGGAAGAAGCAGAGAAAAAAGCGAACGAAGGCGATGAGTATTACCAGGGAAAATACCTGAGGCTTATGGGCAGGGAATACGGGACAACTACAGGAAGGGCAAGGAGAACAGGCTGGTTTGACGGGGTAGTTGCAGCATATTCAAGAAAGGTAAACGGCCTTGCGTCATTTGTCATAACGAAGATAGACTGTTTTTCAGGCTTAAAGAAGGTAAAAGTATGCGTTGCGTATGACATAAATGGAAAAAAGACAAAGGATTTTCCTTTAGGCCCTTCTACGCTTAGGGATGCAAAGCCTGTCTATGAGGAGATGGAAGGGTGGAACTCTGATATATCATGCATAGAAAGGTTTGAGGACCTTCCTGATAACTGCAAAAGATACATCAGAAGGCTTGAGGAACTGGCAGGCATTCCTGCATGCATAGTCTCTGTTGGGCCAAAAAGGTCCCAGACCATGGTATTAAAAGAAGAATTTCTTTTTTAGAACTCTTTAGGATCATACCTTTTCTATCTCTATCTTTCCTTTCTTTACCTTAACTATGAACTCTTCCTTATCGTTAAAGCCGCTTATAAGCGTCACAAGCTTTGGAAGAAGTATCCTTTCCCCCCTGAATTCAAGGTTCGTCACTATCTGCTGCTCTTTGGCAGCCTTCTCAAGGGAGATCTCTTTCATTATCTCTCCTGCCCCTTTTTTCGTCCCCTTTTCTGCAAACTCCTTTGTCTTTTGGTAAAGGTGCCTTGCGATCCTGTCCGCAACATTGATCCCTGTGGCTTTTGTTATGCCCTGCAGCCCGGGTGAAAGGTTAACCTCTACTACAACAGGACCCTTTATGCTTTCCAGAAGGTCAACTGCACATACCTCTGCTCCGATAGCCTTTGCCGCTTCCACAGCTATCTTTTTCATGTGGGAATCCGGAAGAAAAGACTCGCCTTCGCCGCCTGAGTGTATATTTGACCTTTTTTCTCCTATAACGGCCTTCCTTTTCATAGCGGCTATTATCCTGTCCCCAACAACCACTGCCCTTATGTCCTCTCCTGACGTCTCTATGTATTCCTGTATGAGAAAAGGCTGCCTTAATGTCTCTAAGGCATCCATGAGGGAAGATGCAGCGGCAAAGCTTTCTGCATACATGACGCCCTTTCCGCCTGTTCCGGAAGGGAACTTGAATATTATAGGATAATTCACCTTTTGAAGTATCTTCTTTGCAGCTGTCGGAGAGGATGACAGGTAAGTGGTGGGCATGGGAATCTTATGCTGCTGGAGGAAGAAATGGGTCAGCAGCTTGTCATGGCCTACTGTAAAAGACCCGGCTTTCATGGGCATGTAAGAAGAGGAATAAAAAGCGCCTGTTATGGCCCTTAATGTCTGCGCATACCTGAAGCTTCCTTTTGCATATATGCAGTCATACCTGTTCAGGGGCTTTCCGTTATAAAGGACATTAGACTTATTTGACGACAGGTTCACTTCGATGTTCTTAAGGTCTATATTATCGACAACGTCAAAATATTTTTCCATCTCCTTTATCGTCCATACCGAGCTTTGGGACCCTAAAGAAATCACTGCAGCTTTCAGGCCGTGGCTAGACTTTTCCAGGCCCGCCTTCTTTTCATCTAATGATTTCATTTTTTAAGAGAAGCATCTATCAGATAGCCGTGCTTAAGGATGTTCTGGCCTATCAATACCCTGTATTTCATATGCCACCTGTCTGCCAGCGTAAACTCTGCCTTTATCCTCTTGCCTGCCAGCTCTATGGTGGATTCTATGACCGGCCTGAGCTTGTTTCCTGATGCAGACTTCACCAGCTTTGACTTTATTATGGGGCCGAGCTTAAGCTGTGACGCCAGGTTGACGTCTATAGAGCTTTTTGAAGCCCCTGTGTCTATCTTTGCCATTATCGTCTTCTTGACATTGTCCTTGGCCAATATGGTGCTGGATTCCACAAGGCCTATGACAGTCTTTCCGTTTATCTTCTCATATCTCATTACAATCACGGTCTATGATGATATTTTTAAAGTTTTCTATATCTTGTATGTATTAAGCTTCGACTGAGAGGTTGTTGCCAAAACTCTCCTTTCAGTCGGAGGGTCATCGGGTTCGGCTCTTAATCTTATTTTTTGATTGTCGACATACTGAGTAAATTCTTTGAATTTACTGGTACCTCACTCATTTCATTCGGAGGTTCCCCGGATGTCTTGGAAATCAAAGATTTCTAAGATCTCAAAAATCTATGATTTTCGAGAGGGCTTCCCCCTTGTCGACTAAAACATAAAATTAAGAGAGCCTCACAAATTGATGACCCTCATCATTTTGGCAACAACCTCGACTGAGCTTAATACATACTATATCTTTTTGGGAAAGTTGGATGTTTAGTACGGGTTGTATAGTGAGGGGCAAGGCTTCAATCCATAGTAAACAGCTTGCTGTCATGCACGTCAAATATGCCTATCCTGGCGCAGGCATCCAGCCATCCATGCGCGTAGTTGAGGGCTGCAAAGGCGTTTACAAAGTCCCCTTTATCCCTGAAATGCAGCGCGTCTGAGAAATATCTTTCAATCATGTCAAGGCAGTCTTTCCTTTCTTCCTTCAAAACAGACCTGTTTCCGCTTTTCTTTGCAAGCTCTATGGCTTTACCTGTAATGGAGATATACTTCTTCAGCTTTTCCTGAGTTATCTCTTTCATATGAGAAATAAAAAGATAAGAAGCTAACTTGCTTCTTTTTCTTTCTTTCCTTCTTCGTAGGATTCGCTTACAGGGTAAGGCCTTTTTACGGTTATAGGGATAACGTTTTCCTTAAATTCCCTTTTCGCTATCTCTATGGGGTTGAAGTTTATTTCCTTAAGCTCCTTTTCACCTATCTTGACCAGGAACGGGGCTCCCATGGAGATCTGCAATGCCCTTGCACCTAATATCCTTGCCATCTCGTACTTGCTGTATTTTAGGTCGTCCATCTTTATCATGCCTCCTTAGGATTTAAGAGCCTTTCTCAGCTCCTTTGCTTTTTCAGTCCCTATCCCTACCATCTTGGATATGTCTTCAGGGCTTAAAGGCATCTCGCCTCCTTTCTGGAGGGCGCACAATGTTCCGTCTTCTAATGTAGCTACAGTCAATCTTGCATCTATAGCCTTCTCCTCTTCTGTTATAGGATCCACTATAAAGGTGTTCCCTATCTTACAGACAGTGACAGATAATGGCATATTCTTCAGCTCCAGCTTCTTGTTTGTCTTTTCCTTGTAGTCTGCCTTTTCCCCGTCAAACTTCGGGAAGACAGCATTCTGTAAAGCTCCATATGCTGCTAATGCAGAAGCATCAAAGAGGTTTCCTGAGTCGTTAAGGGAGATGACATCTATAAGGATAAGCCATACCTTTTCGCCTTCCTTGATGCACAGCTTCTTGAAGTCTATGGTCTTGCTTTCCCTTATTCCCCTGTCAACTATCCTTGCCAATTCTATGGCCTGTATCCCCGGCGGCCCAGACTCAAACTCAGGGTTTGACAACGGAAGGAGCTCTGCTCCGCATATTATCGTTCCTTCGCCAGGCCTGTCAGGATAAGGTGTCCCTACTTCCATCTTCACTCCTGCAAGGACCTCTGTGTCTCCTATAGTTACCTTGCATGAGCCCTCTGCAGTAGAGGTAAAGCCGGGTTCAACCTTGACAGGCTTCCTGTACTCAAGAGGCTTCCTGCCGTCTAACCGGGTTCCTGACTCACCTAAAGCTATAACCCTCTGTTTTAAAAGATCATTCATCGTCACCACCTTCCATCTTATATTTGCCTTTCAGCGCTTTTTTCTGTATCTCATATATCTGGCTGCAGGCTTTTTTCCCCATCTCTATAGCCTCTTTTAACTGTTCATCCGATACAAGGCCGTCCATCTGCAGAAGTGATACCTTTCCTGACTTGGGAAGGAAAGCTATCGGGATGTCTGCGACAGGCCCGTCTTCATAGGACTCTTCGCTGTAATCAAGGTCAACGAGGATCTTATCATCAACCCTTCCTACAGATACAGAGGCTACGAGATCCTTCATAAGAAGCCCTGCGTCTGCCAATGCCATAGACGCAGCATTGATGCCTGCTGTCCTTGACCCTGCTTCTGTTTCAGGAAGCTCGATAAAAACATCGACTACTGAATTTGGGTATTCATCCAGGTTAAGCACGGGCATAAGCGCATTCTTCGTCACCATGGATATCTCTTTTGACCTTCTTGACCCTCCCGGCCTTACCCTTTCGCCTTTTGATGAAAAAGGCATCATGTTATAGCTGCACCTTAGTATCCCTCTTGAAGGGTCCTGCAGAAATTTAGGGTAAAGGTTCCTTGGGCCGTATACAGCAGCATAAGCCCAGGTGTTTCCAAACCTGAAATAAGCAGACCCGTCTGCCCTTTTTATAACTCCTACTTTAGCCTCTATCTTTCGCGGCTCGTCCATCTTCCTATTGTCTAACCTTTTCTTATATACCATGATCTTTCACCTTCATATAGTTTTCCCGCCAGCAGGGTTAGCCGGTTCTATGTTCAGCTTTGTTTCTGTCTCTTTCTCAAGAAACTGCTGTATCTTTTCAGTAAGCCCTTTCATGTGGCTCTCTTTCTCTATCTTCCTTATAGTCTTTTCTACAAGAAGCTCCTTGTCAGGCTCTCCCTGGATCCATACAAGGCCGTTTCTTCCCACTATGATCCTGCATCCTGTGGCGCTCTTTATCATTCCTACCATGCTTCCCTGTTTTCCGATTATCCTTGGGACCTTATAGGGGTTTATCTCTATTATCCTTCCTCCGCTAAGCTTGTGGAGGCCAGGCCCTTTCATGGTTATGTCAATGAGCTTCTGTGAAGTTACATTGACTATGCCTGCAACTATATAGTCTCCAAGGTTGTAGTACTGTGTCAGGTCTGCACCTTTCTGTATGTACGATGAGCTGCCGTCCTTTATGGAAAGCATCGCGCTGTAAGCAGAGTTTGTGTCCACACGCCATCCGCTGAAGTTGATGTCAATAACCTTGCAGATTATCGTATCATTCCTCTTAGGGGAATATTTTCCTGACAATGGGATAAGCTTGATGGTCCTTCCATCTATGTATGTAAGGCCCAGCCTTCCTGCCAGTATCTCCTCTCCTTTCCTGTATGTTCCTGCTCCCGGAAGATTGTCCATCCCCTCGGCCAATACCTCTCCAGGAACAACTATTTCCTTGTCTTTTACCAATAGTTTGCTCATTTTACCACCTTCTGTAATTGTTATCTTATGTTTAATACCTTTGTCTCTACATCCCCATGGCATAAATCATTCAGCCTGTTGTGGAAATCCTCCTCTAATCCACCGGGGATCTCTACTACATATAAGAGGCTTCCGTCTGACTGCCAGTCTTCCCTTACTTTTTTTCCGAATGAGTTAAGTATAGAGTATGATCTTGCTGCAAACTCAGCAGGTATCTTTGCAGCTATCTCCTTTACCTCAAACTTTACAGGGATTATAGGCCTTATAGCCTTTAACGCTTCTTCGACCTGCCTGTTAACATCCTTTGACTCATCTACATGGAATTTTGCATCTTCCAGGGCAGCTTCTATCCTTTGCATAGGATGAGGCAGGTGTGTCTTAGGGTCAACAGCATTCCTGTGGATGATGCTTATGATCTGCTTCTTTTTCTGCTCTCTCAGATTTTTCTTGTGCTCTGATGTCAGGGGGATATCTCCTTTTTGTATTATTATCCTTGCAGCTTCGACATGATCCTCTGTATCGAAAGCCTCCTTTAACGCTGCCGGAGAAGCCGCCATGCCTTTTCTTGCATCTGTAAATACCTTCTGGACAGCCAATACTTCATTTATGTCGATTGAAGACCCGGACCTCAAGGAAAGGGCAAGGCTGCTGTCTGCCAGTATCTCAAAGCTTTTTCCTCCCTTTTTCAGCCTGATCACCTTTGCTTCATCTACGTCTGCCATTTTTACTTTTTCTTTGATTTCCTGGGCTTGCATTCGTTCAGGTTCCTTTCGATGGATTCCTTTGTGAATTTCTTGAACTTTTTCTCATCTACTTTGATATAGGCTGCATCTATCCTTTCCATGGAGAAATTGCCCCCTAAGACGCTTTTTAGGGCGCTTAAGCAAAGCTTTAGCCCTTGTTCTATGGTAATTTCAGGCTTGTATTCCTTCTGAAGGATCTCTTCTATCTCTACTTCTCCTTCACCTATGACGCTTGCCCTGTACTCAAAGAATATCCCTGTAGGGTCTGTCTCATACAGTGTTGGCTTGTTTGAGTCTATGCCTGCCACCAGCACAGATACGCCAAAAGGCCTTAAGCCCCCGCTTTGTGTGCATATCTGCTTTAGGTTAGCTATGTCTTTTACTACCGTGATTACATCTATAGGGGTATCATAGGTTACCCTGTTCTGCTGGGCCTTGAGCTGCGCCCTTTCTATGAGGACCCTTGCGTCTGAAAGTATCCCTGAAGCTGTAGCGCCTATATGGTCATCTATCTGCCATATCTTCTCTACGCTTTCAGGAACGACTAGGGTATCTACGATCCTTTTGTCTGTAACAAGCAGGACTCCGTCAGAGCATACCATACCTATAGCGGTGCTTCCCTGCCTTACTGTCTTTTTAGCATACTCAACCTGCAAAAGCCTTCCATCCGGGCTGAACATGGTTATTGCCCGGTCATAACCCATCAATTGATGCGGCATCGGTTCGACCATTTTTTATCCACCTCTTGCTTTAATTGTTCATGTATCTTTCTTGAGCTTTTTTTAATATCCCGCTCATGCCCACAGTCCTTATGCTTCCGCTTTGGTTGATAGCATCGATGGCCCTGCGGGCATACTTATTGTTTATCCTGAAGACCCCCTTATGGGCAGAGGCATCATACTTGTTCCTTAAGAGCCTCAGCCCAATATCCTTGTATTGTACGCTCAGGACAGACTTTTTTATTATGCTGCTGATCGTGGAATCAGTATATGCTTTTCCAGAGATAACCTCAAAAACGACATATCGTTTCTTCGGCCTTTTACTCGGTTTTATCTTCATCTTACAAATATTGTGAGAAAACAGCTATTTCCCCATCTTCTCTCACTTCAGGTTTAGAATAAAGTTATCATTTATAAAGTTTTGGTTTTTCCAGAGTGAAAATGTAAAGCCAAATTAGAAATCCCAACAGCAGCAAACTGCAGGGTATTTTGCCTAGTTTGAGCAATCAACCGGCACATATCTAGCAGTTATGTCCATGCACTTACCTTGTTTATATTCCTTGATTCTGTAAGCGAATTCCCTATCCCTTTGCCTATAAAGAATGACTGCCGTGAGAATACACTCCCTAAGAGGTCAGCTAATGTAGCTTCTTTCCTGTATTCTACTATTTCAGCAGATATGTTGAGCTTTTCCTCTATCAGCCGGACAGCTTCCTGTTTTCCCCCAAGGACATCTACAAGGCCCATCTCCTTTGCCTCTTCCCCAAGATAGAACATGCCTGTAGCAATCTCTTTTACCTTTTCTTCAGGAAGGTTCCTGTTTCTTGAAACAGCATCTATGAAATATCCATGAAGCTTGTCAAGGTAGCCCTGCAGGAGCCTTCTCTCCTCTAATCCTAACTCCTTGAAAGGGGTTCCTATGTCCTTTTATTTTCCTGCGACCAGCCTTTGGTAAGTAACATTATGGTGGTCAAGAAGGCCGGAAAAATCAAGATACGAAACTACAGCTCCGATAGAGCCTGTAGCAGACATCCTGCTTGCCACTATCTTGTCGCAGCTTGAAGCCACCCAATAGCCTGCAGAGGTTCCCATCTCCCTTATCCATGCTACTGTTGTCTTGTTTGAAGATTCTATCGCAGAGGCTATCTCTTCTGTAGCAACTGGAGCACCTCCAGGGGAATTTATCTCAAGGATGATGGCCTTGATCTTAGGGTTTTTATCTGCCTCTTCTATGAACCTTACTATGCTGGGGGAGTCAGCAGCCTCCTGCCCGAATGACCTATAGTCTTCTGAAACTATCACGCCCTTTACGGGAATAAGGGCGATATTGCCCTCCTTAAGCTCTGTTCCTGCAAAAAAGGAGAACATACCTGAGATTATGAAGCTCAATAGGGCAAGAAACACCATTATCTTGAAGGCTGAACCCCATTTGCTCTTTTCTTCCTTTTTTGCCATCTTCCCTGCCCTTTTTATTTCAGGATAAATACCTCTAAGGTTTTTGTCTTGCTAATTATCTCGCTTAGCCTCTGGTTTGTCTTTGTGAAGAACATGAACAATGGGTCAATAACCCATAGGATAAAAAAAGGGAACAAGGGTATGATAAACAGGCTTCTTACGATAAACTGCCAGAAAGCGGCTTTCTTGGCATCGCTTGCAACATTGATATGGAAGAGCATCTTTCCCACGGTCTGGTGGAGCTTGTACTCCATCAACGCAAAATACAGCAGGGCAAGGGCAGACATTATTATTGAGAGAAATGTAAGGTTTCTTGTGTATGCCGGGTTGGAGATGAGGAAATTATAAGCTTCAGAATACGAGCTGAACTCGGGGATGGATCTCTGGATGACGCTCTTGAAAGGGAAGAATATTATCAGGTTTATTATCAAAAGGTCTGCTATAAAGGACAAGACCCTTTTCCATACCATGGCAGGGCCTGTAAAAGTCCTCTCTTTAGGCAGCTTAAGACCTCTTTTTTTCATTCTGCCTATATCATTGAAGCAGTGCTATAAATAGCTTTCGATATGATGAGGTTGTATGCAGGATAGGGTTACAGCAATATCCTGCCAGAAATGGCCAGGCGGCAAAGAGATTGGATCGATGAAAAAATGAGGGGTCTTTCAATAGCAGGTTATTTTTTCCATAATGTTTAGGGCTCCTCCTGACTCTTCATACTAATCTCATCGTTCCATGTGAGGCCTGTACGAAAGAGAACTGGCCAACAAGATAATTACTTTTGTAGCCTATATCCCCTCCAAACTCAATATTCCTGCCAAAACCCCAATGAGCCATGCCTAATTTTTCATCTATGGTACGCAAACCGGTAGCAGGGATAAGCTTCTCTTCTCTGATTAGTCTGTTAAGGCCCTGATTAAAACACCCTACAGCAATTTTAGAAAGAGACCTCCTAATCTGAAATGCTTCAAGCTTCTTACCTGCCATATTTTTTCTATAATAATGCTCAAGGCCGGTATAATGCCTTAATATTTTTTCACTTTCTCCTCTTTTAGCAGATACCATTTCAACTTTCCCATCTACGATCGATATATCATATGGCCCTTCAATAAGCCCTAAAGGTGTTCTCATATTACATTCGAACCTTAATGTGCCGTCAGCAGACCCTGACACTATAGGTGCAAAAACAACCCCTCCAAGAGGGTTGGTCATCCTATACTCAAAGGGGGTTGTTTTTCTTAACGAGTTATTTCCGACAACGCCGCTGTCCAGTATGACAGGCATCTGGCTTACTGAAAATGTTATTTTTGAGTTTTGATATTTGTATTCAATAGTTTCGCTTCCAGTAACAGACGCATCTATAAGCATATTAACCATTTCGCTTTTTATGGCCCTTTTTTTTAGTGTTGAACCAGCAACATATGGCAGCTTTTTTATCATATTTTCCCATTCTGCCTTACCCACTCTTCTTTCCTTATTAGGAAGCTGTTCATCTAACGAGCAGAATGCCTGATCCGTCAGGTAAGGCAATGTGTCATATGACTTCAGATACCCCTCACACAATAGGCCATAGAGCTTACTCCCTGCCTTTTTCCTTGCATATATGTGCTGCAGAACATATTGATTATCGGTTCTTTCAGGAGATACCGCAACCTGGATATCTATAATATGATAATTTCTTTTTTGTGAAATTGGATTTACCAGTTCATTATGCGCTTTTGCCAAGTGTCTGGGATTCTTTATTTCCATATCGCTTATCCCCTCTCCTGCCTCGCCCATAATGCCTGCAGGGTCAAGGATTATTATGGAATCTATATTTTTTGTTTTTAGCAAAAGGGCAATCTCACATGCCATAGCTGAAGATTGAGGTAGGGTGTTTATGATGACCCTATCACCCATAGCATAGCTCCCATTCCTGTTTATCATTGATTCTGCAATCCCTGCGAGACCTTCTTTATTATGGCTTTCAGGGCTTATTACAGGGATCAAAGAAGAACAGCCCCATTCTTGGGCCTTTTTTATCCATGATTTGCTGGTAACATCTTCAAGATTTAAATTTAATATGTATCCTTCGCCTATCAATTCTTCCATATTCTTCCTCCAACCAATTGTTGGACTGGTATTATGATGAAATAAGCCTCTTTTAATAAAATAGAACCTCTTTTATCGAAATATGCTAAGAAACGCTCAAAACTTTTTATATCTTTCGGCTTTATGCAGATTTAGGTCGGGGATGGCCGTCGGTTTGAATTATCGAAAGCTATTTAAATAGCTCATATTTACATACCCTAAATGAGCAAGAAGAAAGAGGAACAGGCAAAGCAGGATGCTTTGCAGGAGCAGATCTCCAGGATGCACCTTCCGAGAGGCAAGCAGAGCTTTGGGATTGTCCAAAGGAGGCTTGGAGGGTCAAGGATGGAGGTAAGGTGCTTTGACGGAAAGACAAGAGTCTGCAGGATTCCCGGAAGGCTGAAAAGAAGGCTCTGGGTAAGGGCAGGAGACCTAATAATAGTTGAGCCGTGGGAATTCAGCGGAGACGCAAGAGGCGATGTCCTTTATAAATATACAAAAGCGCAGACATCATTCCTGAAAAGAAAAGGCTATCTTAAGCAGATGGATGATTTTGAGGAATTCTAAGGAGGCGGTATAAAATGGCAAAGTATAAAGTGGAAGTAGACCCAGAGAGATGCATCGGGTGCGGAGCATGCACCCAGCAATGCGACAACTTTGAGATGGACGGAGACAAGGCAAAGGCAAAGCAGGCAGAGGTTGATGATATAGGCTGCAACAAGGACGCCGCAGATGTCTGCCCTGTAGAGGCCATCAAGATTACAGAGATGCAATAGGGGCTATGGTGTGATAATATGGCTGAAGATAAGATAAAAAAGGACATGGGGTTTTCAGAGGTGCTCCGGAAATATCCTGAAACATCAGAGATAATGATAAAGCACGGCCTTCACTGCCTTGGGTGTGCAGCAGCTCACTTTGAGACTATAGAGCAGGGATGCAAGGCGCACAGCATGAGCGAAGAAGACATAGATAAGATGGTCAGGGAGATGAACGAGGCTCTGGAAAAAAGATAATCTTTTATATTTTTACTTCTCTTTATTTTTTCTGAACTTTTGCGTGGGCGTCATAGGATGAGCGAAAAAAATATTGATAGGGTGATGGGGCTTATAAGAAAGCGGCTTATGGGCTTGAAGAAACCCACTGTGAGGAGGACGTCTGAGAAAAAAGACCCGTTTAAGACATTGATAGCCTGCCTCTTATCATTAAGGACAAGGGATGAGAATACAGCAAAAGCCTCCTCTTCATTGTTTAAGGCTGCGGATACGCCTGAACAGATAAGCAGGATGCCCATAAGGAAGCTGGAAAAGCTGATATTTTGTTCAGGCTTCTATAAGAACAAGGCAAGGGCCATAAAGCATGTTTCAGGGGTCATCCTGAAGAAGTATGGCGGAAAGGTCCCTAAAACAGAGGAAGAGCTCTTGAGCATAAAAGGCATAGGAAGAAAGACATGCAATATAGTAAGGCTGTTTGCCTATGGCCAGATGGCATTGCCTATAGATGCGAACTGCCACAGGATAGCCAACAGGTTGGGATGGGTTAAGACAAAGAGCGCAGACGAGACAGAAGCTGCCCTTAAAAAGATACTTCCGAAGAGGCATTGGCCTGAATTCAATACGCTCTTCATACTTTTCGGCAGGAGGATATGCGTGCCTATATCCCCTTTCTGCAGCACATGCCCTGTAAGGAAGTTCTGCAAGAGGAGGGGTGTAGTAAGAAGCAGGTGATGAATTAGGGAAAGTTAATCTCTGTGTTCTATATTGAACCTGTGTCGTTGCTTTTTTCTTTCTGTATCTTTTCCCGGAACTGGAATGATCATACCTGATCTATAAATCTTTTTTTTCTTTATCCTTCCTATATCCATCAACATCCTCAGGCTTCAGGAAAATGACATCTGCATAATCCTCATCGCTCAGCTCGCACTCGTCCACAGTGTATTCCCTGCATACTGCCGGCCTTTTGTCATATATTGCGCATTTATTGCCCTTTGTAAGGTGCCTGCATGGCGTTACGAATTCAACCCTCCATTCATCATCATGGCTATGGTATACAGACACATTCTCATGCATCAGCATCCACTTTATCTCATCCCAATCCTCTTCATCCTCAGGATCACCGAGTATAACAGTTACATACTTACAGCATTTCCCGTCGCACATACCGCAATGGACCATCTGAGCTAATATTAAGGGGTGTTATTTAAACTTAACGCTAACTTTTTAGAATGAGAATTTACGCATCTGTTAACCTGTAACCTCAAGATAGGATGCAAAAAATTACGATATAGCCTATTTTAGCCTTAGGCAAGCTCAGACGTACTGCTTTCCAGCCATCAGCACTATAGTAAAGACAGCTATGAGGAGTATGAATATTATCCCTAACACCTTAGGATGGAAAAGAACTGCGCTTGTCTTGGTGTAATCTACGCTTGTCTCATTTTCACCCGGAGCAGTGACCTGCTGCCTTACGTAGCTTAATGCGCCTACGATAAGGACAAGCAATATTACTACTATGGTGATTATGCGCAGGGAACCTAAGCTTTCCCCTGACGCCCCCATCATCTTCATGAATATCGATGCAAATATCACAAAGATGAATATGACTGCAAACCAGGGAGCCATATACTCGACAGTCCCTGTAGCTATAGGGGAAAAAAGGACAAGCAGCCCTATGATAAGCCCTGCTATTATAGATATAGCCTTATTCTGTCCAAGAACCTTGGAATATGAAAGGATAGCATAGACCGCAAGCCATACAAAAATAAAAACAAAAAAGGTAGAGAACTGCTGAAGCCCAGCTATGTCCAGGAATGTGGCCATTTTTAATCCTTCTTAAACATATCTCCTACCCACTTGCCTATCCCTGAAAGCGCATTAAGCTTGTTCTCCTGGGCTTCTCCCCTGGTTATCCACCAGACTATTATGGCGAATACAAGGATCATGACTATAACTGCAATAGTCTCTCCTCCAAAGAAGCTATACAGCCATGACCAGTCTCCCCACCATCCTGCTGCTCCTCCGAATATTGCCAGTATTATTATAAAAGACAGGATCCCTATCCATCCTGATAAGCTGGAGCCCATCCATTTTGCCTCTCCTCCGAAAAGACCGATAAGGATCAACAGCATGACTACAGCGACAGCGATTATGGAAACCTGAGGCAAGGCCCGGTTCATTATCTCCACTACATCTGCTTCAGGAGGGTAATAGTCCAGTACATGGGGGATAACAACAGAAAGGGAAATGACTAAAGCAACTATGAGGTTGTATTTCTTCTTATCCTCCCCTAAAACCCTTGTCTTTGCCATCAAAGCGAACATGACCACAAAGATCAACAGGAACGGAAGCATGACATCAGTCAGCCCCCATGAATCCAGTATCACCACAAACTGTTCAAGATTGTACGCGCTTGCCATTAAAAACACCTCGTTTTATTTTTGATCATCCTTCTTTTTTAGGAGAACCCCCTTTATGGGGCTCATCTTTCACTATATACCATATAAACAGCACAAGTATAGTCAGGAGTATCACTGATCCTACAACCTCTCCGCCTGTCTCGAACCGGAAGAAGTCCCAGATAACATCCCACCAGCCTAATGAGTATATGAAGATAAGGACTATTCCTATGAACATCATTATCATAAAAAAATAGTTCCAGCTTCCCTGCAAAAATCCCCTTTCACCCTCTTTCATAAAAGAGCCTACAAGCAATAAGAAAAGCACAGAGAGCATAAGAAGGATAACAGTATAAGATGAAACTGTTGTTATTATCTCTACCAATTTAGAGGATGCCACTACAAAGAAAGCTATGACAAAAGCGGTTATAGCGTCAAGGTTCTTCTTGGGGTATTCCTGGCCGTTTATCTTTTCTGTTCCAAAGACCTTTGTCTTTTCAAGTATGGCAAATACGATGGTAAAGACAAGCAGGAACGGAAGGACAACATCATATAACCCTATCTCTCCAAAAAATTCTATAACATTCCTGAACGCTGTAGCCATATATCCTACCTCAAATATATTGATATATAAATGTTTCTATTTCTTCTGTTATGGAGGCCTTTTATTTTTTATTACTAGGATATAGGACAAAAATATTAAATATTCCCTGGATAAGATTAAAGATATGAGCAGCATAATAGCCCTTGATATAGGGGGAACAAATATATCTGCAGGCCTGGTAAGCAGGAACAGGCTGATAAGGAAAATTGAGATAAAGACAGAGCCGAAAAAAGGAAAAAAGGCCCTTATGGAAAAGATCTTTTCTTCCATATCATCTCTTGTGCCTGATAAGGCAGATAAGATATGTATCGGGTCTCCCGGGCCCCTTGATCACAAGACAGGGCTTATAGGAAAAACCCCTAACATCCCTCTAAGGGGGGTCAACCTTAAGCAAACCATAAAGAGGAGATTTAAAAAAGAGGTTTATATCGACAATGATGCAAACTGTTTTGCCCTGGCAGAGGCGGTGCTGGGAAAAGGCAAAAAACACAGGATAGTTATCGGCCTGACTATAGGCACAGGACTGGGCTCAGGAATCATAATAGATAAAAAGATATATCACGGAAGATGCTTTGCTTCTGAGATAGGGCACTCAACCATAAATTTCAAAGGCCCAAGGTCAAGATGCGGCAATGACGGGTGCCTGGAGAGCTATGTCTCTAGAAGGGCTATATTATCCAGGGCTAAAGGGATAAAGGCCAGTGTAAGGGAGCTGGATAAGCTGGCAGCCAAGAGAAACAAAAAGGCTTTGGCAGTATGGAGAGAGACGGGCTATTATCTTGGGATAGGCCTGGCGAACATAATCAATATCCTGAATCCGGACATCATAATAATAGGGGGCAAGATAGCAAAGGCCTGGCCGCATTTCAGCAAAACGGTGAAAGAAACAGTTAGGAAAAGGGCGCTGTTCAGCTGCAGGATAGAACAGAGCATGCTGGATGATGCAGGGATATTGGGGGCAGGATTGTTGGGTGAGAAATGATAGCAGGTTTTTTAGGATCATATCCAGCTTCACTTCCTAAAATACATGACCAGTTTTGCAGGAAGCCCCAATCCTAACAAGAGCATCGCTAAGATGGGTATCAGCCTAACCAAAAAACCACCTGCCGGTTCCATGGCTTTCCTGCCGAAAAACCTTTTGAAGCATCTTCTCTCCAATTTTTACAGTCAAATGACCTCTCCGACAACATAGATAGACCCTGTGACCAATACCAGGCCATCTTTCCCTGCAGACCCCCCTGCATATTTAACCGCTTTCTTAGGGTCATTTATCAC
Source organism: Candidatus Woesearchaeota archaeon (assembly GCA_019322475.1). GTDB lineage: Archaea > Nanobdellota > Nanobdellia > Woesearchaeales > JACPBV01 > JAHWHQ01. The sequence goes on from JAHWIN010000067.1 coordinate 19,415, forward strand.
TTTATACCCTTTAACATCATTTTCCTCCAGATACGTCCCTAATACCCTAGGGTCCAACGCCCTTCCTGCATTCGCCTTTGTCAGTATTATCTCATCTGCAAGAGAGACAAGCTCATCAAGCATAGCCCTGTAATCCTTATCCTTAAGTGCGCCGAACACAAGATACACCTTAACATACCTTTTCCTTATCCTTTCCAGCTCTTTTCTTAGCGCCCTTACAGCTTCAGGGTTATGCGCGCAGTCGACCAATATATTTTTAGATATGAACTGCAGCCTTCCAGGCAATGCTGCCTTTTGGATGCCTTTTTTTATCGAGGCATCGCTTATCTTCAGGCCATAATCTTTCTTTAGGATCTCAACAGACCTGATGGCTGTTGCAGCATTCTCTCTCTGAAATTCCCCTTCCATACCAATCTTTATGCCTTTATCCTTTCCGGCAGCAGGGTACAACGGCGAACTGCACCTTTCAGCAGCCTTTTTTATCAGCCTGAGGGCCTTTCCTTTTGCCCCTGTGACTACAGGAACACTGCCTTTTATTATCCCTGCCTTCTCATAAGCTATCTTTTCTATAGTGTCTCCAAGATAGTTCCTGTGCTCCAGGCCTATGTTGGTTATTACAGAGATCAAAGGGCTTATCACATTGGTAGCGTCCAGCCTTCCTCCAAGGCCTGTTTCACACACAACATAATCTGCCTTTTTTTCATGGAAATAAAGGAATGCCATGGCTGTCACTGCCTCAAAGAACGTCTGTGATGTTATAAAAGGCCTTACTTTCCCAAAATATCTTACAAGCTCTTTTTTTGCTATCCTCTTACCATCTATCCTTATCCTTTCCCTGAAATCAGAGACGTGAGGGGATATGTATGTTCCTGCCTTATAGCCTGCTTCATGCAATATGGAAGAGATCATCTCGCATACAGAGCTTTTTCCGTTGGTCCCTGCAACATGGATAACCTTAAGGGAATCCTGCGGGTCTTTAATTTTCCTGAGAAGTATCCTGATGTTTTTTAGGCTGAAGTTAAAGTTTCCTTTATGCTCAGAGCCTTTCATACTGAAGATATAGCTTAGGGTTTTATCGTAGTCCATAAGTCTTGCTCAGCTCAATGCTTAAACAGCCTTACCCCTGAAAAAAGCATGGCCATCTTATGCTCATCCGCAGCCTTTATTACCTCTGCGTCGTTTTTGCTGCCTCCTGCATGGATAACAGCCCTTATGCCTGCCTCTGCAGCAGCATCTACAGCGTCCCTGAACGGGAAGAAAGCGTCTGATGACATAACTCCGCCTTTAGCCCTTCCGGCTGATTTCCTTTTTGCGATTATAGAAGCATCCACCCTTGACATCTGGCCTACACCAAGGCCGTATGCTGTCCTGCCTTTTGCAAACACCACTGAGTTTGATTTTGTGTGCTTATTCACCTTCCACGCAAACTTAAGGTCCTCCAGCTCTTCCTTTGTGGGCTTCCTTTCTGTAACTGCCTTAAGCTTAAGGGAATCTATATCAGGCCATTCCCTTGTCTGCACCAAAACCCCCCCTGTTATCTTCTTAAGGTTAAAGCCGTCTCCTGACTTTTTTACAGGGCCTGTCTCCAGGACCCTTATGTTTTTTTTGTTGGCTTTGATAAATTCCAGGGCACCATCCTCAAATTTAGGCGCTATCAATACCTCTATGTATTTTCCTTTTGTCATCTTTGCTGCCTTTAGGCTACAGGGCCTGTTAAGGGCTATCACACAGCCGAAGGCTGACATCGGATCCACAGCATAAGCGTCCTTAAACGCCTCTTCTATAGTTTTTCTTGAAGCGACGCCGCATGGGTTGCAGTGCTTTATTACGGCTACGGTAGGCTCAGAGAAGTCCTTTACAAGCTCAAAAGCAGCATCCCCATCAAGATAGTTGTTGAAGGAAAGCTCTTTTCCTTCCATAAGCACCTTTGCATCTATTATCGATGTTTCTTCTTGGAAAGGCTCCCTGTACAGGGCAGCTTTCTGATGGGGGTTTTCACCGTACCTGAGGTCTGCAGCCTTGTCAAATGCCAGGCTTAAGGAACCTGGAAAATAATCTTCCTGCAGCTTTTTTCTTAGGTAATCAGAGATAATAGAATCGTATCTTGCAGTATGCAGGAACGCCTTTAATGCAAGCCTTTCCTTTGTCTTTTTGCTCAGCCCTTTTTTTTCCTTAAGCTCATCTATCACGCTTTTGTAATCGTCAGGGTCTATGACAATCGCTACAGACCCAAAGTTCTTTGCTGCAGACCTTACCATAGAAGGGCCGCCAATGTCTATGTTCTCTATAGCGTCTTCAAATGAAGCGCCCTTTTTCTTAACTGTCTCTTCAAAAGGGTATAGGTTTACTACGACCATGTCTATAAGCTCTATGCCGTGCTTTTTTGCCTGGTCAAGATGCTCTTTTTTTGACCTTGATGCAAGTATAGCACCATGGACCTTGGGATGCAGCGTCTTTACCCTGCCTTCCATCATCTCAGGAAAACCGGTATATTCAGAAACATCCCTTACCATGATGCCTCCCTGCTTAAGGGCCCTGGCTGTCCCTCCTGTGGAAAGTATCTCAACACCCATATCAGAAAGCTCTTTTGCAAAATCCACTATCCCTGCCTTGTCTGAAACCGATATCAATGCCCTTTTCATCCTGATGACCTCACTGCTGTTTATCGTTCGAGTATATGGACCAATCTTCCTTTAACCTTTAACCTTTTGTCCCTAAAAAGCCCTATGCCTTTGATTAACGTTTCCTGCTCTGCTTTCTGCACCTTTTCCTTTAGGCTGTCAGCTGTCTCACCCTCATCTATCTCAACAGCTTCCTGCAGGATAACAGGGCCTGTGTCTGCCCCTTCATCTATAAAGATCAGGGAACATCCTGTCACCTTGCAGCCATATTCCAGCACAGCCTCATGGATGCCCTTGTCCATGCCTCCTGCAAACATAGGAAGCAGGCTGGGGTGTATGTTCATAACCCTGTTTATCCATCTTTTGACAAACCATGGAGACATAAGCTTCATGTAGCCGATAAGAAGTATAAGCTCCACATCATCCTTTTCAAGAAGGGCATCTATCTCCTTGTCATAATCTTCCCTGCTTTTTCCCTTTGGTTCAAGAAAGACAGAACTGATATCGTTCTTTCTTGCCCTTTTAAGGATATATGCATCTTTCTTATCGCTCAAGACAAAAGAAATCTTAACATCCTTAAGTTTTCCTGAAGCTATAGCATCTATCACTCCTTGCAGATCTGTTCCTTTAGTGCTTCCAAGTACGGCTATGTTCAGGATTTAAACCACCGTATGTAAAGAAGATTCAGCTTATTTATAAATGTTGTTGTTGGGGTTAGGGTGCGGGAAATGGCACTTATTTGGCAAACAGCTGTCTTTACCTTTACCCCCCAAGAAAATCCCTGGCTTTTACAAAATAGTCGATGCCTGAAAATACTGTAAGCAGCACAGCTACAAGCATGAAGTGCCAGTTGAAAGGAAAATCTATGATTACAGCCACTATAGCTACTATCTGTGATATCGTCTTTATCTTGCCCCACCTGCTTGCGGCTATAGTCACGTTCCTGGCGGATGCGCTAAGCCTAAGCCCTGTAACTGCAAACTCCCTTGCTATTATCACAAAGGCCATCCATGCAGGAACACCATCCCCTATAAGGAATATCAGGGCTGCAGATATCAGGAGCTTGTCTGCCAAAGGGTCCATAAGCTTTCCTAATGCAGTCACCTGCTGTTTCTTTCTCGCTATATAGCCGTCAAGGGCATCTGTCATGGCAAGCAGTATGAACGCAGCTGCGATGACATACTTCATGCCTTTTACATTTACATAAAATAAGCTTATGAAAACAGGGATAAGAAATATCCTTATGAGTGTTATCTTGTTGGGCGTATTCATACTATCAGATCATTATGCTTTTTTATTTAAGCTTATTGGAAATCCCATACAGGGTTAAAAAGCTATGACAAGCCTTCGGACTGCTGTTTTCCCTCATTTTCCCAAAGCCTTCCTAAATTCATCCACCATATCCTTATTTCGGTCTGTAAGGATGACCTCTTCCAGGCTTTTTCCCTTAAATCCGCTTATCTCTTTTATCATGGCCTCTGCCGCCTTGCCAAAAGGAACCCTTCCTACACCTGTTCCCATAGCAGGCATAGCTATCCTTTTCAGCTTGTTATTTTCAGCACATTCAAGAGCTGCCCTTACAGATTTCCTTACATTTCCAACATCTATCCTGGAAGCAGGCTGCTCCATCGTAGGGGCGTGGATGACATGCCTGCACCTTAATGTTCCTGCAGTTGTCATCACAGCAGAGCCTACAGGTATAGGAGCCTTGCTTACAGCCTCCATCTCTATCTCTTTTCCACCTTTTCTTTTTATGGCTCCTGCAACCCCTCCGCCCATATAGCCGTAGCTGTTGGCTGCATTGACTATGGCATCAGCATCTGACTCAGTTATGTCTCCCTGCTTGACAGTTACTTTCATCTTCCCTTTTTCTTTAAGAAATCCACAAGCTTCAAGACGGCCTTTCTCCTGAACCTTTTGGCCTCTTCGCAGTTTTTTATCTCACCATAAGTTTTCCTGCTTCCGAAAGGGATAAAGACAGGGTCATGCCCAAAGCCGAAGCTGCCTCTTTCCTTCTCTGCAATCTTCCCCTTCTCAGTCCCCAAAAAGCTCATAGGCTTTTCCTTAGGATTGCAGTAAGCTACAGCAGAGACATACATGCATTCCCTGTCTTTCACATCCTTCATCAGCTTCAGTATGCCCTTTAGCCCTATCCTCTTATGTATATATGCAGAATTAGTCCCCGGAAACCCGTTCAATGATTTTATGAAAAGGCCGGAATCCTCTACCACAACAGGCTTATCGAGCTTGTCAGCCAGCTGCTTTGCAGCAAGCTTAGCTATCTCTTCAGGATCATCGCTCCTAAGTTCAGGATAGTCTATCGCAGCCTGCTCTACCTGTATGCCAGGCTCCAGGATCTGCTTAAACTCCCTGACCTTGCCCTTGTTGCAGGTGACAAAATAGATTTTCATTTCTTAACAGCATCTACCTTTATGTTCAGTTCCTTGAGCTGCTTGTCAGAAACATACGACGGGCTTCCTTCCATGAGGCTTTCAGCGTTCTTTGTCTTTGGAAAGGCTATAACCTCCCTGATTGAGTCGTTTCCTGTAAGTATAGCAACTATCCTGTCTATGCCGAAAGCTATCCCTCCATGAGGCGGCGCTCCGTACTTAAAGGCTTCCAGCAAAAATCCGAACTTCTCCTCTGCCTCTTTTTTTGATATCCCTAAGACATTAAAGACCTTTTCCTGGACATCCCCCTTGTGTATCCTTATGGAGCCGCCGCCTATCTCGACTCCGTTAAGCGTAAGGTCGTATGCTTTTGACCTTGCCTTTTCAGCCTTATTTTCCAGCAGTTTTATGTCATCATCCTTTGGAGCTGTAAAGGGATGATGCACTGCATTATGCTTCTGCTCATCCTCATCATACTCCACAAGCGGGAAATCGGTAACCCATACAAATTCGTATCTTTTCTCATCTATGAGCCCAAGCTTTTTGGCAAGCTTCAGCCTTAGGTTCCCTAATGCGTCATTCACGATAAAATGCTTATGGTCAGATACAAAAAGCAGAAGGTCTCCTTCCTTGGCATCCAGCTTCTTGATCAGGGCTTTTTGTATCTTATCATCAAAGAACTTCACTATCGATGACTCTAACCCATTCCCAGTCACCTTTATCCATGCAAGCCCCTTTGCCCCATAGACCTGCACAAAGCTTATCAGCTCGTCTATTTCTTTTCTTGACAAAGGTGATTTTTTTAAATTAAGCGCCTTTACTATGCCGCCTGACTTTATCTGGTCTGTAAATACCTTAAATCCTGAGCCCTTCACTATTCCTGTAACGTCAACAAGCTCCATCCCGAACCTTATGTCAGGCTTGTCAGATCCATATTTATCCATAGCATCATCATAGCTTATCCTCTTGAAAGGGGTTTTCAGCTCTATATTGAGCACCTTTTTCCATATCTCCCTCATAAGTTTCTCGTGTATGCTGTATATATCCTCTTCATCTATAAAAGACATCTCTACATCTATCTGAGTGAATTCAGGCTGCCTGTCTGCCCTCAGGTCCTCGTCCCTGAAGCACTTTACTATCTGAAAATAGCGGTCACAGCCGCTTACCATAAGAAGCTGCTTGAAGAGCTGCGGGCTTTGAGGAAGCGCATAAAATTTTCCTAAGTTTACCCTTGAGGGTATAAGATAATCTCTTGCGCCTTCAGGCGTTGACTTTGCCATCATCGGAGTCTCTATCTCTAAAAACCCGTTCTTGTCATAGAAGTCCCTTACAGCCTTTATCGTGTCATGCCTCACCTGGAGGTTTTTCTGCATATTTGGTTTCCTTAGATCAAGGTACCTGTACTTCAGCCTTATGTCCTCATTTATGTCTATCCTGTCGTCTATCTCTATAGGGGGCGTCTCTGACTTGTTGAGTATCTCAAGCTCTTCGCTGAGTATCTCTATCTCCCCTGTCTTTATCTTAGGGTTTTCAAGGCCCTTTCCCCTGGCCCTTACCTTCCCCTTTACCTTTATGACATCCTCTCTTCTGAGATGCTCTGCGCTAGAATGGGATCTCTTGTTGCTCTTAGGGTCAAAGACGACCTGTGTCAGTCCATACCTGTCCCTAAGGTCGATAAATATTATCCCCCCATGGTCCCTTCTGCTGCCTACCCAGCCGCATAGCGTAACTTCCTTTTTTATGTCCTTCTTGGTGAGTTCTCCGCAGGTATTTGTCCTCATCATATGCATCATCACCTTTGAGGCGCATCTTTATAGCATAGGCGCCTGGATAGAATCATTATTCTGTGATTCTTTTTAAGTTTTTCTAAACAAGAAAGTCATTAAGGCCATAAGTCCTGAAGCAGGCTAAGATATCTTCAAAAAACAAAAGGTTTATTGAGGACGATCCTGCTGATGACAGGGTTTTAGAGTGCGCTTTAGAAGGAAAGGCAGATTATGTCATATCCGGCGACGAGCACCTGTTGAAGCTTAAGCAGTATAGGGGGATTAGGATAGTCACTGCAGATGAATTCTTGGGTTCACAATCTAGATAGAGAGTTTTCCAACATATTTAAAAACAAGTGACGATTCCCTAAGCCTATGCCCAATGAAATATTATGGATACTATTGCTCCTAGTGACATTTCTTCTGCAGATATTGGCCTACAGGCTTTTCGGGAAGAAAGGGCTTTATGCATGGATAGCCATGGCAGTGATAATAGCGAATATCCAGGTCATGAAGACAATAGGTATCTTTGGCCTGGTTACAGCCATGGGCAATATAATATATTCTACAACCTTCCTTGCAACTGACATAATATCAGAGAACCACGGCAGAAAGGAATCGACAAAGGCTGTGTGGATGGGCTTCTTCATCCTTATTTCAGTGACGATAGTGATGCAGCTCTGCCTGAAATTTACTCCCCATGAATCAGACATGCTGAACCCTGCCATGCAGCAGATCTTTGGGCTTCTTCCAAGGATTGCCATAGCAAGCCTTGCAGCCTACATAATATCCCAGCTGCATGATGTCTGGGCATTTGCCTTCTGGAAAAGGCTCTTTAAGGGAAAGCACCTCTGGATAAGGAACAATTTCTCTACCATGATATCCCAACTGATAGATAATGTAATCTTTACATGGATAGCATTTGTAGGCTTTTTCGGGCTTTTTGGGTGGGGCATGGCCTTTTCATGGGACATAATCATAGAGATATTCCTTGTTTCGTATGTGATGAAATGGATTGTAGCTGTTCTTGACACGCCTTTTATCTATCTGAGCAGGGTGATAAAGAGAAAGTATCTTGCAGAAGATTAAGACAGCCATCCCTTCTTCAGTTTCCTGAAAGTCCCTTCTTCTATAGAATTCCTTATCTTTTCCATAAGCCTGAGAAGAAAGTTAAGGTTATGCATCGAGCTGAGCCTGAAATATGTAAGTTCCTTAGATTTGAAAAGATGCCTTAGGTATGCCCTTGAGTGGTTTCTGCAGCAATAACAGTTACAATCTTTATCGATAGGCTTTTTGTCATATTCATATCTCTTGTTTTCTATATTGAACCTGAACTTGTTCTTTACAGTGCCCCCTGCATCAGGAGATATATAGACATGGCCCCTTCTTGCCCATCTTGTAGGAGCCACGCAGTCGAACATGTCAATGCCCCTTTCAACAGCATTAAAAAGGTCTTCAACAGCGCCTATGCCTAAAAGGTGTCTTGGCTTTTCCTTAGGAAGCAGGGGGATCGTCCATCCCATTATCCTGTGCATGTCATCCTTTGACTTTCCAAGGCTGCCTCCTATGCCGAACCCGTCAAAAGGGAGGTTTCCTATGAACCTTGCGCTCTTAAGCCTTAGGTCCCTGTAAGAGCCTCCCTGCACTATTCCAAAAAGTGCCTGCTTCTTATCGTAATGCTTAAGGCACTGCCCTGCCCAGTCATGGGTCCTTTTCAGCGCCTTGGCCGTATATGCTTTATTAGACAGTGGAGAGGTGCACTCATCAAATGCAAATATTATGTCAGAACCCAGGTTGGACTGTATCTCCATGGATCTCTTTGGAGTAAGCTTCAGCTTATGGCCGTGGATGGGATCCCTGAAGCTTACTCCCTTATCGTCAACATGGGCAAACTTCTTATGGTCCACCTTGCTTTTTCTCCTGCCCTTAAGGTCAAGGTAGTTGTTCGCTATCTTTCCCACATTATGCTCTACAGCAAACCCAAGAGAAAACGCCTGGAAGCCCCCTGAATCAGTAACTATTGGCTTGTCCCAGTTCATGAACCTGTGAAGGCCCCCCAGCTTTTTTATGAGCTCATCACCCGGCCTGAGGTGAAGATGGTATGTATTTGCCAATATGGCGCTGGAGCCAAGGCCCAGGATATCTTTGTTATCAAGCGCCCTTATCGTGGCTGCGGTAGCCACAGGTATAAAGACAGGTGTTCTTATGCTTCCATGAGATGTCCTGATGATGCCTGTTCTTGCCCTGGAAGCCTTGTCTTCAGCAATTATCTTGAATCTCATTTCTTTTTCAGGTCATATATGACCTCTTCAAGCTTCTTCAGGTTCCACTTTATAGAATCAGACTTTCTCCTGAGCTCAGAGTTCCTGAGATTAAGCTTGATGAACTCTCCGAAGATATCCTCTATGAGGTCTTTTATCCTCCCGACCTCTTTTTTTTCCTTATGGGCTATGGTAACAGCCTTTCTTGCAAGCTCGCCGGTAAGGTCGCAGATGCCCATCAGGTAATCCTCTTCACCTACCTTAAGCTCTGAGAACTTTGCTATCCTCTTGTTTTTTACAAAGCTGTAATATGACAATGCCTCAACATACTCCTGCATAGCCTGCGAGTAGCTTCCTTCGTAGAAAAGCTTCTTGTTAGCTGATGCTATCCTGTCAAGCGCTGCTTTCTCTTTCCTGGCTGCCTTGAGGAGCTTTTCTGATTCGGGCATATTTTTCCTGTGCAGGGAATATATGAGATGCTTGGATAACTTAAGGACATCCCTTGATTTCTTGATAAGCTTCTCCCTGTCAGAGTCATACTTTGCAAGAGTATCCCTTATCTTCTTGAAGTCTTTCCTGTCTATCATCATGTTTCCTCTAGATTTATGGATATATTTAAAGCTTTGGATATTAAAGGCTTCATCCATAAAATGAAGGTTGCCATCAATTTGTGAGCGATACATTCATCAATCCAATCACAGCGGAGGATTGACAGGTAATTGGTTGTGCACCTCCTCCTTAAGTTGGGGCGGGACACTTCAATCAGTCCTGCTCCTTAAGGGGAGGATTGAAGTATTTAGCCTTTGGCTAAATATTTTGCCTAAGGGAGGGGCCGCTCTTAAAATAATAAGAACTCGGAGCGAGCCGATGGCAACCCCGAAGGATTTTATGGATGAAGCCAATATTAAAAGAAGCTGTTAATGGCAGTATAGGGGTAGTGTCATATTCAGAGATCATATCAATATAGCGCAGTGGCACCCTGCATGCTGCATGCTGTGCGCGGCATGCAGGGTGCAACTGTTCAAAAGCAGCGCTTAGCTCTGAAATCCATACCACGAACCCCCTGCTTTACAGGCATATCCCCAATAGCCTAAAAGGAAAATTTATAAACAATGGGAAGTTTTATCTTATACGGATGGATACAGATTACCAAAAAAGAGAGGCAAAGGCTGTTTCTGCTATAAAGAAAGCCATACCTGCAAAGCTTAAGAGGGACATGAATGCTATCTCTGAAGGCATGTTTGCAGAGCTTTATGAGAACAAGGAAGTCTTTCCTGATTACCTGATGGCCTGCGCTATAGACGGCGTCGGGACAAAGCTTATCCTGGCAGAGGCTATGGAAAGGTATGATTCTGTTGGCATAGACCTTGTTGCAATGTCTGCAAATGACCTGGCCACTATAGGAAAGGTCTCTCCATTTCTGTTTATAGATTATTTTGCAGTCCAGTCGAAATTTCAGGAAAAAGGGCTGACAGGGGAGCTTATGAAAGGGATAGTAAAAGGGCTTGAGATGTGCGAAGCAGGGGGTATATTGAGGAGCTCCATACATATCAACATGGGGAAAGGGGAGACAGCGTCTGTCGACGAACTCATGTCAGGGTTAAGGCTGGGCATGGGCTTCGATATTGCCGGAGGAATGATAGGCTTTGTCAGGAAAGAAGATATCCATACGGACGTAAAGGCAGGGGATAAGATAATAGCCCTGAAAAGCTCAGGCCCGCATTCAAACGGCTATACCGACCTTAGGCTTAAGCTTCTTAACGGTGATTTTGAAACCAGGCCTGAGTTCAAAAAAAGCTATACAGGAAGGTTTAAGCTTGGCGATAAGTTTGAGGATTCCAGTATAGGAGATGTCCTTCTTGAGCCTACAAGGATCTATTCAAGGCCCATAGCTGCAATAGCAGACAAGATGAAGATGACAGGGATAAACAACACAGGCTACGGCCTGAAGAACCTCAACAGGATAAAGGGCTTCCAGTTTGTTATCGATGACCCTATAGGGCCTCAGCCTATATTTGGCCTTATGCAGAAAGAGACCAAATTTACATCCAGGCAGATGTACCAGAAGTTCAACATGGGCATGGGCTTCTTTTTGATAGTGGACAAGGATGATGCTGACAATGCATTGTCTATAGCAGAAAGATTTGGCGAAGAGGCAAAGATAGTTGGGGATGTAAGGAAAGGGCAGGGCACTGTCCTTATAATGGATGAAAAGAAGATTACATTTGATGGGTATTGACCGCTCAAACTGTATTTGAATCCCTTAGTTCTTTTAGTTGTAGGAAAAAAATATAAGAAAAAAGAAAAATAAGGCTTTTGCCTTATGGAACTACAGTTACAATCTGCCCTGTCGTCTGTTTAGACAACCCTTCTCCGGCTGCTGTCCCTATATCGTATGCCACTGTAAGGGTACCTTTTATCCTATCCCCTGATGCTATTCCGGCACATGCTAATATAAAATCTGTCGTGCCATCAGCGCTTATCTGGGTGTCTGCCGTAGAAAATGTACAGGCAGGGGAATCCAGGCTGATCGAATCTACCCACATGCTTTCGGTCATTATGTTCTTCAGCCTTAACGTAACTCCTGTTCCTGCAGTGGCTGTGAACTCTTCACAGAATATCCCTGAACCTGTGGATATAACACATTTTTCAGGCAGGAATTTCTCAGGGCTTAGTACCCCGAAATAGGCTAAGGCACCTATAGCAACAAGAACTACCAGGATGGCCCACCCATAGGTCATCAGGAATTCCATTGCTGCCTGTCCTTTTCTCCTCTTATTGACCATAATTTTCACCTCTTTCTGTTTTGTGCGGTAAATCAGAGATTTACACTATAATCGCTTATTGGGATAGCTAATATATAAATCTTTCGTTTTGATATACTAGTATACTAATTTGGACAATATCCCAATTTCCTGTTAGCCCGGTTATCAGCTGCAAATGGATGGGATTCTGGAAAGCTGGATGACTGATAAAGAGGGAAACCTTAAGAAATGTTTATAAGGATAGCCGTCGGTTTGAATTATTTAGTAATAGCTATTACAATCCCAATTATAAATAAAAATACACCAAGAATTTTAAACATCATCTTTAAATTATTTTCAGTATAAAATTTCTTATAAAAATTGTAAGCCCCTTTTCCAATATTTTTATTATTAAAGAAGAATAATAGGCCTACTAAAGATGAAAAGATTCCAACAAATAATTTTGAAGTGACCATGATTACTTTTTTGATTGAAAAATATATAAATCTATTGATTTTAAAGGACTTTCTGATTTATTTCGCATCGCACTTATTAAACAAACTACCACTTTCAAAGTACAAATAAAGTATAAATACTTTGCAAAAGGCAAATAGCCTAAAGTGCCTCCTAAGACGCAGATATCATTCGAGTATATCATAATATTTGGGTTCGTCCTTCTAGTTACCATTCCGCTGCTTTACTATGCTCTTGGGGAATCTTCTGTCAGTGCAAAGCTGAATTATGCAGAGGATGCCGTAAATACCCTTGCAAGGGCTGCAGATACTGTCTATTCGATCGGCCCGGGGACAAGGAAGTATGTGTGGATAAATATGCCGGGAGGGGTAAGGAGCTACTCCCTGGAAAATAAGACCGCTGCAATCCAGATCTATGTGTTCGGGGGATTAAGCGACGTTTTTGCACAAACAAAGGCAGACCTGGCAGGGATAATTCCCATATCGCAGGGGCAGCATAATGTAAAGGTGGAGATGACAGGATCAGGTTATGTGCTCTTTGGGGAAGCCAATGACACGTCGCCTCCTATCGTGATATGGACATCTCCTCAGGGGACTATCAACTACAACGGCATAATCTTAAGGGCAACTACGAACGAGTATGCATTATGCAGGTACGATACGTCTGATACTGATTACCTTTCGATGCCCTCTTACCTTGAGGGGTCTGCAGTGGTCCACGAAAAAGACCTTGGGATAATGCAGAACGGAACCTATACATATTTTGTAAGGTGCCTGGACTCAAGCGGAAACATGATGGCAGACTCTTCAGTTATAAACTTTACTATAGTTCCCCCCTCAGAATCAAACGAGACAGGAAATGCCACCCTGCCTGTGACGAATGAGACCTATGAGCCTGACCCCCCCATAATCCAGCTTATATCCCCTTATGAGGGATACATAGATAATGACAGCATACTCCTTTTCGAGTATAATGCCACTGACAACTCGTCTGTCTGGTTCTGCAAGCTGATAATAAACAACACTGTGGACCAGATTGATTTTAGCATAACAAAAGGGATCGTACAGAACTTCACCAAGGAAGGGCTTGATTACGGTGATTACAGCTGGATGGTCAACTGCTCGGATTCCCATGGAAATACCAATTCAAGCCTATCTAGGGGCTTTAAGATAAACTTCAGCCAGGATACAGACATGCCTTCTGTCACCCTTATAAGCCCTGTCAACAACACGGTCAGAAATTACTGGCTGGTGGGATTCAGCTACAGCACTACAGACAATACCTCAGGCATAGACCATTGCCAGCTGCATATGAGCGGATTCCTGGACATGGGGGGCACAGTTGACTGGGGCATAATAGACAGTCCTGTGGTAGAAGGGCAGCTGGAAACCATAGCAATGCCATTGTTCAAGGGGAACTATACATGGAACATCAGCTGCGTGGATAACAGCTATAACGCCAACGAGGGCTATTCAGAGACGCTTGCACTAAGGGTGAACATAACAGCAGGAGAAGAGGCATTCCTTGACAGCTGCGCAGGGATTTGCGGCTATAACGGATATAGCGATGGTGTTTGTGAAAATAACCCTACAAAATGCAGGACACTGTATTGCTTAGACTGTTATTTTTCGGGCGGAGACCAATACTGTATAGGCGGATCAGAATCAGACACCTGCTGCTGCATACCCTAAGCTGAGGCTCTAAGATGAAAAAGTCCCAGGTAAGCATGGAGTTCCTTTTTGCGATAGGCATCATCTTTTTTGTCTTTCTCCTGGTCCTTGGGTTTACTGTAAGCAGGAGCAAAGAGCTCTCTGATTCAGAGGAAGAACTAAGCAGAAGGGAGGAATGCCTGCTGATTTCAAGCCTGATAACATCAGCTTTTGTAAGCGGAGACGGAACGGCCATAAATGTGTCCTTAAGCTATAACTCCACTATCAACACGACAGGAAGGTCCTTTTCATACAAGGAGGTTGATGTAGAGGGGGTCCGCTGCCTGCTGCAGGCCAATGATGTTCCCACAGTACGGCTGAAGCCAGGCAACGCAAGGATAGAAAACCGGAACGGCTACATAGACATAGAGAATGAATAGGAAATCACAGATCGCTGTCATCGACCTGACAATCTCATTATTTATAGCTACAATCATAATAATCTTTATCACATTTGCATGGAACAGGAATGCTGCCATCTTAAATGAGAATGCAGATTACAAGGAGATGCAGGTCGTCGCTTTCCAGGCCATCGACATGCTCGTAAGGTCTGAAGGCAGCCCGTCTTCATGGGAGGAAAACCCCTCCAGCGCCAGGGCTATAGGCCTGGCCTCTTCTGACAGGAATATCTCAGAAGATAAGCTAAACTCATTTACCGGCCTTTCATACTCTAATGCCTCCCAGGCCCTTGGGACAGAGCTGTATGATTTTTATTTCCAGCTGAAGGATATCAATGGCACCAGCCTGTACAGCTGCGGCAAAGCCCCGGATAACCTTGTCGTCAATGTGCAGAGGCTGGCCCTGTATAAAAATGAGACTGCAATCGTGGAATTCGCGCTTTGGAAATAAGGCATTCATCTTTTCGCTGGACGCCCTTATCGCTGTTATAGTAGCTGTCTCCCTGCTCAGCGCCTCTTCATCCTACATCAGCAGGTCAAGAAGCGAGCCTGTCTCCGAACTGCAGGCCATAAGGATAGGCTCTGATGTCCTTGCCTTGATGGATTATAGTGGCGCATTGGACAATCTGGATTTTGAAAGGATGGATCTTGAGCTTAACAGGCTTCTTCCTATCAACTATCATATGAGGATAGAGGCAGAATGCATGGAAGGGGGCCCTGTTACAGCAGAAACTACAGACACTTTTCCTAAAGACAGGTTCATAGGGGCAGGGAGCAGGATTTTCATAACCAATGCAAGCAACTATTGCATAGCTGATTTCAGCATATGGCTAAAATGAGGATGCTAAAAGGCAGAAAAAATGGATTTTTGTTTACGCTAGGCATGACCTTTTTGGCGCTGTCTATCCTGGCGCTGTCTGTTATGGTATTCAGGCATTCAGAGGGCTCTGAAGGCCTGCTGGCCAGGCTTGCTGCAGCAGATAAGGCGCGTGATATGGATATCTCGATAAAGAAAAGCATTGCAGAGATATTTGCAGCCAAGTCAGGCATATCTATAAACATCACTGAAGGAGGCATATATCTTGAGGAAACGCTCCCTAACGATAATATCCTGCTCTTCAGCAGCGCAGCCACCCAATTTCTGGATTTTGCAGGGTCCAGTATACCCTGGATCAACCTAAGCATCAATGAAAGCGAAAAGCTGCCTTTAAGGATAATGCCCCAGAACATACTCTATCACCATAGAGAAAATCTGAGCAACATCGAGGTTATGCCTTCAAGCATAAACTTCGCGGGCTATGAGGTTATTCTGGATGCTGAAAAGAACCTGAGCTGCAGCTGGACCTTTGACCCTGGAAGCTTTAACCTGAGCTTTGAAGCCAAAGGCGACATTTCCGGCTGTGGTTATACAACCAACATGATCGATCCTGCAAGTGCAGAGATAGCCATCGACAGCGAGGGAGAAGGAAGGGCAATAACATTAACAGTAGACAATGGGGCATTATCCTTTAACATCACAGAGGGGGTATCTGCAAGAGCAAGGACAAAGATAATGATAAGCCAGCCGGATGTTAGCATAATCGGAGATTCCATAGTTTTAAGGATACGCCTGGGCGGGTTCGGGGTCTATAAAGAAAGCAGAGTGACCCTGGCCGGATGACCTGTAAAAAAGAGGCTTTATCCGCAGCCTTAAGGGCTTTTAGGGGTATGGTCCAGCCTGTTTACCATTTAAAAATTAATACATAGATTTATAATTGATAGCCACGATAATCCTATAATCAGCTATTTAGAGGTTTAGGTTTCAGGGGGTGAAAAATATTCCTAGAAGGAAGAGCTCAAAAGATATCTATGCAAGGCTATTATTCATCCTAGTCCTGCTTATGGTAATTTCTGTTTATGCTATTATGCTCCTTAAGAGGTTTCCTATAAGGCTGACCTACAGCAGGATGGTTTTTATCTATATCATCCTTGGAGTTTTAGGGCTGTCTGTCTTGTTCTTTATGCGCCCCCTTATAACTATGATGTATGGCGCCTTAAGGAAGAAAAAAAAGGAGCTTTTGGCATCAAAGCAGAAAAAGGCAAAAGAAAGGGCTGAAAAAAAGGCAAGGAAGAAAAGGGGGATGAGGCTTAGGGAAAAAAAGAAAAAAGCTGAAGAAAAAAGGGCTGTAAGGGAGCTGAATGCGAAGAAAAGGAATAAAAAGCTGGAAAAGGAAAAAAGGATAGCTGAAAAGCTTAGGAAAAAAGAGAAGAAAGCCAGGCTTAAAGAGAAAAAGAAGAGGGAAAGGTTAAGGCTAAGGCGGGAGAAGAGAGAAAGGAAGGAAAGGAAGAAGAGGGAAAAGAGGCTGGAAAAGGAAAGGAAGAAGATCGAAAGGCGGGGAAAGGGGATCTTTTCAGGCCTGTCCAGAAAAAAAAAGGCCAAGAAAGAAGAGCCTCATGAAGAAGAGAAAAAACCGAAGAAAAAGAGCATCCCTTTGGTCAAAGAGCTTTCCAAAAGCTGGAAGATAGAGGTAGGAAGGTATGAGACAGATATCGATGTTCTTTATAAGATAATAGACAAGAAAGGACGGATAAGCCTTTCTGCAGTAGCAGATTATTTCGGCGTCACTAAGGCAAAGGCAGAGGAATGGGCATCGATCCTTCAGGAGCATGATCTGGCGGATATCCATTACCCCCCTATAGGCGACCCTGAACTTGTAAGGAAGGGCGAGCAAAAATGAAACTTTTAGAGATAGACAAGTACCTTGTGCAGGCAGACGGCGTTAAGGCCTATGCCCGGATAATGGGCGGCAAGGGTGTCAGCAAGGAGTATAAGATAAGCGTGCCTGAGCTGAGCAAGCCGACTCTTGCGCTGATCGACGAGATAAAGCATGAGCTTATAATGGAGGTCAAGGTATCTGCAGCCGAGGTATTAGACCCTAAGATAATGGACCAGCTAAAGAAAAGGTTCAGGGAAAAGGCTGACGAGCTTCTGAAGAACAAGCTTCCCAGCATAGAGGAAGAAAAGAAGAGCTTTTTGATAGGAAGCTTATTGCATGAGATGCTTGGATTCGGAAAGATCGAATTCCTCCTTAACGATGTGAACCTTGAGGAGATAGTGATAAACTCCGCAGACGAGGCTTTGAGGGTCTACCATAAGAAGCATGGATGGCTTGAGACAAATGTGGCTATCGAATCAGAAGAGAATATCCAGAACCTGGCCAATATGATAGCGAGGAGGGTGGGAAGGCAGATAACTGTGCTGAACCCCCTACTGGATGCGCATCTTGTTACAGGCGACAGGGCAAATGCTGTCTTTTATCCGATCTCCAACAAGGGAAACACTATCACGATAAGGAAATTCGCAAGGGACCCATGGACAGTGACGGACTTCATCACAAACCAGACCTCAAATTCTGAGATATTTGCCCTGATATGGCTGGCGATACAGTACGAGATGAATATCCTGATAAGCGGAGGGACAGGATCCGGAAAAACCTCCCTGTTGAACGTCTGCACGCCGTTCATACCCCCCAACCACAGGCTGATAAGCATAGAAGATACGAGGGAGCTTCAGCTTCCTTCTTTCCTTTACTGGTGCCCCCTTACGACAAGGCAGCCGAATCCCGAGGGAAAAGGAGAAGTTACGATGCTTGACCTATTGGTAAATTCATTGAGGATGAGGCCTGACAGGATAATACTTGGAGAGATGAGAAGGAAAGCAGAGGCAGAGGTCCTGTTTGAGGCCATGCATACAGGGCATAGCGTCTATGCTACGGTCCACGCTGATTCCACAAGCGAGACTATCCAGCGGCTTGTCAATCCGCCTATAGAGGTTCCGCCCAACCTGCTTGGGGCTGTAAACCTTAATGTCGTGATGTTCAGGGACAGGAGGAAGGGGATAAGGAGAACCTACCAGGTTGGGGAGTTTGTGACCTCTGAGGAAGGGGGCAGGATAACCGTAAAGCCAAACATACTATACCGCTGGAAGGCTTCGACAGACACCATAGTGCAGCATTCCCTTTCATTAAGGCTGTTTGAGGAGCTAAGCAGGCATACAGGCTTAAGCCAGGCAGAGATAACCAAAGACCTGAAGACAAAAAAATCCATCCTTGAATATCTCGTAAAAAATAAGGTAAGAAAGATAGAGGATGTCGGAAATGTGATAAAGGGGTATTATCTTGACCCTGACCTTATAGTCAGCTCTGTCAACAGGAGCATGAACAGCGAAAAGCTGTTGAAATCGGTCCATAAGTGATAACTATGTTTAAGCTACCTTACTCATTGCTGCCCTTAAAATCCCTAAGGAGGTTTTCGCATATCTTCATGGGCATGGCTGAATCTGTCCAGGGCATGTTCCCTTTCCTGAAACTAAGCCTAAGGCAGGCAGAGGTTGATTTTTCAGTAAAAGAGTACTTGAGCATGTGCATTTTCTCCTCGCTGCTGTTTCTCGTTTTTTTTGGCAGCATCATCAGCATGATCCTGGCCATGACAGGTGTCGAGAGTTTTCTTCTCTTTGGGATAATGGCCTCTTTTGCAGCCTCTTTGTTCGTCTTTATCCAGCAGGTGAACTACCCCAAGCTCTATTCCCACAGGAGGGTCAAAAACATAGAGCAGAACCTTTTAGGGGCCTTACAGAACATATTGATAGAGCTCAATTCAGGCGCCCCTTTGTTCAACATCCTTGTAAACCTGTCTAAAGGGGACTATGGCAATGTTTCAGAGGAGTTTTCAAAGGCTGTCAAGGAGATAAATGCCGGAAAGTCACAGATAGCCACATTAGAGAACATGGCTGCTGTAAACCCCTCTGTATTTTTCAGAAGAGCCATATGGCAGCTTGTCAACGGCATGAAATCAGGGGCAGACCTGTCTTCTGTCGTCAATGAAATCATCAACTCGTTATCAGAGGAGCAGGTCCTTCAGATACAGAAATACGGGTCCCAGCTCAACCCCCTGGCGATGTTTTATATGCTTGTCGTGGTGATAGCCCCTTCGCTTGGGATGACTTTCCTGATCATACTTGCCTCATTCATCAAACTCTCTACATCTACAACAAAACTTGTTTTCTGGGGCCTTTATGGGGTAGTGATATTCTTCCAGATAATGTTCATGGGAGTGATAAAATCCAGGAGGCCTAACCTGTTGAGGGCTTAAGATGTACATATTTTTAGCAAAGCTTTATCCGAAAAAACTGAGAGATGGCTACTCCGAGCTGATTAGGTATTCGGGGATCAAGATCCACAGGGATAAGTTTATGGGGCTTCTGCTTTCCCTTGGATTTCTTTTAGCTTTGGCTTCTGCTTTTTTTTTGGCCTTATTTTTCAGGGTCCCTTTGCTTGTCTCATTTATCCTGGTCTTTTCCATGGTCCAGGTACTGAGCTATTTTATGCTGCTGTTAAGGGCAGATGCCAAGGCGAGATTCGTGGAAGAGATACTTCCTGATGTTCTTCAGCTGATGTCTTCTAACCTAAGGGCAGGCCTGACTACTGACAAGGCCCTTCTTCTGTCTGCAAGGCCTGAATTCGGCCCTTTCCAGGATGAGATAAACCAGGTAGGAAAAGAGATCACTATGGGCAAGGACATAAGCAGCGCATTGCTGGAGATGGGCAGCCACATCAAAAGCGAGACACTGAACAAGACCATAGCGCTCATAGTTTCAGGACTGAAGGCAGGCGGGGAGCTGGCAGCCCTTCTTGAGCAGACAGCCAGAAACCTGAGGAGGGAGGCGCTTGTCAACAGGAGGATAAGGGCTAACATAATGATGTATGTCATCTTTATCTTTATCGCTATATCTTTCGGAGCGCCATTGCTGTTCGGGCTGAGCTCTTTTTTGGTGGAGGTCCTTACGAATAACCTTAAGTCTGTAGAGCTTCCAACATCTGCCATCGCAGGAACCCTTCCCATCTCATTTTCTTCTGTCAGCATAACCCCTGATTTTGTCATGATGTTTGCTGTGGTCTTCCTTGTAACATCATCTATACTGGGGTCTTTGATACTTGGCCTTATGTCAAAAGGCAGAGAAAGGGACGGGATAAAGTACATGCCTATCTTAGCGCTTATCAGCGTAGCTATATTCTTCCTTATAAGGATAGCGATAAAGAACATGCTTGGCGGGCTTTTCGGATTTTGACGGCCTGAAAAAGGATAGTGCAGGATCCCATCAGGCTGCTACAGGGATCTGAGCCAGCAAAAGATTCCGGCAATAACCTGCCAAAATACATATCAAAAGGCCGGACCTTCATATCTGCCATTAGGCTGATTTTATCCTTTTGCTGCCTTTCTTATTTATGGCGGACTTTATCTTTTTTGCCTGCGGCCTAAAGCCGAACTCCTTGCCTATCATAAGTATTTGGTAAGATGTTACCACAAATATGAGGAATGCCAGTATAAGGAATATGTAGGCAGGATAGAGCATGGCTTCGTTGAGGGTTTCCCTCCATCCAAACAGCTTAGAGAGAGTATGCCATATAGAGAACGAAAGGATGAATATGAGGCATAACAGGAAGTTAGAGGTATGCTTCCTCAGGGAAGACCCTTTTGAAAGAGAGCCTAAAGCCATGCTCGTCCATATGATGGCCAATATCCCAAATGACAATGTTACAAAGCCTATCGCCACTTCAGTATCAGCGACGATCCTGAAGATCGCTGTCAATCCTCCGGCTACTGCTATGAGCGCCAATAACACCATCCATGCTTTTTTCATCCTACCACCTCTTTTACCTGATTATATGCCAATTATGCTAATTAAAGGTCTAGTATCACGTCACAGAACTGTGTCAATTCTTCTATAAGATCCTTATCGTCCTTTTTCCTTAACGAGACTATTATACCCTTGACAGCCCAAACCCGCATCTTGCCTGCCAGAAAGTGGATGAACTTGGCAACAGTAGCTGCGTTGTTGTAGAGGAGAAGGGTGGACAAGGAGTCGAAAAAGACAAACTTTTCCTTTGAGGGAAGTGACATGACAGCCTGGTCCATAGCGATAGAGATGTCGCTGAGGTTGTCTGGCGACCCGATATAAAGGCATTTATCTGTCTTCTCTATCTTTCCGCCCGCGGTTTTAGTGACAGCGTCGATAAAGATGATCATCTTTGTCTCTATCTTCTTTTTCTTAAATATGCTCTCCATAGTCTTAAACGGCTTATTCAGGCTCACGTAGACTCCGGGAAGGCTCTGCTCATCTATGAGGTTCCTTATCATCTTCAGGTTGGTCTCCTGGTAATCCTTAGCTCCCACAGTGGCCAATGCAACATACTGCTTAAGGTCCTTAAGGCTGCCTTTGAAGCCTTTTTTTGCCTGCCCTGTGCTTTCGCCATCTTTGCCTTTCTTCTTTTCTTCCATATACCTCATTCCAG
Organism: Candidatus Woesearchaeota archaeon; assembly: GCA_019322475.1. Taxonomy (GTDB): domain Archaea; phylum Nanobdellota; class Nanobdellia; order Woesearchaeales; family JACPBV01; genus JAHWHQ01. The sequence continues at coordinate 41,109 of JAHWIN010000067.1, forward strand.
CTTAGCTCCTATTTAAATTTTTTGAATCGTCGGGCTTTTAAGATATCAACGAAAACAGCTTATTTTCGTACATTTTATATATGGGTCCCTTCTAAGCCATTATTGGCTGTATCTTTTGAGAGCATATCTTGTCAGCGGCAGTTCCGGCTTCATCCATAAAATGAAGGTTGCCATCAATTTGTGAGCAATACATCCATTAAAACAATTACAGCGGAGGGGGATGCACCCTACGGGGAGGGGCCGCGCTTAAAATAATAACAGCTCAGAGCGAGCCGATGGCAACCCCGAAGGATTTTATGGATGAAGCCGGCAGTTCCATAAGCTTTATATACCAATTATATAAATGTCAAATATGGAAAATATAGTGCGGCATAAAAAAGGTGGTATGGATGATGAAAAAGGTAAAAACGTTCGTTCCCGGACTGGATGATATCCTGAAAGGGGGTGTAAGGGAAGGGGCATCAGTGCTGATAACCGGTCCTCCGGGGACCGGCAAGACAATATTGGGGATACAGTACATCGCTGAAGGCGCTAAGCGCGGAGAGGCGGGCATCTACATCACTTCTGAAGAGAGTGTGGCGGATATAAGGAGGTACGGGGAGTCATTGGGCTTTCCTATGAAAGAATTTGAAAAGAAGAAGCTGGTGACGATCCTGCAGCAGTCAATCTCACCAAAAAAGATCATGTCCATAGCCGCACCTTTAAGCATAATCAAAAATAAGAACATAAAAAGGGCTGTCCTTGACAGCATAACCCTGTTTGAGTACAGCCATGTTTCAGGCGAGATGGACTACAGGAAAGAGGTTCTTGATTTTGTCCTGAGAATGAAGGAATCAAACCTGACCCTTATGGTCGTTTCAGAGAAATCCATAAAAAACATAGACGAGATAGAGTATGCCCCTGAAGACTTCCTTTTTGACGGCCTTATCATAATGACCAAGATAAGGAAAAGCTCTTCTTTTGAGCACTGCCTTATGGTGTCTAAGATGAGGGGGCAGGAGCACCTGATAGACGTATTCCCGTTTAAGATAGGAACCGGGGGGATAAGGGTATTTCCAAAGGAGCTTCCTTTCTCCCTGATAGAAAAAGATATGCAGGCTTAATCAAGATGGCAATAAAAAGGGTACCGACAGGGATTCCGCGCCTTGATTCCCTTATACAAGGGGGATTCAAGAGGAACAGCACTAACCTGGTGGCAGGGGGGGCAGGCACAGGCAAGAGCATATTTGCCATGCAGTTTATCGTTGAAGGCATAAAGCGCAATGAACCGGGGGTATTTGTCACGTTTGAGGAGAAGAAAGCAAAGGTCTACGAGGATATGCTCCAGTTCGGATGGGACCTGAAAAAATACGAAGCCATGAAAAAATTTGTTTTTCTTGAGTATAACCCCGAACAGGTGAAAAAGATACTGACAGAAGGAGGAGGTATAGTCGAGAGCATCATAGAAAGCATAAAGGCCAAGCGGGTAGTGATAGATTCTGTAACATCTTTCTGGCTCCTGTACGAGGATGAGCTTACAAGAAAGGAAGCCGGCCTGGCACTTATAGAGCTGATCGATAAATGGGACTGTACAGCTGTTCTGACATCTGAAGACGAGATCCCTGAACACCATGTCATATCGGCAGCCCTCCAGTTTGAGGTTGACGGGATAATACTGCTATACCATGTCAAGAAGAAAGGGATAAGGAAAAGGGCCTTAGAGGTATTGAAGATGAGGGGCACAAAAATACCTGAAAAGACCATCGACATGGAGATAACGAAAAAAGGCCTTAAGATAAATCCCAGAAAGATAGAGGTCTTCTGAAGCTGATGGCCTATGGCTTAATTATCCACAGATCAGGCGCTTAAGCTAAAGGTCTACAAATATCCTGTGCTTCTCTTTCCCGTTTATCTCTTTCAGTATCCTCTTGATTATGGCCTTTTCAGGGTCAGGCATCAGTTTTACCCTTTTCTTTATGTCATCAAAGCTTTCAAACGGCTTTTCCTTTCTTGCATCAAGAATCTCCCACATGTGCTTTTTTCCTAATCCGGGAAGAAGCTCTAACGTGTGCATCCTTGTGCTTAAGGGCTGTGCATTGTTGAAGAAATCTATGAACCTTTTCTGGTCCTTGTTTACGATATCCTTTATGACCATCTCAAGTTCAGCTTTTGCAGTTTCAGTAAGCTTGTCAGGGGTCAATCTCCCTATTATATGGTGGACCTTATCCCTTTTTCCCTCCCCTATATAGACCTCTTCATAAGGCTGCAGGTGGATCCCTTTCTTGGGGACCAGCTCCAGCAATACGAACTTGTTCTTTCCCAATGCCTGGGCTATGGGCGTCTTCAGGTGCATCGGCCTTTGGTCAAAAGGGTAGCCGTTCGGAAGAAAATCTAGCACTATTGTGGTCTCTTCCCTTGCCTTCGGCCTCTGCGTATCCTCAGGGCTGTGCTCAGTTTCCTCTCTGCTTTTATTATCTTCTTCCATCTTACCTGTATAAATCCACTCCCTATAAGCTTTAAACCTTTCCTGTTTATAAAGATTTTGTTATTTTAGTGAGGAATAGGTGGCTTGCCAAACGACGGCATAGAAGAAAAATAAAAACCTAGTGAAGCAAGCTAAGGGCATATACATCAGCGGCCAGCCTTATCCCTTTTTTAGGCTCTTTACCTTCTCTCCGAATATAAATATATATTTCCAGGCAAAACCCTGCTTTCTTCTTATGGCGACCTTAAAGCCTGCTTTTTTGAATATCCTTTTTATCTTCTTATCGTCGCTGAGCCATTCCCTGTTAGGGATTATATCAAAGAACTTGTCATAGTCAAGAAAGCATACCTTAGACCCTTTTTTCATCCTCCTGTTCATGTGGGCAAGGACGTTCCCTATGTTCTTTATGCAGCCTATAGTGCCTGTAGAGACAGCTGCATGCACCGATGGGACATCAGGATGGACCCTGTAATGGTGATTTAGGTCATGGATGACCCTGACATGCTTATGGCCTTTCTTCTTAAGCCTTCCTGCTGCTATCCTGATGTCTCTTTCTGATATGTCTGTTGCATATACTTTTCCCTTCCTGCCTACCGCTTCTGCCAGGGGCAGGGTCAATGTCCCTACACTGCACCCAAATTCAAGTATCGACCTGCCTTTGATGTCCCCTAAGGTATGGATCATCTCTTTCCTTATATCCTTTGGGAGAGACACGTCCTCTGTCCACAATACAAGGTAAGCAAGGATATTGTTGGTCTTTCTCACGGCTTTCGGGTTGTAGTACAGCTCCAGAAGAAGGTAGAAAGGCACCCCCAGGAGGATTACAGACAACGAGAGCATCAAAAGCTTTATCGCAGTCTCTTCTATAACTATCCATGCAAACAGCAATGCTATCATGATAAAGGATATTATTATGGGGCCTACAGTTCCAAAAGGGGCCTTATAGGGCCTTCTTAGCCTGGGTTTGCTGAACCTTAAGGAGACCAGTGCCAACAATACTGCAACATACATGATGAGGATAAAGGGGAGCAGCATAAGCAGGAGGGTCCTATAAGCGCCAACACCTGCGATGACAAGGATAGATGTCAGGACCGCCTGGATCATTATGGCATGGTGAGGCGTATGATATTTAGGATGGATCTCAGAGAATTGGGTAAGGAAAAGCCTGTCCCTAGCCATAGCAAGTATAAGCCTGGGCGCAGAGACGACCCATGAGGCTACAGCGCCTATTATCGCAAGATATATCCATAGTGTGAAGACTACCCTTCCAAGAGACCCAAAATGAAACGCTCCAAGGTCAGAGAGGGGTGCAGCGGATCCTGAGAATGCCTGCCAGTGGATGTTTCCCAGGGAGCTTATGACAAAAAGAAGAGAAAGAACCGCTATGCATATAGTCCCTATTATGAGCGCTTTAGGCATCGTCTTTTCTGGGTCTTTTGTCTCTTCTGCAAGGAATGTTGCAGACTCCCACCCGAAAAAGGTCTCCTGTATGAAATAGACAGTTATGAATACTGCTGAAACAGGAAACACAAAGAACGGCCTGAAATTTGAAGGCTGCATCCTGACAAGGCCGGGTATTATAAGGGACGCTGCAGCTGCCAGGGTCAGGACTGCAAAGGTTATAAGCATGAAGGATGATGTTTTCATCCCCTTGTATGCAACATAATTGAAAGCAAGTATGAACATAAGGGATATTATGACCTTCTCTACAGGAAGGTTATAAGGAAGGAGATATTGGATGGCGCCAACTACAAGCATCGCTATGGTAAGGTTCCCTGCAATCAATGTTATCCAGCCTATCATAAAAGAGCTGAACCTGCCGTATGCCTGTTTTGAATACTCATAGACGCCGCCTGCCTTCGGGAACATAGAGACAAGCTCAGCAAAGCACATCGAGATATATATGGCGATGACAGACATTATAAGCCAGGATATTATCGACATAGGGCCTGAATACCTTGCACCTACAGCAGGAAGGAAATAGATGCCTGTGCCCATTATAGAGTTTATCACTATAAGAAGAAGCACAGGAAAATTCAATACCTTCTTTAGCTCTACCATGGACCAATCTTCATCTTTAGGATTTATAAAATATTCGATTTTGTAAGCGTCAGGGCCTTATCCCTGATAGAATAAGCGAATATAATAAAAAATAAAAAGAAAAAATAGATTTACTGTACCTGTCCTAGGCCCCATATGTCCTTTAGAGCAACAACAACTGTTGCAGGGACAACGAAAGCCAAAACCTGTGTGAAGATGCCGCTTAGGTATGGCCCGATATACTCAACATCACCTAATGTAGCACTTGCAGCTCCCATATTAGCAGCAATGACTAAAACTATTGCAACCAACAGGAACTCTTTGGTTTCTTTGCCTGTCACATTAAGAAAGCCGACAACTAATCCTAAAACAACCAGCAATGAAGCCAGCCATGGAGTTGCAGCCCCTAATGAGAAGACACCCAGGACAATCGCTATTATTACTCCGATTATGAAGGAGTAATTTCCTACTCTTTTGTCCATTGTCTTTTCACCTCGCCTGTTTTTACTTCAAACAGCTGTAAAAGCTTTTTGAAGCCTTGTACCTTTTCCTTAAGATCCTTTTGTTTTGACCTTAAGGCCTTTATTTTATTGAATGTATCCAGAAATTCAGAGAAGGCATAAATCCTAAAATTTAATGCCTCTGAATCTCCAGTACCTCTTGGTTAAGAGGTATTGATAATCAATACCGCATATCAACTATATAAATCTTTCGTTTTTATTGATTATCAATAATCGTAAATTTTAAATATTAGCACCACTCCAGGCAATTGGGGGTTAAATAAGGAGGCATAATATGTTCAATTCAGATATAGAGAAAAAAATAATCGATTTCGTAAAAAACAGCCCTCTTGGGGTAACTTCTTCTGATGTAGCGCATTATCTTGGCCTTAACAGGATGACAATAGCCAAATATCTTGCCATAATCAAGGAAAAGGCGCTGGTAGACTTTAAACAGCTTGGGATGGCTAAATTATGGTACGTTCCTGTAACGCTGAACAGAGAGGCCTATTTTAATGACGCTTTGGTCGATGTTGTTTCCCAGTTCAGCGACCCCCAAAGCCAAAGCAATATAAAAAAAGCAGCCATATCCTCTGCAAAAAGGGTAGAGGAGCAATATAAGAAGTTTCACGGGACAGACAAGCTTAATTTCACCCAGGTCATCGACTCTTTGGCAGATGCCCAGAAAAAGATAGGAGGCAAGTTCATCGTAGTGGAAAGGACAGAGAATGTCATAATATTGAGAAACATCAAATGCCCATTCGGAGCAAGGATAAAGAAAGCGCCTGCACTATGTGCCACGACATCTGCGCTATGCGGTGTTATGACAGCAAGGAACCTGGGATACAGCAAGGTCGTCCTGAAGAAGACCATAGCTAAAGGGTCCAATGAATGCCTTATCCATATACACCTGAAGAAAACAGGGGAAACAGACAAGCATACAGATGAGTATGCAGGGGCATGATCTTCCAGGCAGCTTTTAAAAATTAGAGGGACGGCATCATCCGGCCTTAAACTTTTCCTTTAGCATTTTCTCTACGTGTGGAGGGACCATGCCGTCAAGCTTAGCCCCGAGGCATGCTGCCTCTTTTACTATGCTGGCGCTCAGATAAGAATACATGCCTCTTGTCATTATAAAGATCGTCTCTATCTTACTGTCAAGCTTCCTGTTCATCAATGCATTCTGGAATTCAGAGTCAAAATCAGAGACTGCCCTCAATCCACGGATGATTGCATCAGCCTTCTTCTTCTTGGCAAAATCCACCAGCAATCCTGAAAAATGATCAACCTCGACGTTAAGGCCTTTCGTAACTTTCTGGATCATCCCTTTCCTTTCGCCGGAATCGAAAAGGTATCTTTTGTTGGGATTTTCACCTACTGCAATGATAACCTTGTCAAATATCTTCAATGCCCTTTTCAATACATCAAGATGCCCGTTTGTTACAGGGTCAAAGCTTCCCGGGTAGATCGCTGTTTTTTTCATATTTCCTGAAATGATCTGCTTTTATCTTTTAAATCTTATCGTTTTTTCTTTAACATAAGGTACTCTTTGAGGCTAAGCCTTGAATGCTTCGCATCGCCGATCATGGAATTTATCAATACGTTTTGCTGCCTGGACCAGACCTTATCAGGATGTGTCCTGACATAATCTGCCCATCTTTTTACAAAGTCCATCCTGTCCATGTCGTTTTTTTTTCTTATCTCTGAAGCGTTCATCATGATCTAAGCCTCTTTTTATATTCCTTGATCGATAGCTCATCAATAAATTCTTTTCCTATGCTCCTTAAAAATTGCGCATCTTCTATATCCTTATTGCTCTTCAGGACCTCTTCCTTATATGCTATCTGCAGCTCCAAGAATGACGTCTTTATCCTTTTATCGCCTATCCTTATCATGATGGGGTCTTTTAAAGCTATCAGATCAAACTCGTCTTTTGCAAATTTAAGCTCCATATTAGGGGAGAATCCAGGCTTAAGCGCAAACCTTATGCTGCTTTTAGATATGAGTATGTGGTATAGGTCTTCAATATCCCCTGAATTTATGCACCAATAGCCTTTTTTTATCAGATCAGAATATAATGATTGAAGATCATCCTTGCTTATCTTAGGTATTATGACATCGATATCGTCAGTTCCCCTGTTCCTTCCAAGGATAATTCCCACATAACCAGAAACTATAACATAATCAGCATGTTTTTCCAATATCTTGATAAACCTAAATACAAACCTATCAAGGTCATTAAGCTCCTTATCCAAAACTATTTCCTTTTTGCCTGTAAATCTCATGATTATAACTTACTTAAGACCTCTTTGACAGCCTTTTTCGTATCATCCAGGCTTCCGCTGTTGCCTATGATATGATCAGCGTATTTAAGCTTTTCTTTCTGGCTGAGCTGGGACCTTATTATGCTGTTGATCTCTTTTCCTGTGTATTTTCCCTTTTTCAAAGCCCTCTTCAACTGCTCTTTCCTGCTTATCCTGACCACTATCAGCTTATCAAAAAGGCTGAGGCATCCTGCCTCTATGAGCAGGGCTCCGTCAACTATCACATTTTTGCCCTTATCTTTTCTGATTAATGACATTATCTCCTTGATTATCTGAGGATGGATTATCCTGTTCAGCCTGATAAGCTTATCATGATCGTAAAATACGATATCCTTGAGCTTTCTTCGGCTTATCTTTCTTCCTGACAGTATAGAGCTTCCAAACTCTTTTATTATCTTATCCTTTATCTGCTTCTTATCCAGCAGCTTATGGCCTACCTTATCTGCATCTATGGCCTTATAGCCATGCTTAGAGAAGATAGAAGACACAGTTGTCTTGCCAGAGCTGAATACGCCTGTTATCCCTATTATCATATATTGAAGCTATATCCCTCTTATTTTAAATAATTATTGGAAATTTCATCAGAAATCTCCTGGGTCAGTCATCCAGGGGGCTTTTGATGCCTTTCAGGCTGTCTGTCCTAAGCCGGTTGTAGCCCATCGTGGTCTTTATGTCAGAATGGCCTAAAAGCCTCTGGACCTTGAAATCCTCAACACCATCTTCCAGCAGATGGGTGGTGAAGCATGCCCTTAAAAGATGAGGATATACGTTTCTTTCGATGCCTGCATCTCTTGCAGCTGTTTTGACGATGTCTTCGGCGCCCCTTATGGTAAGGTGGGGGTTCAGGGAACTGTCAAAGATATACTCTGAATTATTTTTCCTTACAGCAAGATATATCTTAAGGTCGTGAAAAAATTCCATGGAAGCTATAGCAAAGCGGTCTTTTTTGCCTTTTCCTTTTCGTATGAAGACCATGTTCCCTATTATGTCCTTTTTCTTCAGCCTTACACATTCACCCACCCTTATCCCTGAACTATAGAGCAGCTCTATCAAAAGCCTGTGCTTCAACGAGCCTGCAGCATCTATCATAGACCTTACTTCCTGCCTTGAAAGGACGGGGACCATATCCTTAGGGACCTTTGCCCTCTTTATATCCTTAAATAGCCTCTTTTTGAGGTAGCCTTCAAAATAGCACTTAAGGGCGCTTATAGTGGTATTGATGGTTCTGGGGCCTGCACCCCTTAAAAAGATATGCTGGATATAAGCCCTGATGTCTCTTGAACTTATGCTTCTCTGTTCTTTTCCTATAGAATCCAGGAAACGGCTGATATGATAGAGATAAGCATATATGGTCTTATCGCTAAAGTTCCTTACCCTAAGCTCAAGCACAAAATTCCTGAACCTCTGCTTCAATTCACCCTTCTTGCCAGATCTATCCCTTACTTTTATATTACTAAACATATCCATACTGACCACCTCATCCTGGAGCTATCCAAACTTTTCGCTTGTTTTCCATAAAGTGTTCTAGAGCACCTGAATATATAAACCTCACGCGCGTGGTTGGCAAGTGGCAAGTGGACCATGGATCTTACAGCCAGAAGCCCTAAAACCACTAAATTTGGCAGAATCAGCGTTGGCAAGTGGTTGGCAAGTGAAAAAGCTGGTTTACCTTTTGTTTTTAAGAGCCCACTGTTGAATTTTAAGCAGGCAATTCAGGAACATTCATTATGATTTGAAAAAAATAATATGAGCACCTTCAGAAGGGAAAAGAAAGAAAAAATTCAACAGGTGGTCTCTATGGATAAAAACAAGCTAAAAAAAGCAATTTCAGAGCAAACACAGTGCATCTTTCTGTTCTACAACCAAATGAAGTGGATATTAAGCTCCAAAAGAGGCAGGAAATTCCAGTTCATGATGCTCGATAAGACATTTGACTCTGTAATGCAGATATCATCTCAGATGAGGGCTAAGCACATTGAGGATGAAGGGATGCCTAAATCACCGATGGACATGCCATAAAAAGAAACATCAATTAAACGGCAGGTTCGTTTAATTGATGTTATATACAATAATTTTGAGAGGCTAAAAAGTAACAAGGGGACAATTTTAAAATATAAAGGGAGTTCTTAAATTTGTGAAAGGGGGAAAATCTTACACATTACCCTAGTGTTGTAATGGGTCTTGACTGTAAAAAAAATGTTTCATTATTTTTAATAGAAAATTCGATATCTTGTGGTTGATTATATTTGGTTTCAATTGATTTAGCAACGATTGCAATAGATTTTATTAAATCTTCATCAATATCATCCAGATTATTCTTTTTAATAATAGTAAATTCCTTGTTTAAGTAGAAACTTGATGGAGTAACGCTTCCTGAAACAATATTTTCTCCTAAACCCTTTGTAATTTCAATCAAAATATCGGTTTTCTTCATGGGATCTAAAGTAAACACTACACCAGATAATTCTGCATCTACCATCTTTTGTATGATAACTGCCATTTTAATATCTTTAATCTTATTTCTGTTCGCATAAGCTCTAGCTCGATCTGAATTAACAGAATTCCAGCACTTTATTATAGATTGAATTAAGTCCTTTTCATTATCAATGTTTAGGAATGAATCAAACTGCCCGGCAAAGCTGTACTTTTGAGAATCTTCACAAGTAGCAGAGCTTCTAACTGATACTGTTCCAAACTTAGATAAGGCTTCAATAGCTTGCTTTCTAATTTCCTCAATATTTTTGATTTTAGTAGATAAGCAAATACCTTCAGGTACATTGAATCTATTTCGTATCAAAAATCCAAGGTTAACAGCTTTTCCACCAAATAGATGAATCTCTTCCTTTCTTATATCACTCAGTTTTTTAATCATTTTAGTTTCTTAATTACCCCGGTCTCTCCATCAACTTCAATATAATCACCATTAGAAAGGACTCTAGATGCAATCTTTGTTCCGATTACACTTGGAATGCCTAGTTCACGACTAATAATTGCAGCATGACATGTTACTCCACCTTCATCAGTTACAATTGCAGCTGCTTTAGGAAGAACTGGATCAAAATATGACGAAGTCATTGGACTTACAACAATCTCTCCCTCTTTTAGTGCATCCATATCATACTTAGAATATAGAAGCCTTACTTTTCCACGAGCCTTTCCTGTTGATGCAGGTGTTCCTTTGAATGAATCAGTATCTATCTGAGGTTCAGTAGGTGGTAATTCAATATTGTAATCTAGTAAGAACTTCTTCAATGTTTCAAAATTGGATATAGGATATACATTCTTTCGGAAAACCACACAACCTTTAGTTCTAAGCGCAAGAATATCCTTGGTTTTCTGAGAGATTTTTTTATTTTGTATGATCTCTTTAAGTTCTTTTGGGGTCGCTACTTCAAGGTTCTTTGCACAGGGTATCTCTTTTTCAATCAAAACGAAAATATTATCAAAGAATTGTGTAGCATAAACAAAAGAAGCATCCCTTTCATGTCTAGCTTTAACTAATTCATCAATCCGTTTCTTGTCAATATCAGATAATTTTTTTGCATCAACCCATAAAGGATACCATTGGCAAAGCATTGTAGGTGCCCATGCTCTCCTAAATGATTTTGAAAATGCATCAATTAAGGATAACAGTCTTGAAGAATTAAAAGTAGTAATTTCTGATTCTTTAAGGCAATCTTGCATAATCGCGTAATCTCGTTTAAAATTATCCAATATTTTATTAGTTAATTTTATATCACAAAATACTGTTTCGAGTCTATTCTTAAATCCATTAAGTTCCTCAAAAGCCCTATATTCCTTTAAGGCACCTTTAACGATATAACTTACCATATTTTTGAAACCATATCCTAAGATAATGCTTGTTGTATCGCTGTAGCCTTCATCATAAGTAACCATCATAGCTACATTTACAGGTCTGCAAAGAGATAATTCAAGTTTTACCTTTGTCATTTTATCACCATTAAGAGAGAAAATATAGTAACTTTTAAATATAAGTTACTACTACCAGTAGTAGTATGATAAATGAGCTAAGACAACTAGGATTAAATGAATATGAAGCTAAGGTATATTTGACCTTATTAGAAAACGGTGCCTTAAAAGGAGGAATTATATCTAAGAGGAGTGGAGTGCCGCATGGAAAGACATATCAGTCGCTCACAAGTCTAGAAGAAAAAGGATTTGTTTCAATTACTCCATTAAAACCAAAGATATTTACAGCTTTAGATCCAAAAATTGCAATCCAAAATATTTTGAGTACAAAAACAGAACAATTTAACAATATTCAAAATATCATATCGGATAAACTAAAATCTCAGAAAATTTTAGCAGATGATGATTTTCATGAAACAATCCAAGTTTTTGCAGGAAAAGATAAAATGTGGAATTTATCACATTATCTTTATGGTAATGCAAAAAAAATCATGCGACACATGTTTACTTATGAAATCAGAAATTTCTCACAAGATAGGGCTATGCTGGACGCAATAAAAAGAGGTGTAGAAGTTAGAGTAATTGCTGCGAAAAAAACAAAGCAAGGTTTAACATGGATGAAACAAGATATTAAAAATGGAATTAAAGTAAGATATTTTCCAGTAGATGAAATTCGATTAGAGATCTCCGATGAAAAACAATCAATGCTTGATTTTATCAATCCCAGAGATTCAAGAGATAGAATGATTCTGTTTTTCAATCATGGATTCTTCTCCAAAATGTTAACTAATTTTTTTGATGAAATATGGAAAAAAGCAGAAATCATAAAATAAAGATTTTCCCCCAAGATGTATTTACTAGAATGGGCTTACGCCCTTGAAAAAGGAACTCCCTTAACTGTATTAACTAAAAGAGGTTTCGCCTTTGATATAATAAAATTGTCCCCTAGATTCTTGTTCTTGATTGCTCACTGTGTTCGCTAGAAAGAACGCCTCTCAAAATTACTTTGCGGACGCAATTTTCCCACACTTCGTATGGGAAAAGTATTTAACAGGGCTTATACGGTTCGCAGGGTCGGCTTCGCCTAAATCGCCAAGCGATTTCCCCTGCTCTCCCAAATTCAAAATTTGCGGGTTGCCTCAAATTTTGAACTTCGCATAAGCCCGATGTTAGACAAAATCGCCCCCTTTATTTTTGAAATAAGATATAGTCTGCT
>JAHWIN010000068.1 GCA_019322475.1 Candidatus Woesearchaeota archaeon
GATTTTAAGGACTGGTGGTTCAACGTAAGGCCCTCCAACACAGAGCCCCTGCTGAGGCTAAACCTTGAGGCCAAGTCCAAAAAGCTCATGGAAGAGAAGAGGGATGAGGTGCTTGGGGTTATAAGGGGGGAAGCCTAAGCCTATGATTTTCTGGCAACGCCTTCTTTAGCATCAACTTCAATCAGTTCTCCATCCCTAAATGCCGTGGTCGCTGTCTTAGTCCCTATTATGCAGGGTATCCCCAAGTCACGGGAGACTATCGCCGCATGGCTGGTTATGCCGCCGACGTCAGCTATTATCGCCTGGGCCCTTCCGGCAGCCAGGATGTAATCAGGTGTTAAGGAATCTGTAACCAGTATATCTCCTTCTTCTATCTTTTCTATGTCTTCCCTGGACCTTATTATCTTTGCAGGACCCCTTGCAAATCCGGGACAGGCGCTTCTTCCTCTAACCTCATTTATTTCATTGCAGGTCTCTTTTTCCGTCGTTCTTCTATCCAGCTCTTTGCCATAATGAAACGATATCTTTCCTTCCTCTAAGACGATCGAATAGCCTTTCTGCCTTTCTTTTATGTCTTTCTTGTTAGGAATCTTATTCTCTTTTAAACAGTATATCAATTCCTTTTTTATAAGATAAAATAACTCATCATAAGATATATCAAGCCTTCTTGCCAGCTCTTCAAAGAACGCAATGAGGTTGGATCCTGCAATGTTCAGCTCTTCGTTCAAGGCAGCCCTTCGATAGATAAGTTCCTGCATCAGGCCATACACCTTTTTCTCTTCATCATCAAATTTAAGCATATCTATGGTCTCAAGGCTTTTTTTCCTGATATCTGCTGAACTGTCAGCCAGCCTTCTTAGCCTTTCTTCCGGTTTCCCTTTTGCCATGTCTTCTAATCTTTTTAATATGCCCTCTTTGTCAAGCAGCCTGCCATAGCCGTCTTCCAGGTTAAGCCAGGGATAATCCCTGATAAACCTCTCTATATCCCCGCTTATGTCTTCTCCTTTTTTCATCCTGACGGCGATCTTCAGCAGCTCCCTGGCTGATCTTGCTGTTCTTGTTTCCCTGTCCAGAGAGAACAATGCAGTCAGGTAATCGTCAATCTTATCTTTGTGCCTTGCCTTCTCCTTTATTATGGCCTCTAGCCTTTCCTGAACTGCAAAATCCATGACGACGTGCATGATCAGGTAGGCTGTCGCTTCTTCAAACTTACCAGAAAACTCATTGAAGATATCCAGGAGTTCTGCATTTGACCTGCCCCTTAAGCTAAGGCCCTTGACATTCTCTGAAAATCTTATCAGCCCATCAGAATCCTTTTTCTCTTTTTCTAGGATATCAAAGAAGAGCTTAGGGTTCTCCTTAAACCTTTTCTTGACAAAATCCATAAATTCCTTCTGATGGCCGGGCTCTGCATACAATCCTCCCCTGTCAAACTTAAAGTAGCTGTACTGAAAGCCTATCAGTTTTCTCGTGCCGTCCCTTTTGGCCTTGGTCTTGATATGCTGTATCAACGGAGGGTTTGAATTTTTGGTGAACAGTTTCCATTCCATACGGATGAAGAAGCCATGGGGGATATATATTAGTTTCTTTTAGCTTTTGTCCCGTATAAGACTTCTTTGTCTAATATGTCCCTATTGAGTCAATAACTTTATAAATAAGCTGGGGTTTATGGAGGTTATGGCAAAACTGTGGCAGGACAGGAAACTGGACAAGAAGATAGAGGAATTTACCGTAGGGAACGACCATGTCTTAGATATGAAGATACTCAAGCACGACTGCATTGCGAGCATCGCCCATGCAAAGATGCTGAAGAAGATAGGCATACTGAAAGAGGATGAGCTTGAAAAGCTCACTGCAGAGCTAAGCAAGATAATCGAGCTGGGCAAAGACGGAAAGTTCAAGATAAAGAAAGAGGACGAGGACTGCCATACTGCGATAGAAAACTATCTTACCTCTAAGCTTAAGGAGCTGGGGAAAAAGATACATACAGGAAGGAGCAGGAACGATCAGGTTGTGGCTGCCATGAAGCTCTATGAAAAAGAAGAGCTTAGTGGAATAAAAGAGCTTATCCTGAAGCTTGTCAGCTCCCTAAAGGCGTTTTCAAAAAAAGATATAGCCATGCCCGGCTATACTCATATGCAGAAAGCGATGCCTTCTTCTGTCAAGATGTGGGCTGAGAGCTTTATAGAAAGCCTTGAAGATGATATGTCTGTCCTGGATAATGCACTTGATATAATAGACAAGAACCCTTTGGGGACAGGAGCAGGCTACGGCATCCCTTTAGGCATGGACAAGGAAATGACAAAGAAAGAGCTTGGCTTCAGCAAGAGCTATAAAAGCCCGATCTATGTTCAGAACTCAAGGGGCAAGCATGAATCTATAATACTAAATTCATTGGTGCAGGTGATGTATACGCTTAATAAGCTGGCTTCTGACATAATCCTGTTTTCTATGAAGGAGTTCGGCTTCTTTGACATTCCTGAAGAGTTCACTACAGGCAGCTCTATAATGCCCCAGAAGAAGAATCCTGATGTCCTTGAGCTGGTAAGGGCAAAATACCATATAGTTCTTGGCTATGAGTTCCAGCTGAAGGGCCTTATCTCTAACCTTATGTCGGGCTATAACCGTGACCTTCAGCTCACTAAAGAGCCTTTGATCAAGGGCATAGAGACTGCAAAGGGATGCCTTGAAGCCATGGCACTTGTTCTAGGGGGCCTTAAGGTAAACAAGGAGAAATGCAAAGATGCGATGTCTGAAGAATTATATGCTGCTGAAAAGGCCTACAAACTGGTCAAGGAAGGAAAAAGCTTCAGGGAAGCATATAAGCAGATAAAGAAAAGCCTTTCATAGGAATCATACAACATTGCCCTAGATTACCCTTTAACAGCCTCGACAGCATCCTGGACAGATACAAGCTTCTCTTCCCCGGTTTCCATGTTCTTTAGCTTGATCTTTTTCTGCTTAAGCTCGCTCTCTCCTGCAAAAATTACATAAGGGATGCCTAATGAGTTGGCGTACTTCAGGTTTTTTGATGGGCCCCTTCCTGCAAGGTCTATATCTGCATTTACCCCCTGCTCTCTCATCTCTTTTGCTATCTTCATGCTTTCCTTTAACGTCCCTATAGGTATTATGAAAACCTGTGCTGTTGTCTTTTTCCTTATTGGGTTTTTTTCTATATAAGCGTCAAATATCCTCTCTACGCCAAAGCTTATGCCGACTGCAGGATAATCGCCTCTGCCGAGAAAATCACCTATCATCCTGTCCCACCTCCCTCCTGAGCATACAGCTGACCTTATGCTGCTGCCTTTTATGAATGTCTCAAATATGGTTCCTGTGTAATAGACAAGGCCTCTTGCCAGGGAAATATCAAATGTAAAATCTATGCCTAATATATTGAGAAAGCCTGTAAGCTCTTCGATCTCTTTTACGCCTTCGTTGTCAGGGATTATCTTCTTAAGTTTTTTTATCCTCTCTTCGTTTTTTCCTTCAGCTGTTATCATCCCAAGAAGGCTTTCTGCCTTTTCCTTAGCTATGCCGTTATCTTCCATCTCCTTCACTACTGTTTCCCTGCCGAACTTCTCCAGCTTGTCTATGGAAAGTATGGCTTTATCTTTCTTATCTTCATCTATGCCTACTTTTTCGATTATCCCGTTCAGTATCTTCCTGTTGCTTATCCTTAGGTCAATATCGAATCCAAGCTTCCTGAGCGCAGAGGAGACGATGCTTATGCATTCAGCGTCTGCAGCCATGTCCCTGCAGCCTACAATATCTGCATCGCATTGTACGAACTGCCTGTACCTTCCCAGGCTCACAGGCCCGTCCCTGAAAACCTCCCCTATCTGGTATCTCTTGAAAGGCATCTTAAGCTGGGGATTCATGCCTACGACCCTTGCCAATGGAACTGTTAAGTCATATCTTAGGCATAGCTCCCTTCCTCCCTGGTCCTTCAGCTTAAATGTCTCTTTAAGGATCTCATCACCGCCGGCATATTTCGATGAAAGAACATCAAACCTCTCGATTACAGGCGTCTCTAAAGGAGAATAGCCGAAAAGCTCGAATGACTCCTTAAGCACAGATATTATCCTTTCCTTTACGATCTGGTTCTCTGGGAGTATATCCCTTGTTCCTCTTGCCCTTTGCAGCTGCTGTTTTACCTCTTTTTCTATCTTTTTTTGTACTGGCTGAGCTTCCGGAACCACCATCCTCTCTTCTTTTCCTGTAACCAACCTTCTTACAGCATCCCTTACAGCCTCTGAAGACGAGCTATAGATACCTTTATCTACAAGCGCCTGTATCTCTGCTATAAGGGCTTTTGTAAGCCTTATCTGTAGTGTATCCATTACCATAGTAATTGAATTGTAATGCTTTAATATATAAATCTTTTGGTTTTTTGTTGTTTTTTGTATATTTAAATCTGACGGGCAGAAATCCCCTTCATTTATGAATGGGGATGAATGCCCGTCTGATTTCCTAAAAATTATCAAATTGCCGAACAATCCCCTCCATTAATTTGAAATCCGTTGGATTTCTAATTTTTTAAAAATGCTTTGCATTTTTAACATATGGTTGGGGTTAGGCAATTTGCTAATTTTTTTGAAGTTAGGTTGACATTAAATTTATATATCTTTATCAAAGAACATGCTTTATGGCAGCATCTAAAATAGCAGAGGTTTATGAGATACTCCTAAAATCTTACGGCCCCCAAGGCTGGTGGCCCCTGCTGGATGAAAAATTAGTATGCAGGCATTCAGGAAAACTGCCTGAAACAAAAGATGAGATATTCCAGATCTGCGCAGGTGCCATCCTGACGCAGAACACAAACTGGTACCCAAATGTTACACGGGCTCTTCAGCAGCTGGCTCTTGGAAAGTTATTTGATGAAGACGAGCTGGAATCTGTTAAGCATGCTGAGATCATGGCAGGAGAGGTATCGAAAAATAATGAAGACAGCCTGAAAAAAGGCTCAACACCCAGACTGAAAAAGAAAGGCAGTCAGCATATGCCTTATGGCAGCATCCAAAATAACAGCCTGCTCAGCATAGATAAGATAAGAAAAGCAAATCAGGAAAAGATTGCAGGGCTGGTAAGGCCTGCAGGATACTATAACCAGAAAGCAGAAAGGCTGAAGATCATAGCAGGATTCCTTTCTAAGAACAAGAGCCCAACAAGGCAGCAGCTTCTTGGACTGAATGGGGTTGGGCCTGAGACTGCAGATTCTATCCTGCTGTATGCTTTCAACAAGCCGTCTTTTGTTATCGATGCATATACCAAAAGGATATTCGGAAGATTAGGGTATTCTGCTGATGATTATGATGGGTGGCAGAGGCTTTTTATGGAAAGCCTTCCTGAAGATACAGGAATATTTAGCGAATACCACGCCCTTCTTGTAGAGCTGGGAAAAAACCACTGCAAAAACAAGCCTTTATGCAAAGGATGCCCCTTGACTGGGGTATGTGGGGAAAAAAGATTCCACAAAATTTAGCATATATGCAAAGTAGTGCCAGACGCTGCATTTAGTGATGGCAGAACAAAAAAATTTATATAAGCTGCAGATATACTCTTCCATATGGCAAGATGCCCTTACTGCAAAGGTGAAGTTACCCTAAAGAACATCAAGATAGAGAAAAGGGGGATGGGCTTTATAGCCCAGGAAAGGCTGTATTCATGCCCAAGCTGTAAAAGCGTCCTGGGGGTAAGCAGGGGGAAGGGGCCCGGTTAACATGATAAGGCTTTTGATAATGCTTTTAATTGCAGTCATAATAGCTTCGTTCCTATTTGTACTGCTGAAAAAAGTTGTCAAGATGGCATTATTTGCAGGACTGGTCATAATCGTCTTTCTTGTGATGACAAGCATACTTTATCCACAGACAAATATGATACAAAAAGGAAAGAATTATATACTAGGAAAATCAGAAAGCGCCATAGAAAAAGGGAAGGATAAGGTTACGTCATATGTTATACTAGAGGCTAACCAGACAGTTAACAAGGCAAAGCAGAAGGTTATAGAAAGCCTGGACTTTGGCTGACATCCAGCGCATCATACTTTTCAAAAAAAAAGAGGGATAGTTTATGGGAATATTAAATAAGCTTGCTTTCTGGAAGAAAAAGGATGATCTAGGATTAGACGATCTTGGTGCAGACCTGGGGTTGGGGCAGATGGACATACCCTCAGGCCCCGGAATGCCAACTGCAAAGCCTGGAATGCCGGCAGGCATGGGCCAGGATATGAATCTTGGGATGCCTGATGATACGGGCTTTGGGGGCATGGGGCAGCAGACCCCTCCAAACGTCCCCCCTTCACCACAGCCCCCGGGCAGGCCTGTACCCATGCAGCAGCCTTTTAGCGCTCCGGTTCAGCCTCAGGCTCCAGCAGAAAAGGATTACAGGAGCGACAAGTTTGAGGTTGTCTCTGCAAAATTAGATTCTGTAAGGTATACGCTTGAAAGCATCAACCAAAGGCTGGCCAACCTTGAAAGGGTAGCTTACGGAGAGCATGAAGCAAAGAAGAGATGGTAAATATTATATAGTTCTAAGATAATCTACTGCCATGAAGATTTTCAAAAGCAGTTTTCTTGCAGGTGATAGGGGTGCCTCTACTATATTCTGTATCAGCTTTCTTGTCGTCATTTTAGACCAGGCTGTAAAATATCTCATCTCAAGATATATGGGGCTGCACCAATCTATACCCCTGATCCCAAATATGCTCCATCTGACCTATATCCGGAATACAGGGGCAGGCTTCGGGATACTGAAAGGAAGGAATATATCCCTTATCTTTATCTCGATAGCTGTGATAAGCATAATCCTTTTTTACCTGAAAAAGATAATAGCAGAAAAGCAGATAAATATCCCTGTGGCATTGGTCCTTGGAGGGGCTGTGGGAAATCTTATAGACAGGATATTCATAGGCCATGTGATAGACTTTATAGACTTCAGGGTATGGCCTGCATTCAACATAGCTGACAGCGCAATCACGATAGGTGCCGTTTGGCTGATGATATACTTCTGGAAGAAGTA
>JAHWIN010000001.1 GCA_019322475.1 Candidatus Woesearchaeota archaeon
CCAAACCGATAATACTTCCTTATAGGCTCTGTTATCTTCCAGGTGCACTTAAGCCCCTGTGGAAAAACAACAAGGTCGCCTGCACTAAACTCAGCTTTTTCTCCTGATTCTGTTGTTACCTCTGCCTTCCCCTCGATTATAAGGCACGTTTCTTTTTCCTCATACTCCCAGGGAAACTCAGAAGCCTCTTTCTCCCATACTCCCCATGACTCTGCTTCCTTCTTTTCCTCTTCTGTTGGTTTTCTTACTTCGATCTGCATCTTACCCTCTGCTTACAGCGGTAGCCCCTGTCCTGGAAACTTCTTTTACCCCGAACTGCTTCATCAGGTCTATAAAAGCGTCTATCTTTGCAGGTGTCCCGATAAGCTCTGCAGTAACATACTTCTGTGTTATGTCAACTATCTTTGTCTTATATATCTTCGTATACCTTAATACCTCTTCCTTTGCTTTCTTGTCAGATATTGATACCTTGATCAGGCAGAGCTCCCTTATGACAGACCTGTCTTCAGGCATCTCCATTACCTTTATGGTGTCTATAAGCTTGTTGACCTGCTTCTCTACCTGTTCAAGTACGCTGTCATCCCCTATAACTGTTATGACCATCTTGCTTATGCCCTTTTTCGTAGTTTTCCCTACAGTTATGGTGTCTATGTTAAATCCTCTTCTTGCAAACATCCCTGCAATCCTTGTCAGGACGCCCGGCTGGTCCTCTACCAGCATAGATATTACGTGCTTTTTTTCCTTTGCCATATTATTCACCCTCAAAAAATCTGCTAGGGGAAGCCATGCATCCCCCGAAAGCATCCTTTACGTTCCCTCCTGGAGGAAGCATAGGAAGTATGTTGGATTCTTCTTCTATCTCTATGTCGATAACAGTGGTCATATCATTCTTGACAGCCTGCTTCAGGGCAGCACCTAGCTCTTCTTTCTTCTTGACCCTTATCCCTTTTAGCCCGTAAGCCTCAGCTACCTTGACAAAATCCGGCGTCGTCCCTAGATAGACCTCAGAATACCTCCTGTCTGAAAACAGCTCCAGCCACTGCCTTACCATCCCAAGGTATGAATTGTTCATGATTATAGGGATGACCTTTATGTTTGCCTCCTTTACTGTCCCAAGCTCCTGTATCGTCATCTGGAAAGACCCATCTCCGTCTATAAGGAAGACATTTACATCAGGCTTTGCCACTTTTGCTCCTATAGCTGCAGGAAACCCGAATCCCATCGTCCCGGCCCCTCCTGAGCTTATGAATGTCCTTGGCTTAGACCTCTTTATGAAATGCCCTGCAAACATCTGGTGCTGGCCTACCCCTGTAACTACTATATCATCCGGCTTCAGTATATCATTTAATGCATACATGACATCCCTGGGATGTATCCTTTTTGTAGGCTTTATCTTTATGCATGCATCGCATATGGCCTTGTATTTTTTTATCTCCTTTAGCCATCTTTCCTTGTCCTTCATTTTTCTCTTCTTTAACGAAGCAGTGATGCCTTTTATCACGTTTTTTGCATCCCCTACTATAGGTATGTCTACCTTTACGTTCTTCCCTATCTCAGCAGGGTCTATATCCGCATGTATGACCTTTGTGTTTTCAGCATAGCTTTTCAGGTTTCCTGTTATCCTGTCGCTGAACCTGCACCCTATGGTTATCAGGAGGTCTGCATGGACAGTTGCATAATTGGCTATCTTCTTTCCGTGCATCCCTACAGTTCCCAGGCTTAAGGCATTCATCTCATCAAAAGCGCCCTTCCCCATAAATGTAGTGGTTACAGGGATTCCGGTAATTTTGACAAGCTCCTTTAGCTCATCACAGGCATCCGATAGTATAGCCCCCTGCCCTATAAGAAAAAGGGGTTTTTCTGCCTCTGCTATAGCCTCTGCAGCCTTATCTATCTGTATTGGGTTGGCTTTTATTGTAGGCTGGAATCCCTTGATCTCGACCTCTTTTGGCAAAGGGCATGTAACCTCTCCTGTTTGGGTGTCTTTAGGCAGGTCTATGTATACAGGGCCTGGCCTGCCTTCTGAGGCTATCTTGAACGACTTCATTATGATAGGCGCCATCTGGTTAGGGCTTCTTACCTGGAAGTTGTGCTTGGTTATAGGAAGCGTTATCCCCATCATGTCTGACTCCTGGAAAGCGTCATTCCCTATCAATGATGTTGGGACCTGCCCTCCAAAAGCGATTATAGGAACAGAATCCATATAAGCGTCCATTATTCCTGTAACTAGGTTTGTGGCTCCTGGCCCTGAAGTCGCTATGCATACCCCTGCTTTCCCTGAGGCCCTTGCATATCCCTCTGCCGCATGCGCAGCTCCCTGCTCATGCCTCACCAGAACATTTCTTATCTTTCCCTTGTAATCCAGATAAGCGTCAAATAAGGGTATAACAGATCCTCCTGGAAACCCGAATGTAACGTCTACCCCCTGTTTGATCAGGGTTTCAACGATCGCCTTTGCACCATTCATTTTTTACCTCCCTTTGCATTGAAGTTCAATGCCTTGTTTATCCCTTTTATAAGTGCGATTGCAGAGGACATTATGACATCCTCATTGACAGCATCAGCCTTGAATACATTTCCTTTCTTGTCCTGGACAGATATGGAAACATCTGCTAAAGCGTCTGTTCCTCCTGTTATCGCCTTCAGCCCATATTCCTTAAGCTTGATTGACTGGCCCATCATCCCTGCGATGGCATTGCTGACAGCATCTACAGGCCCTACGCCCTTTCCTTTCCCCTCTTTCTTTTTGCCGTTTACTATAAGGGTGACCTCTGCTTCAGGCTGTATCCTATTCCCTGTAGTTACCTTTATCTCATCCAGCTTTATTATCTCCTCCTCCTTTGACAATCCTCCGGCGATGTCTGTAGCGATAGCTATTATGTCCTCCCTCATGACCTCTTTCTGCTTGTCTGCCAGCTCCTTTACCTTGCTTATGACTTCCTCTATCTGCTCCTTTTCCATATCATACCCCATCTCCTTCAGGATGGACTCGACAGCATGTTTTCCGGAATGCTTGCCTATTACTATGTTTGTCCCTCTCCAGCCTATCTCCTCAGGCTTCATTATCTCATAAGTAAGCTTGCTGCTCAATACCCCGTGCTGGTGCACTCCTGCCTCATGTGCAAAAGCGTTCCTTCCCACTATTGCCTTGTTCCTCTGTACGCTCAATCCTGTCAGCGAAGATACAAGCTGTGATGTCTTGAATATCTCGGTTGTTTTTATGCCTGTATAATAGTCCTTAAAGAAGTCCTTTCTCGTCTTTATGTTCATCACTACCTCTTCTAAGCTGCAGTTGCCTGCCCTTTCCCCTATGCCGTTTATGGTGCACTCTACCTGCAATGCCCCGTTCCTTACAGCTTCCAGCGAATTAGCTACCGCTAATCCTAAGTCATTATGGCAGTGTATGCTTATTACAGCATTGTTCTTCTTGATTATGTCTCCAAGCTTTTCAAAGACGTATTTTATCCTCTTTCCGAACTCCTCAGGCTCAGCATATCCTACTGTATCAGGTATGTTGATTGTGGTAGCTCCTGCCTCTATTGCAGCCTTTACCACATCGCACATATAGTCCATGTCTGTCCTTGCAGCATCCTCAGGGCTGAACTCAATGTCTTTGCATGATGATTTTGCATGCTTGACAGCATCTATGGTCATCTGTATTATCTCTTCCTTGCTCTTCCTCAATTTCTTTGTCCTGTGGATCTCGGATGTAGCTATGAACGTATGTATCCTTGGCTTTTTTGAGTATTTTACAGCATCCCATGCCCTGTCGATATCCTTATATGTTGTCCTTGCAAGCCCGCAGATTACAGGGCCGTCTACGCTTTTCGCTATCAGTTTCACAGCTTCAAAATCTCCCTTGGATGCTATGGGAAACCCTGCCTCTATGACATCAACGCCCAATCTAGCAAGCTGCTTTGCCACTATAAGCTTCTCCTTCATCGTAAGCGAAGCTCCAGGGCTTTGCTCCCCATCCCTCAATGTCGTGTCAAATATGATTATTTTTTTCATCTTTCTTTCCCTCTCCTTCTGTTTTTTATAAATTTTTCCTCCCTTTAGGTTTTTATCCTCTTAACTTTTATTCTTTTAGCTTTATCATGTCAAAAGAAAAATTCACGTTGGCCCTCAATTCTTAGCCTGTAAGAACTAGGGCAATCACAGCACCAGAACCAATAGAAGTGAAACTAGCATAACCTTGCCGTATCCATAAGTGCTAGCTTTTCTCATAATTCATAGTAAAATGAGATTATATTTAAATGTATGGTTTTTCGAGGATAATGTTCTATACCTCAAAACAAAAGTATTTTAACGATAGGATAAAATCAGTATAGTGATGAAAAAAACACACTTCGAAAGGGCGATCTTCCTGTCATGGCACTGCTCAAAGAGAGACTGCGCTTTCTGCTACCTTTCATCAAAGCCTGAGATAAGCTCAGACCCGGTAAAAGACAGAAGGTCCTTAGCTTCAATATTTGCAGAAGCGATAATATGCAGGGCATGTAACTGGAAGATAGAGTTCCTTTCTGCAGGCTGCAGCACCTTTAAGGATGAGGAACTATTGTTCATCATAAGGAACGTCTATAAGATAACCTCCCAGAAACAGTGGCTCAATCTCGGCATATTAGATGAAAAGCAGCTTAAGCTGTTTAAGCCCTACATAGAAGGGGTTTGCGGAACTGTTGAGTGCATAACCCCCAAGCTAAGGGATAAGCTCTGCCCTTCTAAGCCCCTGCACGAGATAGGGTCAATGTTTAAGGCAGCCGACAAGCTAGGCCTTAAAAAAACTATAACGATAATCCTTGGATTGGGGGAAAAGCTGGAAGACTTCTCCCACCTGGAGAACTTCATAAAAAAACATGATATTCAACGCATCACATTCTACAGGCTGAAGCCCCAGAAAGGGACGATATTTGAAGATTCCAAAGGCCCAAAGACAGGTTATTATGTAAAGTGGATAAAAAAGGCCAAAAAAGCATTCCCTAAGATAGATATAGTTGCAGGCTCATGGCTTACCCATCTTGACGAGCTCCACTTATTGCTGGAAGCAGGAGCCTCTTCATTCACAAAGTTCCCTTCCATAAGAAAGTTCAATACAAAATATGCAAGGCTGATAGAGGATGAGGTTAAGAAGGCAGGCATGAAGCTGGAAGGGACCCTGACAAAGGTTCCTAAGATAGATATAATCAGAGAGCTGGATAAGCTGGAGCTGAGCAGCAGGCTAAAGGATGATATGGCCATTAAGCTAAACCAGTACATTAAGAGGATGAAATTCAATTCTTAAAGATTTTAGGCTATATTGGTTCTTTACTCATACCTCAAAGAATCAACAGGCTTAAGCCTTGAAGCCTTTACAGCTGGAAGCAGTCCAGAGCCTGCCCCTACTAAAAAAGCGAACATCATGCAGCCAATGATAAGCCAGAACGGAAAATAGGGCTTCAGCATGGATAATCCTGCAGCCCTGGCTGCAAATTCCCCTGTCTTTGCTACCCCATAGCCTGCTATGATGCCCAATGTTCCCCCTATTAATCCCAAAAACCCGGATTCTACGACAAACACCGTAAATATGTCCTTGTTTCTGGATCCGATAGCCTTCATTATCCCTATCTCTCTTGTCCTCTCCAGCACAGCAGTATACATGGTATTCATTATATTGACCGCAGCGACGATAAGCGATATCAGGGCGATGATGACAAGGACGCCGTTTAAGACAACAATCACATTTCCATATATCTCCATCATCTGCTCAAACGACTGCACGTAAAAGTCCTCCTCTCCTTCCTTTTGCCCTTTCCTTTTCCTGAATTTCTCTTCTACCCTTTCAGCAAGCTCTCCTGGATCTTCATCAGAAGCAGCCCTTATTATGGCTATGCTGTACTCCTCATCTGAGTCAAATATCTCCATATAGCCTTCCAGGGAAAGATAAACATTTCTGTCATCTTCCGGATTTCCTACCTCTTCATAAAACCCCACAACATCTGCTTCAAAGCCGTTGATTATTATCTTATCTCCAAGCTTAAGCGGTTTTTTAAAGACCTTATTTGCGATCTGGTAATTATGGCCCAGAGCAGCCTTCAGCCTGTCTCCTTTCTTCAAAGCCCTGCCCTCGCTTATCTCAAATCCGGCCATTATCTCTTCAACAAGCCTTCTTTCATCAGCTTCTGTAGGCATCCCCATTATAAAAGGATATCTTGGTTTTTTTTCATCCTTTGTCTTTACTTCTCCGCTTGTGATCATATATCCTGCTATCTCCCCGACCCCTTTGATTTTCTTTATAAAATCCATATCCTCCTTGGAGAATTTTACGCTTCCCGTCCCGGGAACACCATAGCCCTTCGGCATCATCAGGAGCTTGTCAGTGCCCATCTCCTGGAACATCTCATCTGTAAATCTCCCTATCCCCTGGCCAAAGCTTACCAGGGCGAATATCGCCATTATCCCTATCAGGATAGAAAGGATGGTGAGCAGGCTCCTTGTTCTTCTGCTTATCAGGTTTTTCAGTGAATATTTTATCAGGTCTGTATTCATTTTGAGTAGCGGATAGCATCCACTGGATTAAGTTTAGACGCCTTGTAGGCAGGCAGCACCCCAAAAACAGCGCCAACACTAAAAGAGAATAATAAAGCCCCTAAGATGAGGAAAATACTGAAATGGGTTCCGATAAGTTCGCTGCCAAGGGCCGCTCTTCCTATGGCAGCTAAGCTTGTTGCAAAAAAAACTCCAAGTAATATGCCGATAATGCCCCCTGCACTCCCCAATAGCCCCGATTCCATAAAAAACAGGGTGAATATTGAGCTGTTTCTTGCTCCGATCGATTTCATTATGCCTATCTCTCTTGTCCTCTCCAGCACAGCAGTATACATGGTATTCATTATCCCTATCCCCCCTACAACAAGGCTTATTCCTGCGATTATCCAGACAAATATATTTACAGACAAAAGGATGTTGTTCAGGTTTTCAACGATATTCTGGGCTGTTTCAACAGTAAAGTCCTCCTCTCCTTCGTCTACATCCCTCTTTTTCC
This sequence comes from Candidatus Woesearchaeota archaeon, assembly GCA_019322475.1. Lineage (GTDB taxonomy): Archaea > Nanobdellota > Nanobdellia > Woesearchaeales > JACPBV01 > JAHWHQ01. Next base: position 7,022 of record JAHWIN010000001.1, read on the forward strand.
TGAGCAGCTTTTCAATATCCTTTTTTACCTCCTCAATATCAGCTCCCTCCCTGACCCTTACCCCTATCATGTCATACTCATCAGCCTCTTCTTCAAACAGTTCCCTCTGCACATCCTCATTGAGCAGTATGGATGAATCCAGCATAAAATTTCCTTTTTTTTCCAGTATGCCCGCAACCTTGAACTCCTTGTCTTCTAGCTCTATCTTGCTTCCAGGCATTATCTCCTTGCCGAATGTTTTTTCATCAGCAAGGCTTGAGCCGATCACTGCAGCATATTTATCGCCATCATCCAGCAGCCTTCCTTTTGCAGCTTCGTAATTTATAGCCTCTTCTATATCTCTCCTGTCTTCACCGTCAGGCATGCTGGTCGCTATAGAGAATGAGGTCTTGTCATTATACCCCATCTTTATCTGGTTTGCTATCCTTCCGGCTGCCATCCTGACACCGCCTACGCTTTCTATCTGCCCTACATTGCTCTTTGTAAACGGCACCTCTACGATGGTGGTCCCTGGAGGGCCATGAGCGCCTCCGGTAGTTATCATCATAAGGTCAGCTCCCAGGAAGCCAAACTGGGAGTTTATAGCTACCCTTAAACCTTCCCCAAGCCCGATCAGCGCCACAACAGCAGCTATCCCTATGAATATTCCGAGCATGGTCAGCCAGCTTCTCAGCTTTCTGGACTTCAAATTATTAAAAGAAAAAAGGAAATAATCTTTCAGCATTTATACCACTTAACTCTTCTTTAAGAGAGGGATCTTGATATTGAAGCTGCCTGCTTTCTCCCCCTTCCTTTTCTTTCTCCACCTTTTGTAGATAAAGAAGCCCCCTATGACTATGATCAATACTATCAATATCCCTATCTTGCTGCTGCCTTTCTTAAGCCCCATGGACTTGGCCTCTGACGAGGAATAAAGCTTCAGCGGAAGGTCGATATCATAGCTGTATTTGTTATTGTTGGAATCCATATAATCGACTAAAAAGGAAAGTACCTCTTCGCTCTTCTCCGTCTTCTTTAGAGAGATCTTAAAGTCAGCGGTTTCATAATCATCAGAATCGATATTGCCTACATAGACCCCTTTTGGGGATATTATCCTGAATCCGTCGCTTTCCTTAAGGGTAACATCTAAAAATTTTATGTCACTTACTCCTTTGTTTACGAACTTTATGACTACCTCTCCTGTCTCTCCTCCGCCATAGATCTCAGAGCTGTCTATAGATGCTATCAGCTCTGGTTCTGCCCCCACTATAAGCCCCACGGTTTCATTCTTGCTGTATTCATTCCCAAGCCTGTCAAAGAACTTTATCTCGATAGGGATCTTATAAAGGTCGGATTCAGCATCAGGCTCCGCTATCAGGTCAAAGCTTACGCTTTCTTTGGATCCTGCTCCCATATATCTGATTATCTTTGAATTTGTCGATCCCAATGTTGCAAAGGGAAGGCTGTCAAGGTTTAGCTTGACTTCCATGTCCTTGATAAAGCTCATTGCAAGGTTATCCAGGTTGATGTCGATCTTGCTTGTGTCTCCGGGCTTTATCATGTCAGGCCCTTCGATGCTTTCTATGCTCAAAAGTATGTCATGCGGAAGTATATTGATATAAAAAGGGTCCAATTTTATCCATGCCTCATTGTTGATAGAATACCTTAGCTCGATCTCATTACCTCCTTCTATGGCGTTCTCATCGACCTTAAGCCTGTACTCTTTTATTACGCCTGTATCGCCGAGCTGCCTGCTTCTGACAGACCCAACACTCTTCACAGCGCTTTCTCCTGGATCCAGTGAAAAAGGGTATTTTGGGATGATCTCGATAACAACATCCTGTGCAGTCTCTGCCCCGGAATTCTCTATCTTGAACCTTACAGTGACATATCTTCCTGCCTCTGCAGGGGTTGGCTCGTAGTTTATCATGCTTACATTTACATTATAGAAATAGAGCTGGGTCCTTCCTGAGGTTGAGCTTGCAGCCCCAAAAGCGCTTAAGCTGCATAAGCTAAAAGCTAATATCAGGATCCCTATGATCACAAAATTATCTCTTCCATGACACCTTTTTTTAATGTCCATATTTGCACACCTCAGTTATTATATTTCTTTGTTTTTAAAAATGTTTCCTTGATTTTACGATCTGCCCGTCATAAAGGTACTCAAGTCTTTCTGCATTCTTTGCTATGTCCTCGTCATGCGTCACCATGACTATGGTCTTTTTTTCTTTCTTATGCAGGTCCTGCAGGAAATCTATCACCTTATGCCCTGATGTAGAGTCAAGGTTGCCTGTAGGCTCGTCCGCAAGTATCACTTCTGGATCATTTATCAATGATCTTGCTATAGCCACCCTTTGCTGCTGCCCTCCGCTCAGCTCATTGGGCTTGTGGCTCATCCTGTCCCCCAGGTCCACCATCTCCAGCAGCTTAGTTGCTTTTTCCACCCTCTCTTCCTTAGGGACATTCTGGAATATCATGGGCATCGTAACATTTTCAAGCGCGCTTAATGTAGGGATAAGGTTGAATGTCTGGAATATGAACCCTATCTTCTTCCCTCTTATCTGCGCAAGGTCAGATTCTGATAAGCGTGAAATGTCCTGTTTCTCTAGGAATACACTGCCTCTTGTAGGGACATCTAGGCATCCTATCATGTTCATCGAGGTGCTCTTGCCGCTTCCGCTGGTCCCCATTATTGCAAGAAACTCCCCTCTTTTTACCTCCAGGTTAAGCCCCCTTAGTGCAGGTACCTCTACCTCCCCCATCTTGTAGACCTTCCATACGTTCTCCAGCTTTATGATTATATCCTGCTTCATAATGGCTTCTCTATCTCTATTAATATCCTTTTTAATATTTTTTCAAATTTGAGTATCTGTTCATGATACCCCTCCATTATCCTTATCTTCTCCTTGTCTTTATAGCTTTTTGCTTTTCTTCTATGCTCTTTCAGGATTAAGGGGATTTTCTCCTTTGCTTTTTTGACGACCTGCTCTTCCTTCATGATAAGGACCCTCTTCAGCAGGCTTAAGATGTCCTTGTCCATATATAGGTATATTTTTTTCGATCCCGGCTTCTTTATCTTTCTTATGTTGAACAAAGGCCCAAGCATCCTTGTTTTGTTGCTCACAGAGGCTAAGCTGTAGCCTGTCTCCTTTGCCAGGTCCTCCATCGCGATAGGCTCAGAGGAAAGGTAAAGCTTTGCAAAAAGTTTCATAAGGAGAAAATCATTTATCCCTTGCCCCTTTCCCATCTCACAGAACAGTTCAGTAACATCTTTCTCAAATCCTTCCATCATGCATCACACACTATAAAATTTTACAATTTTTAATATTTATTGAAAGTTATAAAACTTGATTATATTTAAATGTTGTGGAAAGTTTTATATATTAACTCTAAAAACTAAAATCCTGTGAGAAAGGAAAAAAAATCCAGATGGGGAGCCATAGTCGTCTTTTTCATTTCCTTTATTATGGCCACGTCTATAATAGGTTTCTTATACGGGGGAGAATCAGACACCGTTAAGTACGATGAGTTTAGGTTCCGAAGGACTGATATCGGATGGTCCGCAAGGATAGGTGATAAAATCCTTGATTTCAGTTTTTTTCCTTCAGAAGTTGAGAATATAAACCTCAGCCAGGATATTGTAGTATCCCTTTTAAACCGGCCTGAGATAGACACGACCTCTGAGTTGGATTCCCTTTTTTCAGAAGAGATAGCCCTGGCTCAGTATAATATGGCTGTGGCGCTGAACAACATAAGGGTTTATGTAAGGAAAGGGGCAGTAGAAGAGGATAATGAATTTGGCCTTCCTTCAATAACCTGTGAAGACGCAACATCTTCTGTTCCAGTGATATATTTCATGAGGTCCAACCAGACTAAAGTCAGCCTTGAAGATAACTGCATTATTGCCGAAGCAAGAAGCAGCGTGGATATCTTAAGGATTGGGGACAGGCTGCTTTATTCTATGCTTGGAATAATAAGGTGACTCCATTGGAAAAAGATCCTCCCGTTGCTAAATCGGATTCTGATATAGCCGGAGCAAAAGAGGATGTAAATGAGCTTAAGGAAGAGATAAAAAAAGCCTCAGACTGGATACTTGTGATAGCTGCTTTGGTGATAATAATTCTGATAGCTGCAATATTCAGCTTCAAGCTTCTCTCAAAAAAAGAGGTTCCAAAGACCATAGATGACCTTCATCTCCTTAACCTTGATGGAAAGCTGGAGCCGGATCAGGGCTATATGTACAATGGATACTCATTCGTCTTTGCAAACGGCCTTTGGTATACCCAGGTTCAGACAGCATCTGCATCATCCATTTTTGACATACCCCTCCACTACAGCCCAAAGCTTCTGGAGGATGTGTCTGTAGAAGGAGAGTTTGACTCAGATTTTTTTAATTCCCACAAGGGCATCTATATAACATTCAACCCTCTGGGCCAGGACCTTAACTATGTTGCTCTGGCTGTAGGGGAATTCGACCAGAGTATAATAAAATCCTTCAACAAGATCCCTATTGCAGCCTGTGACAGGAACGAGACAGCAGCCTGTTCAGGGATACCTATAATCACCTGCAACAGCACAGACAAGCCTGTCCTTTACCTCCAGCAAAAAGAAGGAGCAAAAGTTATTTACGATAAGAACTGCATTATCGTGCAGGGGATAAGGGAGGACATAGTAAGGTCAACAAATAGGTTATTGTTAAAGCTTTATGGTATAATGCCCTGATGGAACACTATTACACCGAAAAGCCAATATCACGATTAAGGATAAAAGAGATAGAGGTAAGCTTAAGGGGAAATTCCCTTAAGTTCTGCACAGGCTCAGGCGTTTTTTCTGTAGGAAAGATAGACAAGGGGACAAAACTATTGATAGAATCCAGCATGATCAAGCCTGCCTGGAAGATATTGGATCTGGGCTCAGGTTACGGCCCTGTAGGGATTTCACTTGCAAAGGCATTCCCTTCTTCAAAAGTTATCATGTCAGATATAAATAATCGTTCAGTCAAGTTAAGCCGGATGAACATCAGGCTCAACAACCTTAACAACATAACAGCCCGCCAGTCAGGCCTTTATGAGAACATAGAAGAAAAATTCAACACCATCCTGACAAACCCCCCTCAGTCAGCAGGAAAAAAGATATGCTTTGAGATGATTGAAGGGGCAAAAGTCCATCTTGTAAAAAAAGGCCTTCTTCAGCTGGTCTGCCGCCACAAGAAGGGAGGCATAGAATTAAAGAAGAAGATGCTTGATGTCTTTGGAAACGTAAAGGAGATAGCAAAAGGCTCGGGCTACAGGGTCTATGTTTCTGAGCTTTAGGTTTTCCAGCCTGTGTTTTTAATCAGATAATGTTCTTAGCAGCCGCAGGCGTTTAGATAACCTTAACCCCATCTTTGGTCAAAGCGATAAGCCTTATCCCTAATCCCAGTTGCAGCAATGCAGAGATTACAGCCATGTGCTCCCTTCCTTCTCCTGAGACGATATTCAGGGCAACCTCAAGGTCAGTTATCTTACCGTCCAGGGAATTCTTTATGCAGTCAGCCATCTCAGATATAGTTTTTCCAGGATCTATTATGATCTTCTCAAAATCCTTTCCTGGATTGAAAGCCTCTCTTATCTTACTCTCAATCTCGCTATTGGTTACCAGGAATATCCTGTTCCACTCCATCCCCTGGATTACCCTTGCAACGTGCCCCCATGTCCCTTTCCCTGTCGATAAGCAGGCTATAAGCTCTGTCATAAATATGCAAATTTAGCAACCTTTATATACCTTTTCTTGCATCATTATGGTAAAGAGGTGGTTTTTATGAAAAAGATGCGTTCTGCTAGGATTGATTGCACTTTAAGATGCATTTTATTGGTTTTGTTGTCTCTTGTTTTATTGTATGGATGTTCACAGAGAGAGGAAATGCCTCAAAGCTCAATGCCTTCTGTAGAGCAGGAGCAGGAAGCGCCTATAGAGACAGTTCCGGAAAAGCCTGAAGAGCCCCCTTTAGAAGTCGAGTCTGAGACGATAGAAACTCAGGAGATTATAAAGATACCTAATGATATTAGGGAGATTATTGAAAAAGGAAAGGCAAGATTAAAGAGCTATTCCTGCAATTACAAGGGCCCTGATAGCGATCTCGAATACATATTTTATGTAAAGGGCAATAATATCAGGATTACCCTTCCAGAGCTCAACACTGATGAGCAGGGAAAGTTCTATAATACTGTATATCTGGATTCAGAAAAAAAGGCAGCACAGGCCTATTGCATGGGCTATTCCTCATGCGAAGGCGGTACAGGAAAAGTAAAGGATCTTGATTACAGCTCCGCCTATATAGAGACCCCGAATGATTGGCTGGAAAAGATAAAAGAGACCAAAAAGATAGACGAAAGGCAGGTTGAGGGAAGAGGCTCAGTCTATCTGGAGACAAATGCCGGAAAGATGATCTTAGAGTCCTATTACGGCTTCATATACAGGGTAGAGGAAGGCAGTAAGGTATGGGCGTTCACAGACGCCTCTTTCAACTCAGTAAAAGACGCTGATGTTATCCCATCCGATGCATGATGATCCCGGGGGGTATAGGGAGTAGGATAAAGATATTGGAGTATTAAAATATATATGAGTATATTAGCTATCGAATAAAAAAAGGTGATAAAATGAAATGTGTTTATTGTATTGCACTATGTATTGTTCTTGTTCTTCTGGCAGGCTGCGCTCCTGAAAAGATGCCTGCAACAGAAGGTAAGGAGCCTATAGCAGAGAAGATAGGGGAATCTATTGAAGAGCCCATCGTTGAAGAACCTCCTGAAGAGACAATCCCTGAAGAGCCCCAGCAGATAGAAGAGCCTGAAGAATCTGTCACAGAAGAACAGCCTGCAGAGCCTGCTGAAGAAGCATTAGAAGAATCAGAGGTAATTGAGGAAGAAACACTGGAAGAAGCAGCTCAGGAAACCATCCAGGATTATCAGGAGCCTGCAGAGCTAAGCGAAGACGAGCAGATCCAGCAGATCTTTGATTACGCAAAAACAAGATTAGACAGCTATTACTACAAGTACAAGAGCCCATTGGGAAAACAATACATCATATATGTAAAACAGAACAAGATAAAGATAACATCATTCTCATACGATAATGAGATCTATATAGACACAGAAAAGCAGACAGCAGAGGAATGGTGCACCATACACTCAAGATGCGGAAAAGAGACAGGAAAGATAGCCGATCTTGATTACAGTTCTGCATACATAGAAACCCCTGTAGGCTGGCTGGACGAGATAACAGAAGCCAGGAAGATAGACGAGGGCTTTTATTACGGAAAGCAGGCCTGGCAGCTAGATACAAATATAGGGAAGGTCATAATAGACTCACGGTTCGGCTTTATCTTCAGCATAGAGCAGGAAGACAAGCTCTACCTGTTTACAGATGCTGCATTCAATACAGTGAAGGATTCTGATGTGAATGTGCCTGAGTATCTTTTGGAATCCTGATCTTCATTTTATGGGATATTCCTCATGTCATTGGCCTGCTTTTACCAAAAAGGTAGCTGTATCTTGTACAACATTTTTTCTATTTATACCAAAAACCAACAATATTTATAAACCCCTGACTATTAACATACCAGATGTTTAGGCTGATATTTTTTCCATTCACTCTTCTGTTCATATTTCCACTTATCCTTTTCTTTTTTATATTCTGGTTCTGGATGATCATAGACTGCATCAGGTCAAAGATAAAAGACCAGGATAAGCTTATCTGGCTCCTGATAATATTTTTCTTTAATATCATTGGGGCCCTGCTCTATCTGATTTTCGTAAAACTGAACAGGAACTACAAGGGATTAAAAGTAAGAACAGAAGGGAACAAAAAGGTAAAAAAGCTTTTCAGAAGCAGGAAAAACAGGATTATCGCAGGCGTATGCGGAGGCATAGGGGAATACTTTAATATAGACCCTGTATTGATAAGGCTGTTATGGGTCATCTTCACATTTATGGGAGGATCAGGGATATTGGCATACATAATAGCCTGGATAATTATTCCGGAGGGCAGATAAGATGATAACCCTGATGGAGATAATAGACATAGTGATAATGACCCTGGCAATAGGCTACATATTCTCAGATTTCTTCAGGAAAGAGCCCTTGGAAGGCTACGACCCTTTAACCTACTACAAAAGGCCGCCCTTATGGGAGAACATCAAGTTTGCGGCAATGATAGCAGCCCCTGCTGTGGTCCTCCACGAGCTCGCCCATAAGTTCGTTGCCCTTTACTTTGGTGCATCTGCAACATTGCACGCCCCTTATTTCTGGTATGCAGTCGTTGTAGTTCTTAAGCTTATGGGCTTCCCCTTGTTGTTCTTTGTAGGGGGCTATGTGGCGCATACACCTCTTGCATCTATGCCTTCAGCTATAGTGGCTGTTGCAGGGCCACTTATAAACATACTTTTATGGCTGGCCTCGATAGCAGTTATAAAGTACAACCTGATAGATAAAAAGTACTATAAGATTGTAATTGCTATGGGAAAGATCAATCTTTTCTTAGGCATCTTCAACATGCTCCCTCTTCCGGGCTTTGACGGCTACCATTTCTTTGCAGCATTGTCAAAAGCCTTTTTTTAGCTTCAACCTGGTTTAAAGCCTTAGAAAACTATTTATAAAGGAAGATTTTAGTATATCATATTTAACTCAGGAGGTCAATAAAATGATGCAAAAAAAGCAAAAGATTTCAAAAGGTCCATTTTTTGGAAAGCTAAGGTGCGCCCTTGCCCTTGTATTGGTTCTTATGGTTATATCATTGGCAGGATGCGCCCAGCAGGAAGGAAATACCATAAATGTTGACGGCGACGCAGAGATAACAGTAGAGCCGGACCAGGCAGAGGTATGGGCAGGCATCTCTATAGTGAAGGATACAGCAGAAGAGGCACAGCTGGAAGCAAACAAGGTGATGAATGCCCTGATAGATGGCTTAAGATATAAAGGGTTCAGTGAAAAAGACATAGCTACAGAAAGGCTTAACCTTTATGAGGAAAGGGACTGGTCCAGGGACGAAGGCTCTAAGGTAATAGGATGGAGGGCATCCCAGACAGTGAAGGTAAAGACAACAGACATGGCTAAGGTAGGGACAATAGTTGACATCGCTGTAGCCAATGGCGCCAATCAGATAAACAACATCAATTTCGGCCTTACTGAAGAAAAAGAGCAGGAATACAAGAAACAGGCATTGGCAGAAGCCACCAAAAACGCAAGGTCAAAGGCAGAGACAATAGCAGAAAGCCTTGGCGTTAAGCTTGGAAAGATAAGGTCAGTCTCTGAAGCAAGCTTCCAGTCAAGGCCTTACGTCTACGCTATGGCAAAGGCAGAAGGAGCCTTGGCAGTAGAGGAAGCTGCAGTAGTCATGCCAAAAGACGTTTCAGTCACTGCAGGGATAACCCTTGTTTATGATATAGGCTGACCTCCTTTCAACTAGGGATTTGGCCCTTAAGATAGGGAGGGCATGGCATTATGTTCAGACTCACTGCCTAAAGCTTCAGTTGAAAGGCGTTATCAAAGGCTTTACAGTTACAAATATAAACATATGGGAGCTGAAAAGATGAGGAGGCAATACAGGAAAAGTACAGGAAGATGCTCCTCGCCTAATGCAGGCATCAGCAGATTCAATTATAAGCTCCAAGAAAGAGTCCAGGCTGGATAAGTTTTCAAGGATGAAACGGCTGGTCTAGGCAGAATATACAGAATCGATCCATTTATAGACTTTGTTCCTGAATCTTGACCCAAGCATTTTCTTATTTGCTATCTTTCTTGGCTTGTTCACCTTTTTTAGGTTCTGGACCTTTAGCATTATCTCCTTCTTGTAGAATACCCCCAAAATAGCGGTGACTACAACTATAAAGAAAAGGAAGGGCATTATAGGATTCCCTGAGGCTGTTGGAGATGTTGCAAGCCCGGTAATATTGTTATTTTTGACATTAAAAAAAGAGAATGCAGTTATAAGCCCCAGCAATACCGCTAATGATCCTCCTGCCAGCTTAAGGTTATCTCTCTTCATCTTGTCATACCACCCTTCAAACTTAAGGACCTTGTCAAAATTCATGGAAGACTGCTCTATAAGGCTGCTTTTTACATCCTTTTCAAGGCAGGTAAATATCCCTTTGTAGTCTTTGGCCCTTATCCTGTTTATTACGTCTGAGGTGAATCTCACAGATGTATTTCCGTTCCCATAGACATTGAGCGTAGACAGGGAATCAAATATGACCAGGTCAAACATGCCTGTATTCAAGGCCTCATTTATGGCTATTGAAAGCTCTGTGAATGCATAAGGTGAAGATACCAATATCCCGTTATCCATCTTTTTGTTCTTGTCTATTGAAGAGCTTATGGCGTCTATAAAAAATATGTTTTTTGTGTCTATGCCGTTAAAGCTGAAATTCTTTGCTATCGAATCGGCTGTTTTGTTCAGTGTTACATAGCATACCCTCCTGTTGTTAAGGTTGCGGAAAAGATGGACAACTGACTTATTGTAGTACTCGCTTGAAAAGACAGAAAGCAGTATGGAATTGTCCTGTAGCTCCTTTTTGATATCTACTGATCTTTTTTTCATTTTCATTCTATTCCTCCGAAAACCTCCTGTTCAGGGTAGACTATTATCCCTGTCATTTATCTGCATAGCCACCTCTCAAAAAGCTCATCAAATCCTGGAACGCCCGTGGGAACATGGTCCCTGATTTTTTTCTTCTTTACCGCCCTGCCTTTTTTTAGCGGGATGGCAGCAGTTTGTAAGGGGGCTTTATGCTCAGGGATTTGGGCTTCATCTTTTCCTGCACTGTTTTTTTTCAGCTCCTTCTCTATGTTTTTTTTATCTTGGCCATGTCAAGGTCCATGCCACCCTTAAATTCCCCCTCTTTTTTCTTTTTTTCAGGATCCATATATCCTTATATGCAGGATTACCTTTTATATAAATCTTTTTGTTTGCCGTCAGAAAAATAGCACACGCTGCAGGTTTGCCTTCAGGCCCGATACATTGATTGCTTAAACTGGGTGCATACCCCGCAGCTTGCTCCGGTTGGGATTATTTATTCCAAAAACCCGCTTGTTTTTCTTGTTAATGGTCCCGCTATTTTGAGCTGTTCCCATATATTATCATAAGATTCACACCCAAAAAACAGCAAAATATATAAAGAAAGTTCTCTAGGTTAGGGCTATAACCTTGGTCCGGTAATCCTGAGAGGATTGGTTAAAAACATCAAAAAGATTTATCCCTGGTGATGTAAGCTGTCCAAAAGCCTTTTAGCAGTGAAAGCCTTTTACCGGAAGTAAAAAAGAGGGTGGATGATATATCATGTCGCTTGTTTTAAATTACATATCAGGAAAGAAAGATTACTTTAAGGGCATCCTTAGTTCTGTAAAGCGGTCTGATAAGAAAGTATGTTATGTAACTTTTAATAAAAGCTGCGGGTTTTTAAAAGAAGCGTTCAAAAAGGCAAATATTCCGGAAGATAAGGCCTATTTTATAGACTGCATAAGCGCAGAGATAAAAAAGCCCGATGATAATTCGGATTGTCATTTTGCCTCAGCTCCTTATGAGCTTGAAGAGATAGCCCAGAATATAAAGGAAGCGGTTGGAAAAGGATATAGCCTTGTCATCTTCGATTCCATCTCCAATATTCTTATCTATGGCCAGGCCGTCCCTTCAGGGGCAGAGGTATTGTCCAGGTTCATAAGGTCCTTTCTTTCGTCATTGAAGCGAAAAAAAGGAAAGGCAGTTTTTATATGCAGTCTAAAGGATAAGGAAAATCCTTTGGTACAGGAGGCCCTTGGAATATTTGATAAGATAAAAAGATTCTGAACTTGCATTTGGAGCAAAAGGAGGTTAAAAATGGCAAAGACGATAATGGTTGTGGACGATGAGCCAGATATAAGGGCTACGGTTAGGGCTATTTTGGAGAAGAACAATTATAAGGTGATTACTGCTATGGATGGTGATGACTGCCTGAAAAAGCTGAAAAAAGGCAAGGTGGACCTTATACTTCTGGACATAATGATGCCAGGCACCCCCATAAGGGAGATCGTCCCTAAGATAAAAAATTCTAAGATAGCTTACCTGACTGTTGTAAGGACATCTGAAGCAGAGAAAGATGAGCTGATGTCTTCTAAGAATATTGTTGGCTTTATACAGAAGCCTTTTGATATCAATAGCCTTTTGAAGGGCATAAAGAAGCTTATAGGATGAAAGATGGACATCATAAAAGAGCTATCTGAAAGCCAGGCCTGCCTTTTGCTGATGCCGGGGATGGAGTATAACTCTCTGATATTGGAAACGATAAGGCAGCTCTCTAAAAAAAAGGTCTGTTATGTTACATTGAACAAGACCTATGACTCGCTTAAGGAGCTTTTTAGGAAGAACAGGGCAAACCTGGCCAATATAGTGTTTATCGACGCCATATCCAAGACCATAAAAAAGGTTCCTGACCAGGTTGAAGGCTGTTATTTCTGCAGCTCTCCGGCTGCATTGACAGAGCTGTCCTTGGCCATAACTAAGGTTATAAAGCATAATTTTGACTACCTTATATTTGATTCCCTTACAAACCTGCTGGTCTATACGAAGAAAGCTCCTGTTGCCCAGTTCCTTTCAGGACTCATAAATAAGATAAGGGACACCAAGGTTAAGGCAGTCTTTTACTCCCTTAAGATGGAGCAGCATCAGGAGCTTATCCAGGAAGCCTCTATGTTTGTCGATAAGGTGATGGATCTGGGGGGTTGATTAGGCAAGTTTTGTATCTTTATGCTTGGCAGGTTATCCTGCTGTATTCGGAATAGGTTTTTTGGGATTTAGGTATTAAAAAGGGGTGAAGATGAAAAGATTAAGGGAATTTCTCTTTGGGAGCATTAGCAGGAAGATAACATTTTCATTCATCCTTATAGTTCTTGTGATGGCATTGGGCTATGTTTCAGACAGCTTCATAGTGAATAAGTCTCTGAAAGATGAGGTTTTCAGCCACCTGAAAACAGCATCACAGTCAAGGGCGCACCACATCAAGACATACATGGGAAAGAGCATAGAATCGCTTGACCTTATAACAAGCAGGACAGCATTGAGAGAGAGCCTGAAAGAATACAATGAAAGGCCGAACAACTCTAGCCTGGCAAGGATAAGGAAGATACTTTCGGATGCAATGCAGCCTATAGAGGAGTTTGAAAGGGTCTGCATAATCAGCAGAGAGGGGATAATAATAGCCTCAACAGAGGAAAGTTTCATAGGAAAAGATGTTCATGAGCAGGATTTCTTTATTAGTGCAGCTAAGATAGGCCCTGAAAAGATACTTTCAGGAGAAGAAGAGGGAGCAGTAATCCATTTTACAGAAGAGGAAAACAAGTCTAAGATATTTTTTGTTGGCCCGCTTGTATTAAGCAGGGAGATTATCGGGTTTGTGATAACTGTAGTAAGCTCAGATTACCTCAACTCTATCCTGGCAGATCCTACCGGCTTGGGAGAGACAGGAGAGATATACCTTGTCAACAGGAAGAGGTATATGGCAACACCATCCAGGCTTGCAGGCAGCTCCACACACTCTAAAAAGATTGATACCTACCAGGTCAACCTATGCTTTAGCGAGCATTTAAAATTAGGGCTTCCTAAAGAGATGAAAGAAAAGCCTATCGCATACCTAAATTATGCTGGAACGATGGTCCTTGGTGTTCATTATTATATGAGAGAGCTTGGATGGTGCATGATATCTGAGATAAGCGAAAAAGAGGCCATAGGTTTTCAGAGGTCCAGGCTGCTTGTATCATCCCTCATAACATTGTTTTTATCCTTGGTCCTGGTCATATTTATCGGGTTTTATTTCTTCCGCAGCTTGACCCTGCCCATCCGGCAGTTAAGTGGGCTGACAGCCAAGATGGAGCAGGGAAACTTTGATTCAAAGGCAGATATAAGGACAGGAGATGAGCTTGAGTTTCTTGGAAATGCCTTCAACAGGACAATGGAGATACTTAAGCAGAGGGACATCGAGCATAAGCAGCTTGACAGGGCAAAGACAGAATTTTTGTCTATAACCTCCCATGAGCTTAGAAGCCCTATGACTCCTATGAGGGCCCAGCTTCAGATGATAGGATCAGGATACTATGGAAAGCTGAACAAGAGGCAGATGGAATCTGTCCAGATAGTATTGAGAAATACAGAAAGGCTCGATAAGATAATCCAGGATTTCCTCGAAGTGTCAAGGATAGAGGCAGCAAGGCTGAAATTCAGCTTTGTAAAGGAGGACATAACCCCTTATGTCTATAAGGTTATCGAGGAGATGAAGGGGTTCATGCCGGAAAAGAACGTAAGGATTATATCTTCGATAGGGAAGCTTCCTTTAATAGAGTCAGATCCTGACAGGGTTATGCAGGTATTGAGGAACCTTATCAATAATGCGATAAAGTTCTCCAGTGACGATTGTAAGGTATATGTAAGTGTTGAGGCTAAAAAAGGCCATATTCTCTTCACCGTAAAAGACACAGGTATAGGGATAAGGCTTGATGAGCAAAAAAGGGTATTCGAGCCTTTCTACCAGGCAGGGGGCATGTACTACAGAAAATATGGGGGTACAGGCCTTGGATTAGCGATCTGCAGGGGCATCATAGAGTCGCAGGAAGGAAGGATCTGGATGGAAAGCGAATACGGAAAAGGAAGTGCTTTTTATTTTACAGTCCCTTTTGTTCCTGTAAAAGAGATAAGGCCGATCAGGCTTTTATTCACTCCAAGGCTTGTTATGGAAGATAAGGCTAAGAAAGCGATGGTAGATTTCCTTGGCCCCATGGGAGAGGTTGAATTTCAGGCTATGAAAAAAGGAAGAATGACCTATGAAAATATCCGGGATTATTTAAGAAGCCTTGTTAAGGAAAAGGTGATAAGCTTAGCTGTATCCAAAGAGCTCACCAAAAGGCTGGTCTCTGTCTATGGGATCAGGCCCACGGCTAATAAAAGATCTGCTGATTCTGGGTCTGGAAGGAAGATGATAGAAGATAAAAACAAGATTAGGCGTTCTGTTAAGAAGGAGGGATCTAAATGAAGGTAAAGATAAAGAATATTATCCTAGGGGTATTTATCCTGCTTGCTCTTGTTGGCAGCCTTGGAGGAACTTATTATTATTACAATATATCCAATGATATCCTTATAGAGCAGGTCTCTTCTCATCTTGAAACTACCCTCTCTTCAAGGGCAAGCCACATTCAGGATATCCTGAAAGCTACAAGAGACCATGTTAAGATATGCTCTGCAAGGACCCTTTTTAGGGAGAATCTTTTTAACATCAATAGGGGCATAGATTCTGAAGGTTCAAAAGCAAGGATACAGAAAAGCCTTGATGATATGGGTGCTTTGGCAAACACGTTTTATGAGGCCTTGGTTATAGATAAAAAAGGCATCGTAGTCAGTGCTTCCCCTAAAGATTCTATAGGCTCCTATTTAGAGGGAGAGGATTTCTTTATCCAGTGCATGGAAGGTTACCCGTACATATCTGACGCCCACATCCATAGCAATGTTAAGGTGATAGGCTTTGCCCACCCTGTAATTGACACATCTTCAGGAGAGATAGAAGGCGTCTTTCTTATACACCAGGCTTTTGAAAGTTCCCTAAATGCGGCTGAAGGCCTTGAATTCGGCATAGGCATAAACTCTGTAACAGAAGACCGTACAGGCCTCGGAGATACAGGGGAAATTTATCTTGTAAACAAAGAAGGCTATATGATAACTCCCTCTAGGTTTTTGTCGGAAGAAGAGACATTTCTAAGCCTCAAGGTAGATTCTGTAAACTTGATGGGATGCTTTGGTGAGGTTGATGGCATAGCATCTACAGCAGAAGAGTACCACCCTTTAGATGAGCCCCACAATCCGAAATTATACCCTGATTATATGGGCAATGAGGTTCTAGGCACCCATATCCATATTTCTGAGATAGGCTGGTGCTTGCTGGCCGAAATCCATGAAGAAGAGGCATTAGGCATTGCAAGAAAAAGGCTGATAAGGGCAGGCATCCTGGTAGCCATCACTATAATTCTTATAGTGGCTTTTATAGGCTTTGTAATATCAAAAAATATTTCAGGCCCCATCGAGAGCCTGACTAATGACGTAGACTCCATAACCAAGGGCAATCTGGATATCCGGCTGGGAAAAAGCAGTATATCCGAGATTGACAGGCTGATAGGTTCCCTGAACAGGATCCTGGCAAGCATGAAGCTCGCTATCCTGAGGGCAGGGGTAAGAAGAGAGGATATTGGGATTGGAGAAGCTATTGCTGAAAAAGAGCTTGCTGAAGAAAGGTATAAGGCATTGTTTGAGAAAGCTGCAGACGCCGTCCTTATTGCAGATCCGAAAACAAGAAAGTTAGTGGATGCAAATAAGTCTGCTGAATCCCTGCTAGGCATCCCTAAGGATAAGATAATCTCTATGAAGGTAGACCAGATTCACCCAAAAGACAGGCTTAAGGAAACACTGGAAGGCTTTAAGAAGCAGGCCGCTGGAAAGATAAAAAAATTAAGGACCGAAGTCTTGACAAAGGATAATAAGAGGATCCCCGTAGAGATAAGTGCATCCCCTATAAGGATAAAAGGAAAAGATTATGTTCAGGGTATCTTCAGGGAAATGAGGAAAAATGGCGCCAAATGAGGTTTAGGGATTGATTTGCTTGTAGGCCTTGTCACTCTTTGTTGGCAGCCCAGGATGATGTAATCTGCCACTCTTGATTATACAGCATTAAGCACCACCACCTAAGAAATAACTCGCTCTATAGATGCCAGGCCCTCTTATGCCTTATATGCAGCTGTCAGCAAACCCTTTTAGTTCAGCCTTGCTCATAGCCCCGGTCCTTTCTTTTCCTGTGGCTGGGCATATGAACTGGGGGACATAGCCGTTGACAAGGCTGCTCAAGCACCTGCTTATTATCTCCCTTGCCTCGGCATTTGACCCTTCTGCCATATAGAAGCTGTACCCTTCTTTGATAAGTTCGCTTACTATGGGCTTCATGCTGCTGCAATGCGGGCAGGAATTAGAATATAAGAAGACTACTGTAGAAGGATCCTTGTCAAAGCATTCGCCATAATCCTTACTGCCATCATTTATCAGCTCCTGGCTTTCTCCGGCACCTGTTTCACCCCCCTCCCGGGTAAACTTGTTTGCATTGACGATTATGACCGCTAATATTATTATGACAGCAAGAGAGGCAGCGCTTTTTATGATATCTTTGTTCATGCGATAAAGATATATCTGTGATTTATAAACCTTGCTTTTTTCATTTACCTTTATAAAATAAGGTGCACAGCACTTCCAAGGCAAATCAAAAGTTTTTTATAAAAGACATTTTAACACTTATCTAAATGAAAAAACCCATACTTTTGCTTTTCCTCATATTTCTGTTCAGCTTAAGCGCTGTCAATTCCCAGGAAAACAGGGTAAATATCTACTTCTTCTGGAGCAAAGGCTGTCCTCATTGCGCAGAAGAGAAGCCCTTCCTTGAAAGCCTCCAGCAGAAGTATCCTTCTTTGGAGATACACTCCTATGAAGCAAGCGATCCTGGATCTATAGCCCTATTCTCAGAGGTTGCAGAGGCATACGGGACAAGCACCCAGTGGGTTCCAGCCACCTTTATCTGTGATAGCTATATAGTTGGCTTTGGCTCTGAAGAGACTACCGGAAAAGAGATAGAGGAAAAGGTAAGGAACTGCATAGAGCATGGCTGCACAGACCTTTATGCATCAGGCTCTGGAGAGGAATGCATGTTGGACCAGAAAAACATCGTTGACATCCCGGTCCTTGGCCAGGTTGACCTTGCAAAGACAGGCTTGCCTCTCCTTACTATAATCCTGGGGTTCTTAGATGGATTTAACCCCTGTGCTATATGGGTCCTATGTTTCCTTCTTACCCTCCTGATATATGCAAAGTCAAGAAAAAAGATGTTCCTCATAGGATCTATATTTGTGATAACCTCCGGCCTTGTTTATTTCCTTTTCATGGCAGCATGGCTTAACTTCTTCCTTATGGTAGGATTCGTAAAGGCATTGAGGATAATAGTGGCTTTTGTTGCCATAATAGCTGGATTGATAAATGCAAAAGACTTCTTTTTGTTTAAGAAAGGCGTATCATTGACCATCCCTGATAAGTGGAAGCCAAGGCTCTTTGAGAAGATGAGGTCTCTTGTAAAAGAGCAGGCTTTTTTCGCAGTTATGATAGGGACAGCCATATTGGCATTCACAGCCAACACATTTGAGCTTATATGCACCTTCGGCTTCCCTGCCATATATACGAGGGCATTGACCCTGCAGAACCTTCCTACGATAACCTACTACTCTTATCTTGCACTTTACAACATAATATACATAGCGCCTTTGGCGTTCATAGTGGCAGTTTTCACCTGGACCATGGGAGCCCATAGGTTTACAGAAAAGCAGGGCAGGGTCCTGAAGCTTGTTTCGGGCTTGTTGATGCTGGTGCTTGGCCTGGCATTGCTCTTTAGGCCTGATCTGCTTATTTTTGGCTGATCCTATTTTAGAAGGTTTAATATGAAAAAGATAAAAAAAATGTTCCGGGAGTCATCTTTTCTAAATGTATTTAGGCTTATAAGGAAGAGCCCGCACATATACCTTTACACAGTAATTATTGATTTCATATTCCTTGCTTTCATACTAATTGCAGGAAAGTTCCTTGGATCCCTCATACCTTCTGATCCGGCTCGCCTTATGGCTGTTTTCAAGACACAGGCTAATCTTCTTCTTTTTGTCATCCTTTACCCTGTTATTTTCTATCTTTTTGTTATCCTTATCTACTCTCTTGCAAAGCTCATGATATTAAATATTGCTTTAAGCTTATACGAAAAAAGGAGATTTAAGCTGCAGGGCTTTGGAAAGTTCTATTGCCTTAACCTTCTCCTTTTTATAATATTCCTTACTGTAGCTCTCGCTTTTATCTCATTGTCATCCCTTATATTCAAGATGGATTTTCTTAAGTATGTTGCACTTGTCTTTATGCTGCCGTTCGCTTTCTTCTCTTACTCAATCCTTAATATAGCCCACACATTATTCATAAAAGACAGAAGGTCCGGGATGATACGCTCCTCATTTAAGATAGCCTTCCACAAGACAAGGGCATATTCATCATTTGCCTTCTGGAGTATCCTCTTGGCCCTTTCTTATCTTGTGATATACAACATCCTGCACCAGCTCTTTAGGTTTACCCTATTTCTTAACAAGGATTTTTTGTCAGCCTATGGCCCCCTGTATGTCCGGATATTCAACATATCCTCAATAATATTCGTTTACCTCATTATAGCCTTCAACAGGATATATTTCTTAGAGAATATAGATAAAAATGTTTTACCATAACATAAACCCTGTTTTGTTGAACCTGGGCCCTTTTGAGATAAGGTATTACGGCATAATATATGCTTTGGCCTTTGTGCTTGCCTATTTCTTCATATCCAGAATCGCAGAAAAAAAAGGCCTTGGCCTCAAAAAGGATGACATATTAGACCTTCTCTTCTATCTCCTCTTAGGCACTATCATAGGTGCAAGAACATTCGAGATCCTGGTCTATAATCTCTCTTATTACCTGAAGAACCCCTTGGAGATGATCGCCATATGGCACGGAGGCCTCAGCTTCCATGGGGGCCTCATAGGAGCCTCGATAGCAGGCTATATGTACTGCAGGAAAAAGAAGATAGCCTTCTACGACCTTGCAGACATAGTTGTTATCCCTCTTGCATTTGGCCTCTTCCTGGGAAGGATAGCCAATTTCATCAACGGAGAGCTGGTCGGAAGGATAGCCTCGGTTCCCTGGTGCGTCAAGTTCAGGGACTATGCCGGCTGCAGGCATCCTTCCCAGCTTTATGAGAGCCTAAAGAACATGCTGATATTCTCCCTATTATGGCCGCTTAGGTATAAGAGGCTGAAAAAAGGGACTCTTTTCTGGAGCTTCATCCTCCTTTATTCAGCATTAAGGTTCTTTGTAGAGTTCTTCAGGGCTCCGGACCCCCAGTTAGGATTTATCCTGGGCATAACTATGGGCCAGTGGCTTAGCATAATAACCTGCATTATAGGGTTTTTCTTCTTCATAAGGATAAATTATGCCGGATATGGCCATAAGCAGGTTAAGCAGGGATAAGCAAAGCAAGGTAATAAGCAGCCCCCGAGCTGATGATCCCTAAGGCAACGCCCTTGATTATAGCTCCTTTCTTGACCCCCAGATAATACGAAGAAAAGACAACACAGCACCCCAATAAGAAAGCGAATAACGTGTATAACGCATGTTGGTAGAATAAAGAAGTGAAAAACCATAGGGCAAAGCATCTTGCTGTATGCATCTCAGCTTTTTTAATGGCAAAAGACATGGCCCACAAGAAACCCAGTGCGATCAAAAGCTGGTATACAAAGATAGCATACTCACCGACAACAGCCCTAACGATGACGATAAGATAGAACGGTATAGACCCTAAAGCGATGCAGTCCCTTGCAGTCTCTTTTTTCCAGTTTTTTTCCATCTTAAGCTATTTATGCTTCCTGCTCAAAGCCCGAAACTGTCGCTGAACTCCTTTATCTTCTTGAACTGCTGGACATACTCTCTTCCTTTATCGGTTATGCTGTAAGCCTTTTTCCCCTTTTCCTCTTTCTCCTCCACCATCCCTTTCTTTATCAGCTCGCCTACATACTCCAGCATCTTTTTATAGGAAAGGTTAGACTTATAGAGAAGGTGGGTAGGCTTTATCTTCCCCCCTTTTTTCTGAATCGCATCCAGGATATCATGGATAATCTCGATCTTCGTTCTTCTGATGCTCATTTTTTTACCATCATGTTGATCATAGCGGCCAATAGGGTAAGATACCCTATCAGCTGGATGCTTTCACCTATGACATAAAAGTAGTTTACCATGCCTTCAAAGATGAAGAATATCTGGCTTACAAGCAGTGCAAGAAAAGAATACATCACTATCCTGGCATTCAGCCTTTTTACTTTTTTATAGTTCTTCCTGTAGCTAAGATACAGCATTCCCATCATCAGGAGCAGAGTCACATGGAATACGATATATGACTGGCTCACAAGGGTTGTGGATATTACTACTAAGTACACCAATAGTGCAATTATCTTCTTGTCCTTTATCTTTAATGATACAAGCACCAATATCAAAAATGCAAAAAGCATCACCAGCCTGGCAACAGATATCCCTAATGCATTGATCCACTTGACCTTGTTTATCACATGCGAGGTGACAGTGACAAGGCCCACTGTCTCAACTTTCAGCTCCTTCGAATATATGGGTATAGTAGCCAGTATCTTGCTTATAAATGCAGAAGCTACCAGGAAAAAAGAAGCAGAAAAATAGAAATACTTCTTCTGTGAAGTGTACCTGTAGGCCTTATAGGAAAAATAGCATATAAGAAGCCCCACTATCACAGATACCAGATCAAATATATAGTCTATGCCGTAAAACCATGTCGGGCCAAAAACATAAGTCATCTTTATACCCCCTTATCCAGGCATACAGCTTCTTATGCCTCAAATCATACAATATCATCACTCTTACTTTGCTCTTCTCACCTTATTCTATCCAAATCCATTTTACCCTTTATAAACTTTGTGGATTCCTGTTCTTTATCTTCACTTCATAACCTATTTATAAATGCCTGATCATATTATCCTTAAGAAAACCAGATAAGTTTACACTAAACTCTTGCTGGCTTTTGGTTCTCTTCCTCGTTACCCAAAAGCCAGCTGATCCCCCTCATACTAAACACCTCTTTAAAGGCAAAGGCGATCTCGCTAACCCCTAGAAAGCCTTTGTCTTTTTTATCCTTCTTCAATTCTTCTTCCACCACAATCTTCTTTCCGCCCCGTCCCCTCTGTATTACTTCAAAATATCCATCGCCCATTCTTCAGAAAACTTAATAAACCATTGCCATGTACTTTATAGGAACATGGAAAAAAAGATAATCCCTGCAATAATAGCAAGCTCACAGGAAGAGCTAGCCAAAAGGATAAGCAAGGTAAAAGGGCATTTTTCGACGCTTCAGCTCGATGTTATGGATGGAATTTTCGTCCCCACTCATAGCCTTGACTTTGATTTTAAGCTTCCTGAATCTGGTTGTAGGTATGAAGCTCATCTCATGGTGGCTGACCCTCAAGGCTGGATAGAAAAAAACTCAGGCATGGCAGATATGATCCTTGTCCATATAGAGTCCTGCAATGATCCTGAAAAGATAATTGGATTGGCAAGGTCAAAAGGAAAGAAGATAGGCTTTGTACTTAACCCTCAGACAGGGTTAGGATTGATAAGGCCGTATCTTGATAAGATTGACGAAGCCCTTATCATGACTGTAAGCCCCGGCTACTATGGAAGCCCATTTCTTCCGGAAACCCTGAAAAAGGTATCAGAATTAAGGGCTATCAGGCCGGATATGGAGATAGAGGTTGATGGAGGGATAAGCCCCGATACCATAAAGCAGGCATCCGATGCAGGAGCCAACCTCTTCATATGCGGCTCATACCTCCAAAAAAGCCCGGATGTTAAAGAGGCAGCTGATGTCCTCAGGTCTAAGATACACTCATAGTTGTTCGGCGATATTGAAAAGTTACCCTACTACGCTGACCAGAACGCCATACTTCGTATGGCAACCTGGTCATCTTCGTCCTGGCCATGCCATGAATGCCTACGGCATTCATGGCATTCATGGCACAGACGGTTAACTTTTCAATATCGCCAGTTGTTCATAAAGTATAAAAACAAAGTTTTTAACTTTATGAACTCAATAAAATTTCACAATTTGATATTTCATGAAATTTTATTGTTTCGATGGGTGCGCTTTGCTCCAAAAAAAGCTTAGAGGTGATTGATATGGTTAAATTATGGAGATGCGAGATATGCGGAGACCCTTACATAGGCGACGAGCCTCCTGCAAACTGCCCTTTCTGCGGAGCAAAGGGAAAATATGTGAAGGAATTCAAGGAAGCAAAGGTCAGCTTTGATGTCTCTCTGAACAGGAAAGACAATGCAAATGCAGAGCACGCCCTCAAGGTAGAGGTAAGCAACGCCGCTTTTTATTTCTGTGCTGCAGAAAAAGTATCTGCTGGCTTAGAGGGGCAGAAGCTCTTTAAGGCATTAGGCAAAGTAGAGGCAGAGCACGCATCTATCTGGAAGAAGATACTAAATCTCTCTGAGATCCCAAAAGGTGATGACCCTTGTTCTGAGGATTATAAGGAAGATCTTGAAGACTCCCACGAAAGGGAGACAAGAGCCATAAGATTCTATGCACAGGCAGCGAAAGAGGCAGAAAATAAAAGGATAAAGCAGATATTTGAAGCCCTTGTAGGTGTAGAGACAGACCACCTTAAGCTTTCAGAGGAGAGGTTAAGATGAGCCAGATAGACAGGATCTATAGGTGTGAGATCTGCGGAAACGTAGTCTCAGTGCTGGAAGCAGGAAAAGGTGAACTGGTGTGCTGCGGAAAGCCTATGTCCCTTATGGAAGAGAAGACATCTGCAGATGAGGGAAAAGAGAAGCATGTCCCTTTAGTAGGGATAGATGGAAGTAACGTTTTGGTCAAGGTAGGCTCTATACCTCATCCCATGGAAGAAAAGCACTATATCAAGCTTATACAGCTGGTCAAAGATGGAAAAGTGATTGCAGGAAAAAGGCTAAACCCGGGAGAAAAGCCGGAAGCAGAGTTCTGCTTAGGGACAGATGCTGAAGGCGTGAAAGCAAGGATACTTTGCAACGTGCATGGCGTATGGGTCAGTTGATCAGGGCTTCCTCAAGAAAATTAAGGCTGCCATCAAATTCGATTGGGCAAAATATATAAATAAGCTGGTAAAAGATAGTTAGGGAGGTGCATAATATGGCAAAAGTGACAGTTTATTCTACTGAAACATGCCCCTGGTGTGTCAAGGCAAAAGAGTTTCTGAAAGAAAACAATATAAGCTTTGAAGAGAAAGACGTCGCAAACGACGAATCAGCAAGGAACGAGCTGATAGAGAAATCAGGACAATTGGGCGTTCCTGTGATAATAATTGAGGGCCATGACCCTATAATAGGGTTTGATGTAGAGGCTATAAAAAAAGCCCTGAGCATGTAAGGCAGGCATTCAATTGTATTGTCATGGCGCTTTTTGATAAGGCGCAGGATTCAACATGTACGATGTGATAATAATCGGAGGTGGAATATCTGCCTTAGGGGCAGCGATATACTGCGGCAGGTTCCAGCTCAATACCCTTGTCATAGGGGAAAAGATTGGAGGCACCATAGTTCTTACTGATGACATTTCAAATTACCCTGGCTTCGATAAGATAACCGGCATGGATCTTTTTGACAGGCTCAAGAAACAGGCATCAGGTTATGATATATCATTCCAAAGCCAGAAAGTGGATAAGCTGGAAAGATGCACGAACTGCTTTAAGGTTTCTTCAAAAGGGAAAAGATATAGTGCAAAGGCTGTGATCATCGCAACAGGAACAGAATGGAGGAAGCTCAATGTTCCCGGCGAAAAGGAATTCACGAACAAAGGGGTCCATTACTGCGCCTTATGCGACGGAGCATTATACAAAGATAAGGCAATTGCAGTTGTCGGCGGTTCAGACTCAGCAGCAAAAGAGGCGTTATTATTGTCCCAATACGGAAAAAAAGTTTACATAATATACAGGAAGGAAAAGCTCAGGGCAGAGCCTGTAACCCTTCAGATGCTGTCTAAAAACAGGAAGATAGAGATAATAAAGAACACAAATGTAAGGGAGATAAAAGGGGAAAAGTTTGTAAATACTGTCATCTTAGACAAGCCCTACAAAGGCTCGAAAGAGTTCGCTCTGGACGCCTTGTTCATAGAGATAGGCCATATCCCCCTCTCCAATCTGGCAAAAGAGGCAGGCATAAAGCTGAACGAAAAAGGAGAGATAATCACAGGCAAGGGCACATCAGCGACAAGCATGAAAGGCGCCTATGCCTGCGGTGACGTGGCAGACAATAAGTTCAAGCAGGCCATAACAGGCGTAGCAGAAGGTGTGATAGCAGCCTATAGCGCCTACCAGTACATAACCAATGAGCTGCCTGTCTGCGGATGTTCTGAGGATAGTTAGATGTGGCCGCCTATCTTTTAAGATACTTTTATTCTCAAAAAACCAATACATTTATATACTAAATATGATTTCTAATTCATATGACATGTCCATCATATGAGCTTTTTTTCGAGACATTCTCCAACAAGACAAGAATAAGGATTATAGAATCCTTGGTTCATGGCCCAAGATCAGTGAATGAGATATGTGCCTTGACTGGTGAAGAGCAGAGCAAGGTCTCCCACAACCTGAAAAAGCTGGCAGAATGCAACTTCCTGTACTTGAGAAAACAGGGCAAAAAAAGGATATATTCATTGAATAAGGATACTATACTCCCTATCCTGAAGATTGTTGAAAAGCATGTCCGCAAGTATTGCAGGGAGATATGTCATAAAAAATGAGAGCCTACCTGGATAACGGAGCAACAACTATCGTAGATAAGGAGGTAGCCAAAGCTATGAGCCTTTATCTTGCAGGAAAGTTTGGAAATGCGTCTTCCCTTAATGGTGAGGGAAGAGAGGCAAAAAAGGCATTGGAAGAAAGCAGGAAGATAATCGCCCAAAGCATAAATGCGGATCCGGAAGAGATAATCTTCACCTCAGGAGGCACAGAGTCAGACAATCTGGCAGTAAAGGGAACAGCCCATGCCATGAAAGAAAATGGAAACCACATAATAACGACAAAGATAGAGCATCATGCTGTACAGAATAGTTGTAAGGCTTTGGAAAAACAAGGCTTTAAAGTAACATGGCTGGATGTTGATAAAGACGGCTTTATTGACATCCGGGAGCTGGAAAAATCCATCAGCAACAAAACAATATTGGTATCGGTGATACATGGAAATAATGAGATAGGGACCATCCAGGATATAGGCAAGATCGGAAAGATATGCAGGGAAAAAAACATAGTTTTTCACACAGATGCAGTCCAGTCCTTCACCAAGGTGCCGATTGACGTCAAAAAACAGGATATTACAATGGCAAGCTTCTCAGCCCATAAGATTCATGGCCCTAAAGGCATAGGTGCATTATACATAAGAAAAGGAACAAAGATAAAGAAGCTGCTCGATGGAGGTTCCCAGGAAAACAATCTAAGGGCAGGGACAGAAAACATCCCCTCTATTGCAGGCTTTGCAAAAGCAATCAGTATATCCGTGCCAGATCAATGCAGAAAGATGGAAGAGCTAAGGGATTATTTCATAGCTAAAGCAGAAAAAGATATACCTGAAATAAGGCTTAACGGCCCAAAAAAGGAAAGATTATGCAACAACATCAATATAACATTCAGCTGCATAGAAGGGGAATCTTTATTGCTAAGGCTTGATGACAGGGGAATATCTGTTTCGACAGGATCAGCCTGCTCAAGCAGGGACCTGAGGCCTTCACATGTATTGACAGCTATAGGCCTGCCTCCTGCAGTAGCCCATGGCTCTATAAGGTTTACCTTATCAAGATTCACCACGAAAGAGGAACTTGATTATGCAATAAAAAATCTAAAGGAAGTTGTGGCTGAATTAAGGGAGATGAGCCCATTATGGAAGGATTCATAAAAAGATGAAAACCCCTATGATATTATGGAGGAACTATCAAGATGTACTCAGAAAAGGTTATGGAGCTTTTTAGGCACCCCAAGCACGTAAAAGAGATAAAGGATGCAGACGGCATAGGCAAGGTAGGAAACCCGACCTGCGGTGACCTGATGTGGCTCTACATAAAGGTTGAAAAAAAGCAGGGGAAAGAGCTGATAAAAGACATAGGTGTAAAGACATTCGGCTGTGTAGCAGCCATAGCCTCCTCAGAAGCCCTATGCTCCCTGGCAGAAGGAAAAACCTTAGAAGAAGCCCTTAAGATAACCAAGAAAGACATAATCAGGTTCATGGGAGGAGATGTCCCGGACCAGAAGGTCCATTGCTCTCTTTTAGCGACAGAAGCCCTGAAAAAGGCTGTAGAGGATTATAGGGGTAGGGTATAAATATGGTTTTTTTCTACAAAACAAACCTTTTTCATAAGCTAAAATTCAAACCCCCCAAACCTTCAGCACCCTCCTCAAAGTCTCCTTTCCCTGCATATATGCCAGAAATATCCCATAGTTTGTCACAGGCACGCCTATGCCCTCCAGCTCCCTAAGCCTGGCTTTCAGCTTCTGGGAATCTATCATGCACCCTCCGCAGTGGACTATAAGCTTGTACTCTTTAAGCTTATTATTGTCCCTGAACTCCCTCCCGAAATTATGCTCTGCAATTACCCCTGGACACCTCTTCCTTATGTAATCAGGTATCTGCACAGTCCCTATGTCCTCTTTGATCCTTGAATGGTTGCATGCCTCAGCGATCAATATCCTGTCTCCTGCATTTAACCCCTCTAAAGCCTTTATCCCTTCAGCAAAAAGCCTTAGCCTCCCTCCGCTCATATGGTTTATCATCATTATGGAAAATGTGGTTATATCATGCTCCTTAGGCGTCCATTTATCTATTACATCAATAGCCTGTGAATCGGTTATGACACACCTTACCTTTTTATCCTTGATCCCATCAAGCACGCTTAGGTATCTTTTTCTCTCGCTTTCATCCTCTTCTCTTGCCTTTTTCAGGTCCATCCTAAAAGATATGGGAAAGGCAAACTTCCTTGTTATATGCTCCTCGCACATCGCCTGCGGCCTAAGATACCTTCCTTCAGGCGTTTCCTCATCCATTGGGATATTAAGAAGGTAATACTCGCCTTTTTCAATAAAAGGAAGGATATCTCCTTTATCTTTCTTGCACTCAATATTATTTACTATAAAATCCAGAAGCCTGCTCCTTTCGCTGTTATCTATTGCCCTGACCCTTATCTCTTTATGATCCTCAAAAAACCCTGATCCAGGCCCAGAGGCATTGCCGGAACACCCTTCATCAAAAAGGTTATGCACGATAATAACCTGTTTATCATATTCTTTTGCAGCCCTTATTATGCGCTCCTCTGTCTCAAAGCACGATGAGCCGTCTTTTACAACAACAATAACAAGGTCGCACTCCTTAAGGTCATTCTCAGCCTTCCTTCTTTTCTTCTCCCCAAGCTCCCCTTCTTCATCCATCCCTGCTGTATCAAGCAGCTTTACAGGCCCTATCCCATGTATCTCAAAAAGTGCAGTCTTTGTATCTGCAGTTGTTCCGGCCTTCTCATCAACGATAGAGCATTCATTCCCTATTATAAGGTTCATCAGGCTGCTCTTTCCTGAATTGGTCTTTCCGAATATCCCTATGTTGTATCTTTTGACTGCCATTTATCTTACCTATATTACTAGCTGCCCTGTTGGCCTTCTTTCTCTTCTATTGCCCTTCTCTTAACATCCCCATACCCTTCCCCTATATCTCGCCCTGCAGACCTAATAGCATCTTTAGCAGATTCAACACACCTATCTGCCTCATCATGGATATTTGCTTTTCCGGGATATATCTCATAAAGCTCCCTGTATCTTTTCGGAGTGATATTTGGCATGATAACATTTGCCCCGGCCTTCAACGCCCTCTCAACACCATTTTCATTATCAAGGCTCTGCAGGGCAGTCGTCGCAGGGATAAAGATGTCCTTGCAGCATATCCTGGTTACAGCGATCATCTTAAGCCCCATTTCAATGCCTCCATCAGCCTCTCCTGCAAGAGGTGTCCTGGGATGGGCTATGAAAGGCCCCATGCCTGCCATATCTGCATTAAGCTTATTGAGCATGATGATGCTCTCTGCCAAATCATCTACTCCCTGCCCAGGCAGCCCGATTATAGGTCCTGTCCCTGTCTGATACCCCATCTTTTTCAGTTCCATTATAAGCCTCACCCTGTCATCAAAGGAATTTTTGCTGGCAGAAGAAGCAGGATGCATCTCTCCAAATAATTTTTTATTTGATGTTTCAAACCTTATCAGGCACCTTCTTGCCCCGGCCATATAAAATCTCTTATAGGAATCAACCCCTCTTTCACCTATGCTTAAGGCGATCCTGCAGTCGCAATCCCTTAAGATGCCTTTTATGATCATCTCTATTTTGCCATCATCATAAGAATCATCTTCACCTGACTGCAGCAATATGGTTTTTATCCCAAGCCTTTTCACTCCATCTATTGCAGTATCTATTATCTCCTCAGCTGCCATCCTGTACCTTTTCAGCCCAGGATTCTGCCTTCTTAATCCGCAGTAAAGGCACTCGTTCCTGCAGTAGTTGGAAAACTCTATTATCCCCCTGATAAATACATCATCCCCTATAAGTTCTTTCCTTATCTTATCCGCCCTGCAAAAAATCTTCTCCAGCTCTTCCTTCTTCTCCAGTTCTAGCAGGAATATGATATCCTCTTTTGCTAATCTTCTCTTCTCTAAGACAGCCTCAACCTTAGAAATAAAGGTCTTTTTCCCCATCCTTTACCCTCTCAAGCTTTTCATAGAATGCCTTTCTTATCCTTTCATCCCTTATCCTTAAGGCCTCCTTTTCAATAAGCTTTTTCCCCGCCTCCTTTGTCTCACTATCCCCATAATCCTCCAGGTACTCCTGCAGTGTCAAAAGGGCGTTTGGCTGGCAGAACCTCTGTATAAGCCCTGGCTTTGCAAGGTCCATAAAATCCTTTCCTGTCCTCCCTCTTCTATAGCAGCCAGTGCAGAAAGAGGGTATAAACCCCTGTTCCATCATGTCCTTTATCACGATAGGCGTAGGCCTTGTATCGCTTAGGGCAAACTGCTCCTCATCCTCAGGGTTTATCCTTGCTTCGTTATAGCCTCCGGGACTTGTTTTTGATCCTGCAGACACCTGGCTCACCCCAAGATGAAAAGCCTCTTTCCTCATCTCAGGGCTTTCCCTTGTTGAAAGTATCATCCCCGTATAAGGGACAGAGCACCTTATCACGCTTATCAGTTTCTTGAACTCAGTATCGCTTACAGGAAAAGCAGGATTATTTGCTATAGGAGCGTTCTGTGCAGGCTCTATCCTTGGTATGGATATAGTATGCGGCCCTGTCCCAAACTTCTGTTCCAGGTGCCTCGAATGCATAAGCAATGCCAAAACCTCAAACCTGTAATCATAAAGGCCGAACAATGCGCCTATCCCTACATCATCTATCCCTGCTTCCTGGGCTCTGTCCATCGCTTCTAATCTCCACCTATAATCTGATTTCTTCCCTGTTGGATGCATCCTCTTATAGGTTTCCTCATGGTATGTTTCCTGGAACATCGTAAATGTCCCTATCTTGGCTTCCTTAAGTCTTTTGAAATCCTCAACGCTTAAAGGGGGGATCTCAACATTGATCCTCCTTATCTCCCCTTTTCCTTCTTTTACAGAATAGGCAGCCTTTAAGGCGCATAAGAGATCATCAAAGCCATACCTTTCAGGATCATCCCCTATAAGCATCAATATCCTTTTATGCCCCTGCCCCTCTATGATCCTTATCTCTTCCTTTACCTCCTCCTCGCTTAATATCCTCCTTACCATCTTATTGTTGCTTTTCCTGAATCCGCAGTATAAGCAGTCATTGGTGCAGTGGTTGGATACGTACAAAGGGGCAAAAAGCACAAGCCTGTTTCCATATATAGAATTCTTTATCTTAAATGCGGTGTTAAAAAGCTCTTCAAGCATGCCCTCATCCTTTTCATCTATGTTCAATAAGCAGGCGCTTTCCTCCAGCTCAAGCCCTTTAAGCTCCAGTGCCTTTTTTAATATCCCCCTCACCTCTTCTTTACTGGATTCCTTGCTCCCATCAAGCACATTCTTTATCCTGCTCTCATCAATGATCTTATCTGTATTTACATTCATATTTTAAACCTCAATTTACCTTTATAAAAAAACACCGTTAAATATTTAAACAAGTTATACTTAAATAGATAAAAAATGCAACTAAACCTGACAAAAAATGAAAAATTTGTTTTAAGCAGCCTTATCGATGACGGAAGGGCGACCGACAGCTCTATAGCTAAGAAGCTGAAGATATCTGTGCAGGCGGTAAGGAAGATAAGGAAAAAATTAGAGTCAAAAAAGGTGATAAAAAGATACTCTCCTATAATAGACTACGAAAAGATGGGAATAAGGGCATTTGCCATAGTCCAGCTAAAGCTGACCGAAAAAGGCCTGAAGTCAAGGCTTGATCTCTTCAAGAGCCCGAACATAATCGGCTCTTTCAGCCTTCCAGGCACAACAATAACCAACATATTTATAGCTGGCTTCAGCTCCCTAGAAACCCTCGACACATATTTTGCAGCTATAAGGAAAAAATATGCTGGCCTTGTAGAGATACAGAAGATGGACATCTTCTCCAACATAGGCCTGATGAAAAACTCTCCTTCAGAGCTGATAAAGGAGAAGATCAAAGGCATGTGATCGTAATATGGAAACAAACTTTTCAGTCACAGCAGTGATAAGGTTCAAAGGTAAGTTCCTCATACTGAAAAGAGCCTCAGATAACAGGCACCATCCCGATAGGTGGAGCTTCTGTTCAGGCTTTGCAAAGGAATTTGAGCCGGCAGAGAAAGCCTGCCTCAGGGAAGTAAAGGAAGAGACAGGACTGGATATAGAGATAATCAAGACGGGCAGGATAGTAGAGGTCATAGATAAAAAATATGGCAAGAGATGGGTGATAGCAGCCTACCTTTGCAGGCCTCACACCTCAGATGTTAAGCTCTGCAGTGAAAACACCACGTTCAGGTGGGCCTCTTTAGAAGAATTAAAAAACTACAACTTTGTTCCTGGCCTTGCCAAAGACCTGGAAAGCCTCGGCCTGGCTTAGCTGAATGCACAACCTATAACCATAAACCATAAATTTTTTTATCGAAAAACTTAAAAACTTAAGGCTCAACAAGCAGAAGGTATAAGATGAAAAAAAACAAGAGGGGGTCTATGGAGATTTCTATCGGCGCGATAGTTGCATTGGTCCTTGCCATAACCTTCCTTAGCTTAGGCCTCGTATTTATGAAGGGCATGCTGGGAAAGATGTTCGCCAGGTTTGACGAGCAGGCATCCCAGGAGCCTGAGCCTCCAAAGCCGACATCTGTAAATCCTGTAACGCTCTCAAGAAACCCCCTGAAGGCAAAAGAGGATACTGTGGAGGTGGTGAAGATAAGCGTGATGAACCCCTCCCAGGAGGATATCACCGAAAGGGAATTCTCAAGGTCAGAAAGCATGTGCGGAAAAGTAGAAGGCATATGCTTCATAGATGTAGATGACACTACAGGGACATGTGATTCTAAAAGCAGCGCAAAGGACAATGATCCTGACTGTGATTTCCTTTTTTTTCCCGACTGCGAGGAAGACGGCAAATCCTGCTTGATAAGCAATATATATGAAGAGGATGAATTAGGCGGCGGAACCATGTACTGCCCGATGGAAGCAGGATTCATAGATGCAGACTGCAGCCCTTCAGAAGGTGCTGAAGTATATCTCACCTGTGATGACAGGATAATGGACAAGCCTTTCATGAGGAATATAGGGGCCATAAGCAAAGGAGGGCATAAGACAAGCATACTCCTCCTTAGGCTGAAGAGCAAGATACCAGAGAGCCAATACCTCTGCCAGGCAAGGGTTTTTGCAGGAGACAGGGAATATACGTCTGATCTTGTGGTCAATATAGAAAATACATAGGATGATAAGGAAAAATATGATAAGATGGATAATATAATGATCGGATCGGATCATGCAGGCTTTGAGCTAAAAGAAAGTATAATCAGTTTCCTGAAGCAGCTTGGCTATAATCCAGAAGACATGGGAGCATACTCCAAAGATTCTGTAGATTACCCTTTGATAGCCAAAAAAGTTGCTCAAAAGGTGGCTAAAACCTCCTCCATAGGCATCCTTATATGCGGAACAGGGATAGGCATGTCCATAGCCTCGAACAAGATAAAGGGGATAAGGGCAGCCCTTTGTTATGATGAATCATGTGCAGCGCTGGCAAGAGAGCACAACAACGCAAACATCCTTTGCCTCGGTGCAAGAACACCTTCTGCAAAAAGCTACAAAAAGATAATAAAAAGGTTCCTCACAACCCCTTCCTCAAAAGAGGAAAGGCACAGGAGGCGTGTTAAGGAAATGGATGCTTTATGAACCTCTTAAATTACTCTCTTACGGCACTGATAGCCTATTCCGGCCTGTTTGCAGGCATTATCCTGGCAGTTATAGCAAGAGAAGAGCTTAAGCAGGGAAAGAAATATTTTATCCTGCTCCGGAAATTACTCCTTCTGCTTGCCTTTGTCTTTCTGCTGGCATACCTTGGATTAACTCCTTTGATAGCCCTTCTTATCCTCTTGTTCATGGCTGTCCTCCTTATAAGAAGAAAAAAGAGGTTTGATGAGCAGCCGTATATCTATATTATCCTGTCAGCCGTCTTTTACCTATCCTCTGGAAATCTGGCCCTCTTCTCCATCCAGTCATCGCTGATCTTCCTCTACGGCCTTCCGACAGGAACATTAGCCTCAGGCTCAGCGTCAAAAAAGCAGGCGAAACAGGCATTGGTCAGCGTCCTGAAAAATATTGGCTTTATAGCAGCAGCCATATTATTGTATCTTGTTTTCTAAGATTTTCTTGTCTGTTATACCCTTTATAAAAGGATTCCGCAAATTATTTAAGTGAGTTTAAAATTCCTGATTGTTTATGAAAAAGTTTACTATACCTCCAAATTCAGGAACCTTAGTGGATGTAATTCAAAAAGATAATACAGTTATAACTATCAGTATAAAAGAAGGAGGTCAAAAAAAAAGGGATTTGCCTATTAGATGTTCTGTTAGATCAGGAAAAACTGAGATTTCTTTAAACATAGATGGCAGTAATAAAAGATATGAACTGGGGAAAGGGACTTATATAAAATATAACTTTGATGACGGCAATTTAATTTTAAATACTCTGGGTGGATCTCAAATAGAATATCCTTCTTAAGTTAACTAGGAACCTAACCCATCTTCTTTATCTTTAGCGGGCTTACCATAAGTATTGCCAGAAACAGGTATATATAAGGGTAAGCAGCAAAAGGAACACCCAGCACATAAGCTAAAGGTATCACTACCCCGTTGACTGTTATCGGCATCCCTGCAAAATCCCCTGTAAATTCCATTATGTTGTACCTTGCCAGCCTTAACACTCCTGCAAGCAGGAACAAGGTGAATACAGCTAATGCCATCTTTGTCTGTATGAGGCTGAACCCGAATATTGCAGGGGCAACCCCGAAGCTGATGGTGTCTGCAAGGCTGTCAAGCTGTTTTCCGAAATCCCCCTCCCTTTCTATCATCCTTGCTACCTTTCCGTCGATATAGTCGAAAACGACAGCAAAGATAAAAGCAAGGCTTGCAAGCATATATTCCCTGTTTAGGCTTAGCAGGATGGCCCCAAGCCCCATAAGTATGTTCATCATCGTGAATAGGTCAGGCAGCCTTAACAGCTTTCTGAACCTTATCTCTTCAAGCTCTGTCTTGTAGCTTACTACCCTTATGCCAGACTTAAATACAGCGAAGATAAGCGATGCTGCTGCAAAAGCTATAGACGCCCATATCAGGACATAGTCCAGGCGCCCCATAAGGACTGTAAACAGGGTGAATATCTGTATAAATGCGCTTACCTTGTCTATAGCGTTTGTCCTGAATGTTGCCTTTGCATTCTTTATAAGGACTACTAATGCCCCTCCTATCATTATAAGGTCTTTGGCCAGATACGCTATCATGACCCAGAAAGGAAGGATTCCTTTGAAAGATAGTGCTATTGCTGCCAGGTTTATCAGCAGCTTGTCTGCAAAAGGGTCAACTATGCGCCTGATCTGGCTCTTTGTCCTGTTCTTTTTTGCCAAAAAGCCGTCTAGAAATGATGCAAACGCTGTAAAGGCAAAAAGGTAGAGTGCAAGATCGTTCTTTGAATATCCTATCAACAGGAAAACTATCATGGCAAGAAATATCCTGAGCAGCATAAGTGTCAGGCTTCCGCCCCTGCCCTTTACCCCGAGGTTTATCTTTTTCATCTTTAACCTGTCACCCTGAAAATATCTCATCCCTCTATGTCAAAAATGGGCTAATATGCTTTCACCCGCCCTTACCCTGTCCCCCGATTTAGCCGATACTTTAGCCTTATCCGGTATTATAAGGCTCACCTGGCTCCCAAGCATTATCCTCCCTATCCTTTTTCCTTTATTAACCTTCTGCTTTTCCCCGACAAAGCATTCTATCCTCCTTGCAACAAGTCCTGCTATCTGTATCACCTTTATCTTCCCTATTTCCTTATTCTCTATAGTTATCTCATTCCTCTCATTCTCCAGGCAGTTCTCAAACTTATTTCCATAGACCGCATTCTTAAAACCTCCTTTTGTATGCCTTACCTCTGTAACAGAGCCTTCCAAAGGAGCCCTCTGCACATGCACATCAAATATGTTCATCATTATGCTTATCAGGAACCCATCTTTGCAGTTGGCAGGAGCAGAAGCCCTTATCTTTCCTATAAGCCCTTTCTTTATCCTTAGGCTTTCTGCATCTTTTAGCTTTATTATCCTGATTATCTTTCCGTCAGCAGGAGAGACTATGTTTTTCCCCTGGGGGACCTTTCTTTTCGGGTCCCTTAGAAAAACAAGCTTATAGAACAGGAAAGCAAAGAAAATGGCTGTAGCCAAAAAAAGCAGGATTATCATCAAGACGTCATTCATGGTTACCCCCTCTGATTCTGATCATGCCCTGTCTTTACCGCATATCTTTGGATAAGCCCCCCTACCATTTTTCTCTCCTTATCCCAAGAGAATATGCGATATGGTTGACTGTTATATGCCCTATGACGCTCATTACTAATATTATAGCGATCATATCAAACGTTAAGCTCGCTATAAGGCTTATGGCTGCCAATGCCCCTATCACGAAATCAAGCTGGTCCCATGGAACAAACCTTGTTCCTGGCTTTATCCTGATCCTTCTTTTTACAAAGCTTTCGATAAGGTCGCCAAATAATGCCCCTGCCCCGAACAATGTTCCTGCTAAAAGCCAGTTTGAATAGTCTATAAGGCTCAGGCCCCTGAAAAAGCTTAACCCGTAAAGGAGGGACTGGATGTAAGCAGCCATTATGGAGAATAAGACCCCTATTATCAGCCCCCTGAATGTCTTGTTGTTCCCGAATATGTTCTTTCCAAAGTCGATAGGCTTTGCCAGGGCCTTAAGCCTGTTCTTGACGATGACCGGAGCCATGTTGGCCAGATAAGCAGGCAGCATGAAATAAAAGCATTGCAATATAAAAAACCACATCATCCTCACCTCAACCTCTTATTTTGGATCTCAGTAACCACGATGTTCATAGGCCTACCACATCCTGAACACATGCTTCTTGAAAAAGCTGAATGTGCTTCCTGCGATCCCTGTAACATTGCTCCCTCCTGCCACTGTTTCTCTCTTCCTTATAGCGTCCCTTAAGTCGCCTTCAAATAAAGTAAAGCTTCTTCCTACCTCAAATGAAAAATGCGCATCCGACCCCCCTGTTTCAGCAAGATTAAACCTTTTGGCAAGCCTTGTTGCGCTCCTGTTGCTGAAATAAGAGGTCCTTCCGTTATGGCATTCGATCCCGTCTAAGCATTTGCTTATGTCTATCTTTTTTATCTTAGACCTAAGGTGCGGAAACAGCCTGAAAGGGTGCGCAAGTATGGCTATGCCGTTCTGTTTCTTTATCTCATCACAGACAGCAAAGAACTCCCTGGACATTATCTCTTTATTGACATATATCCCAATGACATGCCCCCTGTCTGTGCTTATCTCTGTGGATGGGATGACCTCAAGATCCTTGTCTTTGTTGGCTTTGCTGACATCTATCCCTCCTTTGACGCTGTTATGGTCAACAACCGCTATCCCATCTAATCCAGCCCTCTTCGCCATCTTGAGGATGGTGTTGGGCCTTAGGATAGAGCATATTGAATGATGGGTGTGTATATGCAGGTCATATTTCATAAAACCACCTTCCTGTACGATAACCTCCTCAATTTAAAAACCTTCCGAAAAGAATCTTACACCATTTAATAGAGAAAGGCGGCTCCTTCCTTAACCAGCCTTGCGAAAATTATTTAAACCAACCTCTACCCATTCCACCAAAGATGAAAGTAGATAAAGAGCTTATCACCCACATTGCGGATCTGGCAAGGATTAAGCTTACCGATTCTGAGATAGAAAA
Source organism: Candidatus Woesearchaeota archaeon (assembly GCA_019322475.1). GTDB lineage: Archaea > Nanobdellota > Nanobdellia > Woesearchaeales > JACPBV01 > JAHWHQ01. Next base: position 44,161 of record JAHWIN010000001.1, read on the forward strand.
GTTCATCCCCCAGCTAAAGGAGATATTAGGCTCTTTCTCAAAGCTTGATGAGGTCGATACAGGAAACACCCCGCCATCATTCCATCCCGTTGATCTGAAAGACATCATGAGGGAAGATAAGATAGCCCCTTCCATATCCCAGGAAGAGGCCTTATCCAATTCAAAAGAAAAAAAAGACGGCTACTTCAAGGGGCCGATGGCGGTGTAACATGGAAAACCACAAAACATATGATATTATAAGATTGTTATGTTTGATTTTGGCATCCAGCCTTTTGATGGTTGGCTGCTCAGGAGGAAATAATATGAAAACTGCTGTTTTTGAAACAAGCAAAGGGGAATTTGATATAGAGCTTTTTACAGAAAAAGCGCCCATAACCACAAAAAACTTCATCGATTTGGCAGAGAAAGGCTTCTATGATGGCATTATATTCCATAGGGTTATCGATGGCTTTATGATACAGGGCGGAGACCCCAACGGTGACGGGACAGGAGGCCCGGGCTACACTATAGAAGACGAGTTCCACCCTGACCTGAAGCACAGCTCAGAAGGGATATTATCTATGGCAAATGCAGGCCCTGGCACAGGAGGCTCCCAGTTCTTCATAACCCTTGCCCCTACGCCCTGGCTTGATGGAAAGCATGCTGTTTTCGGAAAAGTTATCAAAGGCATGGATGTTGTAAAGGCCATAGGCAGGGCCCAAAAAGATGCAAGAGACAAGCCTTTAGAAGATATTAAGATAGACAAGATAACCATATCTTGAATCTCCTTATTGCTAAGATGGACCAAAAAAGCATCATAGAAGAATGCAAAAAGATAGATAAGGAATACCATTATTTCAACATTATAGATGACAATCCTAAAAAAGAAAGTGATAAGGGAAGGTTAAGCGGAATAGCTGTTTCTGTAAAGGACTGCATATGCGTAAAAGGCATGGAGTCAAGGGCAGGCTCTAAGATACTTGAAGGCTACAAGCCCCTATTCAACGCTACAGTAGTTGAAAAGGTAAAAAAACAAGGTGCTTTGATGATAGGAAAGACAGCCCAGGACGCCTTCGGCTTTGGCTCTTTCTCAGTAAATGTCGGAAAGGGCATGAAGGTTCCATTGAACCCTTTTGACAGGGAAAGGGCCTGTGGAGGCTCTTCAGGAGGGGCAGCAGGATTGGCACAAAAAGCATCATTCAGGCATATCGCCCTTGGCCAGAGCACCGGAGGCTCTATAGCAGCCCCGGCATCTTTCTGCGGCGTCGTAGGCTTATGCCCAACTTACGGAAGGGTCTCAAGATACGGCCTTATGGATTACGCAAACAGCCTTGATAAGATCGGTCCTATAGCAAAAAACGTAAGTGATGCTGCCCTTATGCTTGAGATCATTGCAGGCTTTGACGAAAAAGAAAGCACGACACTCAAGGCAGACGTTCCATCATACACTAGCTTCCTTAAAAAAGGGCTTAAGGGCATGAAGATAGGCATTATAAAGGAATCATTTGGAAAAGGTATCGATGGGGAAGTCAAATCCTCTGTTGAAGCTGGGATAGCTAAGTTAGAGTCAGAAGGTGCAAAGACAGAGAAAGTATCCCTTCCGTTGACACAAAAATATTCCATCCCTTCTTATTACCTTCTTGCTATGTGCGAGGCATCTACCAACCTTGCCAGGTTCTGCGGGATGCGTTATGGATCTTCAGAGCCTGTAAAAGGCTCGTTCAATGAATATTTCACAAGAGTAAGAAGCGGTAACTTTAATGACGAGAGCAAAAGGCGCATAATCATAGGCACGTTTGCAAGGATGGCAGGCCAGAGGGATGCCTATTACATAAAGGCGGCAAAAGTAAGGACAAAGATAATAGAGGAGTACAAGAAAATGTTCAAAAGATTTGATCTGCTTGTCTCCCCTGCCATGCCTTTTGTGGCCCCTAAGTTCAAAGACCTAGAAAAGCTCACCCCTCTTCAAAGCTATACAGCAGACATCCTGACAGCAGGCCCCAATCTGGCAGGTCTCCCTCACATGAGCATCCCTGTAGGTTTCAATAAGGATAAGATGCCCATCGGCCTGATGCTTACAGGAGATCATCTGCAGGAAGGGAAGCTGATACAGGCTGGTTCAAAGCTGGAGAATCCCTAGATAAAGACCACATTCCCTATTTTTAGGGAATGAAGTCTAAAAATAGAAAAATTTAAAAGGGCAGCTATATTTCTGGATTCTATGGAAGGCATATTAGGCTCAAAAACAGCTGTTAAGATACTGAATGTTCTATTCAATGATCCCTCCAGGGAATTCAAGGAAATATCTCTGGTAAAAGAGGCAAAAACAGGAAAAGGGGCAGCATCAGATTCAATAAGCAGGCTCATCCGGGAAAATTTTGTCGTATGCAAAAGAGTTGGAAAAACAAAACTGGTAAGCCTCAACCTTTCAAACGAGGCTGCTCTTCTCTTAAAGTTCTCTTTTGACAGCCAGAGATTGCAAAAATTGCCTAAAGATGTTCTGGCCTCTATTAGGCTGCTGATGCATAAAGAAAAGGATAACGTTTCCTTGATGGTTGTTTTTGGCTCTTATGTTGCAGGAACAGCAAATGAAGATAGCGATATAGATATTCTTATTGTAGCCAAGAACCTTAAAAGGTTGGATGAAGACAAAAAATCTGTCGAGGAATTATTTGGAAAAAGGATAAACCTGCATATTTTTAACAAAGATGAAATCTCAAAAAAAGAAGATCTCTTTACCAGAAATATCCTCCTTAAGGGCATCATTGTCCAGGGTTATAGCTTGGCTGCCTGTCTCCTGAAAGGCTGCAGAAAAGAGCCTCTTGAGAAGATAGAATACCTCTTAGAGAGGCATAAGTCAGCCCTTAGAAATTATGCCGATAAGGATTATGGCGCAGCGGGTTATATAATAGAAAATATAATAGAGCAGTTTATCTTCCTTGTATTGTCCGAAAGAAGCCTGGGCTTTATAAGCAAAAAAGATGCCATGCACTCTATAAAAAAAGAGAGGGAAGGGAAGATTATAGAAAACATTAAAAAGATGCCTATAAAACAAAAATTAGGGAAGTTAAGGGAACTTTTGGTTGAATTTTATATTAATTGCATATTGGGTGGACCTTATGCTTGAAGGCATCAATGGGGATCTGAAAAGGGCAAAAAAAGCTCTTGAGTCAGCAGAAAGGAACTTTAAGGAAGATGATATCCTAACAGCAGCTAACAGGGCTTTTGTTGCATGTGAAAATTCAGTTTATGTTTTGTTGAAGCTAAAATTTGGTTCAACATCAATAAGCAGGATTAAGATATTGACAAAACTAAAAGAGATAGACCCCATATTGAAGGAAACATACGACCAAAGCTATGATTTGAGGGTCCAGGCAGACTATGGAAGGCAGTCAAAATATCTTCCCCTTACAAAAGAGAATTTAGGAAGACTGATAGAAAAAGTCAGGAAAAATATGGAAAATATTGCCAGAAAAACGAACTAAATACATATTTTTCGATGCCTGGAGAAAAGATGGATTTCGAGGAAAAAAAGATAATCTATTTCAAGAAGCCCGGAGAAAAAAATACTGAAAAGACCTTAGAGCTGGCAGCAGAATATGCTAAGCAGAACAGCATAAATACGATAGTGATAGGCTCAGCAAGGGGTGAATCTGCATTAAAGCTGAAGGAAAGGTGCCCTGGACTGGATATAGTCTGCGTAGCATATTCAGAAGCGGTCTCTTACAAGGAAACATTGGATGCATTCAGGAAAAACAGGCCTCTCCTGGAAGAGAAAGGCATCAGGGTAGTAAGGTGCACCCATGCTTTCAGCGGAATAGGAAAATCCCTTTCCAATAAGTTCAATCATTTAACCCCTAATATGATAATAGCAGAAACCCTAAAGCTCATTTCAGAAGGTGTTAAGGTAGCAGTAGAATCAGCCCTTATGGCTGCAGATACAGGGGCAGTGCAAAAAAAAGAGCCCATACTCGCCATAGGGGGCACATCACATGGAGTTGACACCTGCCTCCTGGTAGAGCCTTCGACAACATCAGATTTCTTTAACTTTGGCATACTCGAGATAATATGCATCCCAAGATACGGAGGTCTTGCTCATGGTTAAGTTCACTTCAGAGATAGTTGTCGGCCTGGAGATCCATTGTGAACTATCCACTAAAACAAAGCTGTTCTGCGGATGTAAAAGGGCAGCTGATCCTGATGAAAAGCCGAACACAAGGACATGCCCTGTCTGCTTAGGCCATCCTGGCTCAAAGCCCGTCCTAAACAAGAAAGCAGTGGAATATGCAATAAAATTGGCTCTTGCGACAGGCTCAAAGATAGCACCAGATCTTATCTTCTCAAGGAAATCATACTTCTATCCCGACATGTCAAAAAATTACCAGATAACCCAATACGAGATCCCTCTTGCTTCAGGAGGCCATATATCCCTGGAAAAGGGAAAAAAGATACGCTTGACCAGGATCCACATGGAAGAAGACCCCGCTGCTCTGGTCCACCCTTCAGGCATACAGGACTCAAAGTATGTTCTTGTTGATTACAATAGGAGCGGAGATCCTTTAGTGGAGATAGTTACAGAGCCGGATATGGCATCTCCTGAAGATGCCCGTGATTTCATGAAACAGCTTATCACGATCCTTCATTATCTGGACATATTCGATACCGACAGCTGCATAATAAAAGCAGATGCAAATGTTTCTATAAAGGAAAGCGGCTATGTAAGAAGTGAGATAAAGAACATAACCGGCTTCAAGGATATCGAAAGGGCGCTTAAGTACGAGATAATGCGGCAGAAAAAAGATATTGAAGAGGGAAAAAAGCTTAAGCAGGAAACAAGGGGCTGGGACTCTGAAAAAGGCATCACGTTTTCTATGCGTACAAAAGAGACCTCAGAGGACTATGGATATATAATAGACCCTGACCTTGTAAGGATAAGACTGCCTAAGGGATGGATTGCAGGGATAAAAAAAGATATGCCTGAGTTGGCCCACGAGAAGCTTAAAAGATTTACAGAAAAGCACGGGATAAAGGAAGAGATGGCAAAGGTCATCTCAAAAGACAGGCAGCTGGCTGAGATGTTTGAAGCGGTTTCTGCAGCAGTAGACCCAGAGCTGGCTGCAAAATGGATCAGAAGGGAGCTCACAAGGGTCCTTAACTATAATAAGAAGAAGCTGAGCCAGACAGGGATAAGGCACAGCCACATGATAGACCTTTTAGGCCTCATAGAGCAGAAAAAGATAACCGAGACAGTCGCCCAGAGGATAATAGAGAAGCTGGTGGAAAGCCCTTTTGATGTAAAAGGATATGTCAGGAAAGAAGGCCTGGAGGCAGTTTCTGATTCAGGAGAGCTGAAAAAGATATGTCTTGAGTCCTTGAAAGAAGCCCCTAACGCAGTCGAAGATTATAAGTCAGGGAATGAAAAAGCGCTTAACTTTGTGATGGGCCTTGTGATGAAAAAGACAAGGGGAAAAGCAAGCCCTAAAGAGGTTAATGATATCCTTAGGTCTTTGATAGAAGAAAGCCGCTAGGGCTTTAAGCCTTTTTTCCCCCAAACAATATCCCCTCAACATCCCCTTTGATCCTTCTCTCAAAATCAGCTACCTTCTCGCCTTCATCCCTGGAAACAGACAATATCCTCATAAGCTCCTTTGTAGCCTTTACCTCATCCACATCTATCTTTACCTGCCCTATATGCTCCCTTATCATCCTGTCCTCTGCATCATCAGCATCGCTTGCATCTATCTTTATCTCTTTGAACTCCTTTGTCAGCAGTTTGCTTGTATTCTTCATGACAAAGTAAGCTGATTTCTCATATAGCCTGTCAAAGATTTCCTTAAAGCCTATGTCAGAAGGCTTCCCGCTTTCCAGGACCCCAAAAGCCCTTATAGTCACTATAGTATCATTAAACTCCCTGCCCTTGATCTTGTCCATTATCTCCTCCCTTGCCTGGTCAGGGCTTTTATGCTCAGCGTCTATGGATATCCTGAAAGTATTATAGATCATGACAGGCTCAAAGCTTATCTTACTATCCTCTACTATATAGAATCCGCCGTTTCCAAGCTCCTCTATCTCCCTGAAATTGTTGGGAAACAAAGGCCCGGGATAAGCTATTGTCCCATACCCCTCTATCTTTTCACCCTTTACGATATGGGGGTGCCCTCCGGCATAATAATCGAAATTTTTGGGCAATAGGCTGACCGGCTGTGAATCCGCCTTTTCCAGCTCTTTTGTCTTTAGCTCAGAAAGCAAGGAATGGAACATGAATATCTTATACCCTTCCTCCTTCTCAAGATCCTCTCTTAAGAGAGCTTCATAATAGCTCTTCTCAAGCCCGCCTTTCTTGCCGATCATCCCTGTTATCTTAGCCCCTGTTTTCCTGTCTATGGTGAACTTAAGCTTAAGCTTCCCTTCCTTTTCTTCACCCTTTGCAGCATTTACAAAAAGCCCTGCATCCTCCAGGACATCCAGCATAGTCTTCCCGGAAGGGGAAAAATCATGCGATCCTGCTATAAGATAAGCAGGGATACCATTATCCTTTAATTCCTTCAGCTTCCTGACCACGGCCTTAAGGCCGTCAACAGAAGGCAGTGAGGTATTGAACAGGTCACCTGCTATAAGCACGAAATCAACATTCCTTTCTATGGATATGCCTATAGCTCTCTCAAAAGCCTTAGCCCCTGCATCCCTAAGCTTAGGGTCTCTCCACCCGCCTATATGGCAGTCAGCTATATGTGCAAATCTCATGAAATAAACTCACCCCATCCCTATACCCGAAAACTCCCTTTTAACTCCGCATTCCTTTTCCTTTTTTGCAAGGTCATCAAAGAAAGGGATCCTGATAGGGGTTGCAAACCGTGCGAAATTGCTGCTTATTATGGCCTCTCCTTTGTCAAGGCTGGCTATGTTCCTGTCATCATCAGATAGGTCCTGGGCAGAGCTTTGGATTATGGCCTCCCTTTCAGGCTTCATCTCCGTCCCCAGTATTATCTTGGTGTTCATGTTGGCCAGTATCTCTTTTGGTATAAGCGAGGGAAGCTGCGTTATCGCAAACAGCCCTACCTTGAACTTCCTTCCTTCCCTGGCTATGGTTGAGAATATGTTGGTTCCTCTCTCAAGAACCTCTTTTCCAAGGACTCTTGGAGCCTCCTCCAGGACGATAGATATGGCCGGCCTGCCTTTTAGCTTACCTTCTATCTTATGCCTTTTGTACCTGCTGAATATCTCAGTTGCGATAAGGCTCCCTACCAGTATCTCGACGCTTCCTGAGAAGTCTGAGGTGTCGATTATTACTAATCTATTTTCCTCAAGCTCTTTGCATATGTCATTTACTGTAGTCTCGCCTGCATTCAGGTCAAATATGCCGTTGCAGAAAAGCTGGTTGTTGCTCAGCTCAAGGTCAAGCAGGGACATTATCCTCCTTTTCACTACAGATAATGTTCCCTCAAAAAAATTAGCCTGCAGCTTCTTGTCCAGGATGATTGCCTCTATCCACTTGTTTCCGTACTCCTTATAATACTGGAACAAGGCCTGCATCTGGGGGTCTGACCAGTAAACAACGCCGTTGAAATGCTGGGGCTTTATCAGGCTTAGGTTTACCTTAAGTGTCCTTCCTCCCGGGGGAACATCTAAAGGGGTATAATATATAACCTTATCTTTAAGCCTATGGTCTTTAAGCCCGAACTTGTTCCTCCCGTAATATTCATCATGCGGGTCCAGCACTAATATCCCGCAGTAATCCTGGTCTGTAGTGTTCCACAATATGTTCTTTACTAAGACGCTCTTGCCCCTTCCTGTAGTCCCTGGAACTAGGATGTGGTGGGTAAGGGCCTCTTCACCGTCAAGATAGACCGGAAAATCCAGAACATCGCTCCCGCTCCTCAATTTTCCTAAAAACAGTGGATTTTTTGGCTTTGTCAAAAACCTAAGGTCATCTTCTTTCAGTTCCCTTACAGAAGAAAAAAAAGCAGGAAGCCTCTTGCATACCCCTGATGTTTTTTCCTTTATGGTTATAAGGTTCTTTAGCACAGCAAGGTTGTAATTCCTAAGCTTAGCGTCCATGAACTCCATGTCCTCCTCTTCCTCAAGGCTCATCCCGGATATAAGCTCCAGGTTCTGCTGTGAGATCTGGCTGCCGTACAATAGGTGCACAGCCTGAAGAAGTATCTTTGAATCCTTGTCCTCGGAAACTAATATCTCGCCAAGCTCTATCTTCTTGCCTGTTTTCTGCCTTACCAGCACCTTTCCGTACTCCCCCGATATTACCTTGCCTTTTATCACCTGAAAAGTTAATCCAGGAATTTATTTAAAGCTTTATGTTTGACTGAAACAAGTTTTTTATCCTCCAGCCAAATGCCGGCAGGTGATCCTTAGATAAAGGTTAGGCTACATGATAGCAAAAAAAGGCTACATGATAGTAAAATTTATATACCTTTAAGCCCATGATTTGCATATTGAACCTAAAAAAGAAGAGGGAATTAGCCAGGCAGCTTTCTGATTTGCTCATCTGCTTTTCCCCAAAAGAGAGGCAGGAGATCCTGATAGCCTCTCATGGGTTAGGCAGGGATATGATCCCCATATCTGCCTTCAGGTCAGGCCTTTCAGGGCTGCAGGCAATAATAAGGTACCTTAAGGATTCACAGGAGACACCTTTTAGCAGGATATCAGACATCCTCAACAGGAAGCTTTCGACCATATACAATACATATAGGGCATCTAAGCTAAGGTTAAGGGGGATGTTGGACCTTTCAGACAGCTCCATCTTGATACCCCTGGATATGTTCAAAGACACGAGATACTCTGTTCTTGAGTCGGTCTCTTATCACCTGAGAAAGACCAGGGCTCTACCTTTCGATAAGATAGCCTCCTCTCTAAAAAAGAGCAGCAGCACTGTAAAGACAGCCTACAAGAGGTATATGATAAAAAAATGCGCAGCCTAGATGAAAGATACGAAAAAAAAGGCCCTGATAGGAATTTTTCCAAAGGGCAGTCTTATGACGAATATAAGGCAAGGCTGATACAGGATATTAAGGATATAGATAAGCAGATAAGTTATTACAGGGCTGAATCGAGATATAACCTCTGTAAGGACGTAAAGATACTCCTTCCGGTCATATGTTTGCTGCTCTTGTTCATACTCCACCTGTTTAGCTCTTTGGCCCCTACAGGCTTTGTTGCATTGGACAAGCAGTACAATGCCTCTGAAAACCTTAATCTGGGCCTAAACAGCAGCTATAGCTACATCTGGGCAAAAGGAAGCCCCGGAGACTTGATGTCTTTTAAGATTGATGGGAGCGTAAGCCAAAAAGGGTCTGCAAAAGTTTACCTTGTTTCCAAAAACAGGTCTTTCCTTGTCATGGACAGTTCGATATTGAAAAAAAAGCAGGGGCCTGGTCTCCTAAGCAGGCTCTCTTCTGTAGTTGGAGGAAGTGTTAAAAAGCTAAACACGCCCTTGACGGGCGCAGGTTCAGGACCCCATGATCTTATCCATTTTAGGGAAGAATGTGTAGAGACCTGCTTATTGAGAGGGATGGATTCTTATGAATACACTATCTTATTCGTGATAGATAGTTCATCGCTGAAGATAGACACCCTAAGATACTCTACCTCAACAGGTATGAGTATAGGAAAAATGGCTCCCTTATCAGTCAGGGAATTCACAAACATGACCATCAGGCGAGGCAGCCAATCTACTCTTAATCTCTCTTCCTATTTCTACGATCCTGACGGGGACGATCTTGTCTATTCTGCTTATCCCATGGATAATATTGCAGTCTCGTTTAAAGGCCCTATAGCAACTATAGCCCCTGATCTTAATTACACCGGGACAAGATATACATTTTTTACAGCTTCAGACAGGAATTCTGAAATAAGCGGGAACCTGATAAGTATTGGCGTCTTAGGATAGCCTATCTGCTCAGCTTTCTCCTCAATTTCTGATGCATTTGGAATCTTTTATTTTAGCTGGCCACTCTCAATTTCAAAAAAGCGCAAAATATATAAACTAATCCCATTACAATCATTTTCATATGGTGGGGAAGGTAATCTAGATGGTAGTCAATATAATCAAACGGTTCATAAACAAGGTTCTCAATAATCTTTTTAAGAAAAAAAAGCAGGTTAAGCTTGGCCTATACGGCCCCCCTAACGGCGGGAAGACCACCCTTGCAAACAGGATCTGCCAGGATTGGTTAGGGGAAGATATGGGTTCTGTATCTAATATAGCGCACGAGACAAGGGAGATCCAGATAAAAGAGCAGATCAACATAAAAAATAAGGAGGGAAAAGAGCTCAGCTTCAACCTTGTTGACACCCCGGGGATAGCCACCAAGATAGACTATGAGGATTTTATAAAATCCGGCATGAAGGAGAAAGAGGCAAAACTGCGGGCAAAAGAAGCTACAAAAGGGATAATTGATTCTATAAAATGGCTTGATGACATGGAAACTGTAGTTATAGTTTTGGATGCCACAAAAGACCCCTACTCCCAGGTTAATATAACTATAATTGGAAATCTTCAGGCAAGGGATATACCTGTCCTTATAGTAGCCAACAAGATAGACCTTAGGAAGTCAAAGATAAAGAAAGTCCAGGCAGCATTCCCTCAGTATGATGTTATAGGGATATCAGCTAAATATGGCACAAATATAGATAAGTTTTATGAAGGCTTGTTTGCTTTAGTCAAATAGGCTTTTAGGCAGGATATGCAATTTCCAGGAGTTCATGGAAAAAAGAGGTGTGAAATAAAATGGGATTGGTTTTGCAGTTCGTTCCCTACTCAGAGATTGAGGGGCTGGGTCCGGCAAGAAGGGTAAATAAGCTGCTGGACATAGCCAAGCAGAATAAGATAGTCTTGCTTGGAGGGAAACTGAAGAAAGAAGAGGAAAAAGACCTTATAGAGATAACCATGGAGGAGGTTAACAACAAGTTCAAGGGGATTGAGCTTGCAGTTATCAACCCGCCTCCTAAGGAGCAGGGCTTTTTCAAGGGCATAAAAACCAGCATGATAAATATGATGCTTGGAGACAGGCAGGGCTTCACTATAATAGGCCCGGCAACAGTAGTAAAGCAGATACGGAAAGATCCCAATAAGATAGAGCTGTTCACAAAGGACATAAAAAAGAAAAAATGAGCTAGAATGCCACACCAATGTGTAAGATGCAATACATTCTATGATGATGGAGCTACTGAAATAATCAAGGGCTGCAAATGCGGCGGAAAGCTTTTTTTCTACGTAAAGAAGGAAAAATTAGAGAAAGCCCAAAAGATAGCAGAAGAGACCAAATTAACCCCTAAAGAGAAAGAGCAGATAGAAAAAGACGTTTTTGACCTTGTTGGCTCAGAGATAGACAGGGATGAGCCCGTTGTTCTTGACCTTGAAGCGATAAGGATCCTGAAGCCCGGAAAATACGAGCTTGACCTTGTTCATATGTTCAGAGGTGAGCCTTTGATCTTCAAATTGGAGGAAGGCAGGTACATGATTGACCTGGCAGAGAGCTTCAAGAAGTTTACTGACACCTCTAAGGCAGCCAAAACCAAATGATTTTAAATGCATTCTTCTTCTTAAGGTTATGCATCATAAGAAAAAGATAGAGCTTTTAGCCCCCGCAGGAAGCATGGCCTGCCTTAAAGCGGCAGTAAGCAAAGGCGCAGATTCAGTTTATCTTGGGATGAGAAGGTTCAGCGCAAGGGGCTTTGCAGCTAATTTCACCGGCAATTTTCTGAAAGAAGCCGTAAGGATATGCAGGTCTAACGGTGTAAAGCTGTATCTTGCTATGAACACCTTAGTTAAAAATTATGAGCTGGATGGCTTCTTCAGGCAGCTTTCATTTGCTTATTCAGCAGGCATAGACAGCGTCATAATCCAGGAGATATCCTTCCTGGACATTATAAAGAGGAGCTATCCAGGCTTGGATGTCCACATATCCACCCAGGCAGGGGTTATGAACACAGCCCACGCAGGGCTGCTGGAAAAGGCGGAC